>CAYFUB010000125.1:0-18275 GCA_964346195.1 uncultured Pirellulales bacterium
TACTACGGATTCTACGGCTGGTATGGCGGCCCCTGGCGCTACGGCTACACCGCCTACATGCCTTTTATCGAGACGGTCTATACCCACTGGCTGGAAATGAAGCTCTATGCGCAGGACCAGGCCGCCGGGGCCGGCAGGGAGCCGGTCTGGATTGGCGAGGCGGTGGTCGGCCGGCACGACCCCGAATTGCGCGAGGCCGTCAACTACCTGCTAATCGGCTGCATCGAGTACCTTGGCGTGGATACCGAGGGATGGGTGACGATGAAAATCAGGAAAGACGATCCCCGGGTCCAGGGCATACTGGAAAAGCCATAAGCCAGCCCGAGCCAATGCATCGGAATCGGACTACTCACCACGCATGATGCCCACAGGAGGCCCGACAGAAAGCAACAACCGCGGCGGGTGACAGCCGGAATCGTTACCTGGTACTGGACCGGCTCAATAGTTGCAGGCCGCGGCCACAACGGGCACAATACAATCGGCCCATGACACGAAATTCTCACAGGAAACGCATATGACGACAGGAGTCTGCATCGTCGGGGCAGGTCCGGCCGGACTGATGGCCGCCATCCACGCGGCGGGGGCTGGTGCCCCGACCGCGGTAATCGAGGCCAGCGCCACTGCCGGGCGAAAGCTCCTGCTCACCGGTGGAGGACGGTGTAATTTCACCCACGCTGGCGGCCCCGAGGAGATCGCCCGGGCGTTCGGCAAGGCCGGCCGGTTCCTGCGACACAGCCTGTACGAGTTGTCTCCAGAGGATATCAGGGAATTCTTCCGCGCGCGGGGTCTGGCCAGCACGGTCGAGCCGGACGGCTGCGTTTTCCCCGCCAGCAACCAGGCCGCAGACATACGGAATATCCTGGTGACGGAAGCCGGGAATCTGGGGGCCCACTTTCTGTACGAATCGAGAGTGAGGGAGATTGCCTGCGGTGACGACGGCTTTGCGGTCCGCACCGAAGTACGCCCGATGCTCGCCTTACGGGTGATTCTCGCCACCGGGGGCGTCTCCTGGCCCCAGACGGGGTCCAAAGGTGACGGCTACCGCTTCGCGGCACAACTGGGACACAGAATCATCCCGCCCAGGCCGGCGCTGATACCGCTGATCACGCAGGAGACCTGGCCGGGCGAACTGGCGGGCATCTCCTTGCCGGACGTGCAAATATGGGCCGACATCGACGGGCATAAGCTCACGACTGCCGGCAATATGCTCTTCACGCAGAATGGTATCGGCGGCCCGGCGGTACTGGACCTGAGCCGTCTGCTGGCCGACGCATTGTCCGCCAGGCGAGCCCGCCTCCCCATTCTGATTGACGTATTGCCTGCTCTTGACAACGCACAACTTGACAGGCGGCTGCAACAGGACTTGCAGGCCCATCCGAGGAAGACCATAGCGGGCGTCCTGTCCAGCTTCATGCCCCGCCAGTTCTCGCGCATACTATGCCGCCTGGTGGAGTGTGACTGCAAGTTGCAGGCGGGGCAACTCTCAAGCGAAAAACGCAGGCGACTTGTCAGTACCATCAAGAGACTGCCGCTGTGCATAGCAGGCACGGAGCCGATAACGAAAGCCACCGTGACCCGCGGCGGCGTCAGCCGGGACGAGATCGATCCGCGGACCATGGAATCGAAAATTCGTCCGGGCCTGTTCTTCGCCGGCGAGGTCATCGACCTGGACGGCCCGTGCGGCGGGCACAATCTGCAGATGTGCTGGTCCACGGGGGCCTCAGCCGGCCGCGCCGCCGCCCGAGTCGGAAGACAGAGAACCGAGGACGGATGACAGATCGATCCCGTCCTCTGCTCTCTGTCCTCGTGTCGAGGGCGCGAGCGCCCCCGAATCGCGGGCAGAAGGCCCACGACACAAACCATTGGCGAGACCTTCTGTCCGCGGTCCTTCGCCCTATCCGGCTATGGCTGCGCCGCCGGCTTGTAGTACTCCATCGCCTCCGGAATCAGTTCTTGAATGTTCCTGATACGCGTCTCATAGACGGGATGCGTGCTCAGGAACTCGGGCGGTGCCGCCGCACCCTCGTTGGCAGCCTCCATGCGCTGCCAGAAAGTCACCGCCTCGCGAGGGTCGTAGCCGGCCATCGCCATGAAGATCAGGCCCAGCCGGTCCGCCTCCGTCTCGTGTTTGCGGCTGTACGGCAGCAGCAGCCCGATCTGAGCGCCCAGGCCGTAAGAAGTCATGAAGAGGTTCCGGGTCTGTTCCGGTTCTTCCCGCAGGGCGACAGAGAGGGCCGTACCGCCCATTTGCACGAGCAGTTGCTGGCTCATCCGCTCGTTGCCGTGCTTGGCAAACACGTGGGCAATCTCGTGGCCCACTACGGTCGCCAGGCCCGGCTCGGTCTGCGTCACGGGAAGAATGCCCGAGTACACGACCACCTTGCCCCCGGGCATGGCAAAGGCGTTGACCGCCTTGTCTTCGACCAGGTTGAACTCCCACTCATAGCCGGCAAACGGGTTCTCATCACAGTACTTCTGACAGTACTCGTTCACCGCCTTCACGATCCGCTGGCCGACATTCCGGACCATCGCGGCCTGCCGGGTATCGGTGCTCAGCTTGCTCTCGGCAAGGAACTGGCTGTACTGCTGGACGCTCATGGAATTGATCAAATCGTCCGGCACAAGGTTCAACTGCCGCCGGCCTGTGATGGGCACTTCCGAGCACCCGGCCAGCACCAGCAGCAAACCCGCCCAAGCGACAACCTTCGATCCCGCGTACTTTCTCATAGCGATCCTCTCTGCATCTCAATGCCTTCCTGACATCATACACCCCTGCCCACAGCGACGGCACACGTTGTCCGCCTTCGTGCTCTACTATTTAGCCCCATCCCCGGTCTTCCTGCAACGGTTTTTCCCAAGTCAACGCTATCGTCCGCAACCACATCCCGCGGCGAAACCTCCGCGCCTCGACCAGCGGGAGGCAAAGAAGACCCCTGTCAGGCACGGGTTTACAAGGATTCACCCAGCGCGGCCGCCGCCCGCAGCCAGAATGCGTTTTTCCCTTTGCGGATTACCAGCGGGTGGTATACCAGACGGCGCAAAGCACGCTGGGATGAGCAGTCAGCGGGATCCCTCACCCGAATCCGCTGCCAGCCTATTATGCGACAAACGCAGGGGAAATCAGCAACAATCAATCACCCAGAGTCAATCCAGAGGGCCGCGCGGCCGCTTTCCGCCTTATCACGAATTATCCGTTTCTTACCACTCCTTCCCTTGCCCGCTTCGCTCCCGGCGGCTATCATTCTGTCAAGCAGGGATTTCTTACAGCCATTGCCGCCGGAAGCCGGCCGGTCCGAAATCCCGAGATCGAGACCTGAGACAGATTTGAAACGCGGATGATCCGAAAAACCATCAGCCTGTTGCGCGAGGTTCTGGTTGAAGGCGTGACTTTCGCCATGGAAGAACCGGTCCGGTTTTCGAGTTTCGATATTCGTATCCTTCCCGCGCGCGCGGGGACAAGCTTGGCCCTGCGAAGGCAGGACTGCTTCCCCGTCTCGTAATTGAATTGACTACGGTGTCTGGAATTGAGGTTATCTCTGGGCAGATAGAAAAGGAGGCTTCTAATGAAAAGGTGGAAAAAGGCCCTTTTCATTTATCCCTATGGAAAGACAACCAGGTTATCCTACAATGACCTCTTCCCTCCGCTTGGATTGGAGTATATCGCTACCGCGGTCAAGGATTTGGTGGAGGAGCTGAGCATCATCGATATGCGCTATGAGAAGGAGCCCGTGTTCAAGTTCTTCCCCGGGGTGGAGGTAGTCGGAATAAGTATCAACTGGCCTCGCCAGAAAGATGCTGCTCTGGGCCTGATCGAGCAGCTTCCCGAGGCGACGATGGTCATTCTGGGAGGGATTCATGCCACGGAAAACGTGGAGGAGTATCTCGAAGCCTCGCCCCGGATCGATGTCATCGTTCGGGGGGATGGTGAAGAGATTGCGCAGGATATTTTCTCCGGGAAAGAGCTGAGTGAGATCAGCGGGATCTCCTATCGCCAGAAGGGAAAAATAATCCATAATGAGGCCGCAATTCTTCCCAAGGTCAGAAACTTCTATCCCGATCGCACCCTGCGCCGTTACCGCTATCGCCATAGAGCTATGTTCGGTTTGAGCTTTGGGATCGATACGGTGATGAGCTCGCGGGGATGTCCCTATAACTGTGAATTCTGTACCCACAAATTGAATCCCTTGGGGCAGTTGAGGGGCTGGTCTGCGCGTTCGCCGGAATCTGTTGTAGACGAAATAGAAAGTGTCAAAGCGAAAGTAATCATTTTCTCCGACGACAGTTTCGCCGTCAGTATAAAGCGAGTAGAAGAAATCTGCGACCTTCTCATTGCCCGGAGGATCAAAAAGACCTTTGCCGTGGAGTTGCGTATCGAGATTGCCCGCCATCCTGAGATACTTGCGAAGATGTGGAGGGCAGGATTTCGGATTCTAGCCTATGGCATCGAGTCAGCTCAGGATAAAACCCTTAAGCGAATGGGCAAGGGATTCACCATTCAGGAGGCAACGGAGGCCTTTGAGATCCTGAGGAAGTTCAACATGATACACGCAGGTTACTTCATTATTGGATATATTGGAGAGGATGAGAAAGAGATGTACGAGATAGCCCCCTTTGCCCGTTCCCTGGGGGTAGATATTCTGGTTCTCTCCAGACTGCGCGGGCTGAAATATTCGCCCCTGAGGAAGATCGTGGAGAATACGCCGGAATATCATATAGATGAAAAAGGGAGGATCTTTTCCGATGACTATTCTACTCAGCAGCTGCGGCGGATTTTCAAAAAGGCCAAGAGAGACTTCTATCGGCCGGTTCAGCTCCTGAAGATTGGCAGGAAATTCTACCTTAGCGGTATAGCGACAAATCTCGAATTCCTGCGCTGTTTTATCATTGCTCTTATTGGGAACCTGGAAAAACTGTTTAACAAACGATTCTTGCGTCTCGAATAGGACGGACAGATTGCATGAGAAAGTCCTATTCGTGTGCGGCGCAGATCACGTGATACGGATTAGGAAAAATTCTTGCGCCCCGTGTGTCATCCTGGACGAAGCGCAGCGCAGTGAAGGATCTGGCCTACGAACGGGAGAAACGTCTCATCCGGGGGCCAGATCCTTCGGCTTCGCCTCAGGATGACTGAGTCTGTGCCGCGCAGGAATCTTCCATGATCCGTATGAAACGGTTTGAGGGCTTGGCCGCAAAAAGGGTAAACCATATGAAGGTCCTAATCGAGAACTAGTACACCGGCCCGGACCAGGTCACTTCTCGCTGATCTCGCTTTTGATCCGGCTCAGGAGGTTGATGGCTTCGAGGGGGGTGAGATGGTTCAGGTCAGTGCCGGCGAGTTTGTCGAGGACGGACTTGTGCTTCTGGACGAAGAGGGCGTCGCCGTCACGTTCTTTGGTCTTGTGTTTGGCGAGACGGTCGCCGGTGGCCGCTTTAGCAAAGGCGGATTCGAGCTCGTCGAGGATTTCGTCGGAGCGGGCGAGAATGGACTTGGGGATGCCGGCCAGCTTGGCGACGTGGATGCCGTAGCTCTTGTCCGTGCCGCCGGGCAGGATACGGTGCAGGAAGACCACTTCGTCCATCCATTCGCGGACGGCCACGTTGTAATTACGGACGTTATCGAACAACTCGGCCAGTTCGGTCAGCTCGTGATAGTGTGTGGCGAACAGGGTGCGGCACTTCAGGCGCGTGGCGAGGTGCTCGGTGATGGCCCAGGCCAGGGCCAGGCCGTCGTAGGTGCTGGTGCCCCGGCCGACCTCGTCGAGAATCACGAGGGACCGGCTCGTGGCGTTGTTGATGATGTTGGCGGTCTCGGTCATCTCGACCATGAACGTGGATTGGCCCCGTACCAGCTCATCCGAAGCCCCGACCCGCGTGAAGATGCGGTCTACCAGTCCGATCTCGGCGTCTTTCGCCGGGATGAATGAGCCGGCCTGCGCCATGAGGGTCAACAGGGCAATCTGGCGAATGTAGGTACTCTTGCCGCTCATGTTCGGACCCGTAATGAGAGCGATGTCGCCCGCCCCGTGGCCTAGTTCGACATCGTTGGGCACGAATTCGGCCCCGAGCATCTCAGCCAGCACTGGGTGTTTGCCTTCGTGAATGATGAGCCGGCTGTCGTCGATAACCTTGGGCCGGTTGTAGTTGCGGCGTCCGGCGATATAGGCCAGGCAGGCCAGGCAGTCGCACTGGGCGACCGTGTCGGCAAGCTGCTGCAAGCGGCGCACATACTTGGCTGCTTCCGCCCGCAGGTCCTCAAACAGCCGCTGCTCCAACTCCAGGGCCCTCTCCTCGGCCGTCAGCACCTCGTTCTCGTATTCCTTGAGCTGCTCGGTGATATAGCGCTCGGCGTTCTTGACCGTCTGCTTGCGGACGTACTCGGCCGGGACCTTGTCGGTCGAAGCGTTCGTGACCTCGATATAGTAGCCGAAGACCTTGTTATAGCCGACCTTCAGGTTGGCGATACCGGTGCGCTGCGATTCCTGCTTCTGATAGTCGCGCAGCCAGCTCTGGCCGTCCCGAGAGATCGAGCGCAGCCGGTCAAGCTCCTGGGAAAATCCGCTGCGTATCACGCCGCCGTCGCGCAGGTGCGTGGGGCAATCCGGCTCGACGGCCGACTCAAGCAGGTCGGCGAGCTCGTCCATGCTGTCGCACTGTGTCGCCAGAGCAGCGAGCAGCTCACTTGTGAACCCGGCGAGCAGCTCCCGAAGCTGTGGCACACGGCGTAGTGTGCGGGCCAAGGCCAGAAGATCGCGCGGACTAGCGCGGAATGTGCTGATGCGGGCCGCGATCCGTTCCGTATCCGCGATATTGGAGAGCAGTTCGCGGATTTGCGTCAGACTCGGCAGATTCTCCTTGAGTTCCTGAATCGCATCCTGCCGGGATTCGATGGCCGCCACGTCACACAGCGGCATGCAGAGCCAGTTGCGGAACATCCGGCCGCCCATGCCCGTCAGCGTCTCATCGAGACAGGCCAGCAGCGAGCCCCGGCGGCTCTCCGTGCGAATCGTCTGAAGAATCTCCAGACTGCGCAGCGAAGTCGGGTCAATCTGCAGGTAACTGCCCCGGCTGACCTTGCGCAGGCTCTGGATGTGTCCGAGCGTGGTCTTTTGCGTCTCATTCAGGTATTCGATGATGGCCCCGGCCGGTGGAACGAGGTCGTCATCGTCCCCGCCGATGCCGAAACCCTCCAGCGTGGCGGCGCCGAAGTGCTTGAGCAGCCGCTGCCTGGCCTGGTACGGGTCGAAGTACCAGCTTGGCCGCTCGGTGATGATCGCCCGCGTCAACTGGCCGATGTCCTTGGCCAGCTTGCGGGTCTCGACCTCGAACAGCTCGCCGCGCCGGTCGGCAAGCAGACACTCGGCGGGCGCGAGCCGCTGCAACTCGTGGAGAAATTCCTTTTCCGGGACCCGCTGCACGAAGAAATGCCCAGTAGAGATATCGACCCAGCTCAACGCCGTGTAGCCCTTGATGTCGAGGTCGATGGCGCACAGGAAATTGTCCTTCTTGTCCTCGAGGAGCATGTCGTCGGTGAGCGTGCCGGGCGTCACGATGCGAACCACATCGCGCTTGACAACACCCTTGGCCGTCTTCGGGTCCTCCACCTGCTCGCAGACCGCCACGCGATAACCGGCCTGGAGCATTTTCTTGAGATAGCCGTCGATGGCGTGATAGGGCACGCCGGCCAGCGGAATGGGGTTCTCGCTGCCCTTGTCCCGGCTGGTCAGCGTCAGGCCGAGCACGCGCGAGCAGGTCTTGGCGTCCTCGTAGAACGTCTCGTAGAAATCCCCCATCCGGAAGAACAGGATGCAGTCCGGGTGCTTGCCCTTGAAATGATGAAACTGCCGCATCGCCGGACTCAGGTTTTCCATGAATTGCGCCATACGCACGATTATACAGATTCTGCCCCGCTTCACAACCGCCTCGGACCCGCGAATCCTTTCTTGACCCAGGAACGACGGCGGAGTATACTTTTGTTTGATAGGAGAATCATCACTGCGTGAGGTCAGGAATGAACGCTGCAAAGATCGCTCGCGAAACAGCATCCTTGCCGCTGGAAGCGCGAAGGACGATCATCGATTTCCTGGCCTTTCTCAAGACCCAACATGCTGCTGGGCCGGGCGCGAAAAAGAGAAGGCAAAGAAAGCTGACTCCCGAGCCGTTCGTCGGTGTGTGACGGATGCATGAGGATATGCGAGACAGCGTAGAGTGGGTGCGAAATCTGCGTCACCGCCAATGGGAGCACAGCCGGCGAATACTGCAAGGACCGGGCAAGCGAAGAAGATGCCGCTCAAGGAATCGCATAACCGACAACTGATGCAAGAGAAGACCATGAAAGAAACGTACGATCGCTGCGAGACACGCTACGTGTGCACTAGGTGCAAGACCCCAATCAACGTGGGATCCGATACCTTCTACTGGTTTTCAGGCACTGACGACCCGGCATTTTGGTGTCCTACCTGTGAGGATCTGCCTATGGCTGAAATGCTGGGGATGCCGGCTGAAGACCTGCCTGCTCAACTGCAGTTGCCAAAGGGTTTCATCTGCAGGATGGTCCCGCTGGCTGAGCCAAACGATGTGAACCAATGGAATCTGCTGTATCGTCCCTACTCCAAGCGTTCGTTCTTGCAGCAGTATAATGATTGGGTAAGCCTCAATGGAGGTGACACATGTCGCTTGGAATCCTCTGCCACGGTGTCGGCGAAATTCGATGTCACAACACAGCAATACACTAGTGAGTTGGCCTATGAACTGAAGGACTCTTGCTCTGACACACCATGTCAGTTTCTTCAATCGCGATCCCTGCGGCCGGATGAGATTGATTGTCGCATGATCAAGGCCTTGTGCGATATCAGAGGAACACATGGACTGTGTCAGACAGGAGACGAAGCCATGATTCTCGAATGGTTCTTGCTCATAACGGGCGCAGAACATTTCCCGATGCTTGTTCCTCAGCCCTCAATCTTGAAAGGGAAAAGGCGACCGGATTTCGTTTGCTTTGCTCCACTCAGCAAGTTCCAGTATGAACAGGTTGCTATCCTCGTGGACCGTGCGGGCAAAAACCCAGTCGCCGTTGAAGGTGAGCGCCAGGAATACGAACAGGCCGGCTTTCTCGTCAAGAGGATTGAAATCCGCGCAGGATCCCCGAGCTACTTCAAGATTGCGCGAGACCTAGCTACTTGGATCGAGAATCTCGCGCGATGCGGGAATACCGACGCAAACGCCCCCCATGGCTGAAGCGGAAGGAGGGCGATGGGAGCCTTCTTCGAAAGGTGAGAAGAAGGCCCGGCCTCAGGACGCCGTGGTCTCGCCCGTTGAGTTGATAGAGGAGCTTGAATTATGATACGAGAGGCACGGCCCTTGGCGGAGATAACGACCGAGGCAATCAAGGTACTGTACCGAGAGATTGGAGTCGTCGATACACTGAGGTTTATCAGTCAGTACACGGCAGGTTACGGCGACTACACCGCTCAGCGCGAACAAGTGTTCGCAGGCATGACATTGGACGAAATCGTCTCGGAAATCAAGGAGAGCAGGAAGCACGGTCGCTCGGGGCGCAGGAAGAAGACCCGGCACAAGGAGACTGCGTCGGGCAAACAAGTTCGGAAACCCCGGACCGGACGGTAGCAGTCCAGATGGTCTTCCAGTCTGCCATCCTGCTGGAGGCTGACAGATGAGAGATCCTATTGTTGAGGAAGTGCGGAAGTGGCGAATGGAACACACGCGTAGATTTGGAGGGGATCTTACCGCTATTTGTGCTGATTTACGTTCCGTTCAGGAAGCCTCGGGCCATGAAGTCGTTCGACTCGCGCTCAAGAAGCGTAGGCCGCCCAGACCGCCATCAAAACGCGAAAAGGACCACAGATAGTTCTAACAAGGTAGTCTGTTGACATCCTCCACAACCGCGCGGAACACGTTGGCCGCGTCGGCAACCAGAGATTCCATCCTCTGCGGATCGAGGTCCAGAGCATA
This sequence comes from uncultured Pirellulales bacterium, assembly GCA_964346195.1. Classification (GTDB taxonomy): domain Bacteria; phylum Planctomycetota; class Phycisphaerae; order Sedimentisphaerales; family Anaerobacaceae; genus PLanc-01. The sequence continues at coordinate 9,970 of CAYFUB010000125.1, forward strand.
GCCGTGGCTGAAGAAGTGCCTGAAAGCCAGGAACGGCTTCAATCGCTCGGCTGTTGTCTCGGAGAGAACTCCGTGTTCTTCAGCCCTTGTCACGAGGTCACGATGCCAGGCCGGACCTTCGGGAATCGGCAAGCCTTTACCCAGGAAGATCTGCTTGATGACATTCTCGACGCCGTTATAGAAATTGTGCAGCAACGTAGCCACTCCGGCCAATTCGAGGACGGACAACTCCGTCAGACGACGCGCCGGTGGCAGGGTATCCAGGGTCTTGCGGATAGCCTCGTACTCCGACTCGATCCGTTCTCTCAAGCTACCCATAGAGAGGCACTCCGTCACGCCGGATGAGTTCGACGAACTTCGACTGCCCCGACAGATCGATCACGTCGACCGGCTTGGACAGGGCGAACATCAACTCCCCGTAGAAGCGAAAGAAATCCCGCGGTGCAAGCCCCTCGACGCCAATGTCGATATCCCGAGCCTCGCGCGTCGTATCAAGGCTGGACCCGAAGAGCAAGGCCCTCTTGACGCCATATTTCCGGCAGATCGTGCGAACCGCTTGCTGGTCAGCTTGGGTAATCATAGTCGAATTATACTGCGATAGGTGCCTTGCCGCCAATATTTCAGCAAGCCGGATGCAAAGAGCGGAACCGCCCGGGTGAGATCATATGGGAATGGACCCGTCCAACAACTCCGCTATGGCAGAGGCCGCTTCGTCCCCGGATCCGGCGTGTCGGAGCACGTCGAGCAGACGCCTCTGGCGGTCTGTGAAGGCAACGACGCAATCAAGCGGAAACCCCGCTACCTTACATGCTCCATGCACGGCCCGGGTCAGATCCTCAATCCCGGTGCTCTGTGCGGCGCTGATAGGGACTCGCCAGTCCAATTGCCTCGCCAGGCAGGCAGGATCGAATTGCCTCGGCAGGTCGGCTTTGTTGAGAACGGCAACGGTTCGCTTGTTGGAGAGGCTGTGCATGAGCTGCGGGTCGATTTGCCCGGCGGGTTGGCTGAGGTCGAGGACCAGCAGGACCAGGTCGGCGCGGTCGATGATCTCGACGCTCATACGCTGGGCGGCTCGGTCGATGGTGCCGACGGTGCCCAGCGAGGGGTCGAGGCCGGCGGTATCGATGAGCGTGGCCAGCAGGGGCGGGAGGTGAATCTCCGCCGCGACCCAGTCGCGGGTGGTGCCGGGAATGGGCGTGACAATCGCTTTCTCGCGGCCGGCCAGGGTATTCAGGAGAGTGCTCTTGCCCGTATTTGGCGGGCCGATCAAAGCGATGGTACAGCCGGAGAGAATCAATCGAGCCGGCTCGCTGTCGCGCAAAACCTGCGCCGCTTCAGCGGCAATCTGCGCCCAGGACGGCGAATCGAGCTGCTCGCGCCATTGCCTGGCCTTCTGGGATAGACCTGCGTTCACCTGGTTGGAGATGATCGTTGCGCCCTCAATGGTCTTGACCGTGGTAAGGGCGAGCTTGGCCTCGACGCCGATGGAGTCTGCGTGCCCCCGGCTGGTCAACATTCGGGCCAGCATCTGCTCGGCCGATATGGGTGCAACTTCATGGCGTTGCAGCAATCTCATGATCCGCTCGACAATGAGCGGGTTGCCGTGACAATGGATGGCGAAGCTATCGGGGCCTTCACAGCCAATCGTAACCTGGTCGACCAATTCCCCTCCATCGACGATATGGCCGAGCACGATATGACCGCGTGGCAGATCCGGCGGCCTACCCCCCTTCCCGTGGAAGATCCTTCGCAGGACGGCCTCCGACGAGCCCCCGAAGAGTTGGATGGTGGCGATGGCCCCTGCGCCCGGACCGGTCATGACTGCCGCTGATAAGTCCACGCCGCTCTCCGAATCAATTGGGCTGATCGTCCGACTTCAAATGCAGCTTGGCCATGATTCGCCGCGTGATGTCAGACAGGGTCCGGCCCGTCACAACAGGAGGCACATTGACAATCCAGTTGAACATTGAGAGGCAGACGCTCAATTGAATCATGGGCCAGGGATGCTCGACGAGATTTGCATCTATCGCCAATGCCAGGACAGCGAACACCATGGGCAGAAGACACAGGACAAGGAGGATGGTCCTTTTCCACGTCGTCACGTTCGACTCGAAGAACGAGAGACAGCCGACAAGGAGACCTTCACCGCTTGACCACCAGATCATGAACGCGGAGGAATACGCTACGGCAAATCGAAGACTCGCCGCCCGTATCGGCTGGGGCGTCGACAAGGCATCGAGTATGGTATGAACCGGGTGGAGCAGAAACAGGAACCCCAGCATAATCATGACGGTGAGAAGAGTGTCCGTGGCTTTCCCAATTCCCTTCCTGTGCCTGACAAGAAACTCCCGCGTCTTGGGAAAAGGTGGCAGACACTCCTTCCTGGCCCGGCAGAGCGCCCCCACAAGCCCTGCCAGGATCACAACCCAGAACCATTCGCTGAAGAATATCTGCGGCATCGACCAGGCAGACATTTCGATATCCTCAGACCAGTTCCTCGCTCTTTTCCTCGATGTATTTCATGTAGGCCAGGACGATGCCCTTGACGACCAAGTGCGGGACATAGTTGTCCACGAAGGGGCAGTCGTCCTTGATGGTCTCGGCGCCGGCGCCCGTGATGATCGTCTGGGGCCAGTGGCCAATCTCCTCGGCATAGCGGCGGATAATCTCTTCCATGGCCCCGATGACCGAGTAGTACAAGCCGCAGTTGATGGCGTCGGCGGTGTTCTTGCCGTAAGGCCCGCTCGGCTTATGGACCGTAACCTTCGGAAGCTGAGCGGTGTTGTCCTTCAACGCCCGGGCGCTGATCTCGAAGCCGGGGCAGATGACCCCGCCCTGGAAGACGCCGTTCCGATCAACAAGGTCGATCGTGACGGCGGTGCCGAAATCCGCCACGACGACCGCGTCCTCGACGACGGCGTACGCGGCCGCCGCCGAAACGATGCGATCCGTGCCGAGCCTGCGGGGATCATCGACCCAGACCGAGATGGGCAGCGGGAGATCCTCGCCAATGAGACGGATCTTCTCACCGAGCTCTTCCTCAGCGATCTGCCGGATCAGCTCGGTCCAGGCCGGCCTGACACTGCTGACGACGATCACGCCGTTGCGCTTCTTCTCTTTCGAGCTTTCGAGGATGGGGACCTTCCCCCAGGCATCGACCAGGCACTCGCGCAGCTCCGCTTCCGCCTGCCCCGAAATGGAGCGGATGAACTCCTCATTGCCGTCGAGAAAGAGCCCGATGGCAATATTCGTATTTCCGATGTCCACAGCGATAATATTCATAAACCACGCTCAGGTCTTCAGTTCCAGTTCGTCCGTACTGTTTTTCACGTTCCCGCTATTGTTCGCTTGTACCGCATTTCGCCGTATTTGTCAATCTGCGCGCCGTCCGCTCCTCAAGAACCCTGGTTTTGCGGTGGACAGTTTCGCCCCGCCGGTCACTATGTTGTCAGATGCTTCGAGGCTTGAGGGCGTCAAGGTGCACAAGCCGAGCGAAATAGAACTCGTACGAGCCGTGGTCGCCGGCGCTAAAGCCGCTTACGGCATACTATACGACCGGTATGCGCCGCTGGTTCGGGCGGTCTGCCACGACGATACGCAGAACCTGGCCGACGCTCAGGACCTGGCCCAGGACGTGTTTCTGCGGGCTTACGAACGATTGGGCGAGCTTCACAAGCCTGAGAGCTTCGGACCCTGGCTTATCGGCATCGCCAGGCGGCGGTGCCTGGAATGGCGCCGACAGAAGGCCCGGGAACGCCGCAAGCACAGCGCTGCGCAGACAGACCCGGTGGCCGCCGAGAGTCTTCCCGGGCACAGCGAAAACGGGCAATTATTGAGCCTGCTCGGCGCCCTCGCGGAAAACGAACGCCTGGCGTTGCACGCGTTCTACCTGCAGGACAAATCGGCCGAGGGAGCCCGGCGGATCATGAATCTGTCGCGCAGCGGCTTCTATAAGCTGCTCGACCGCGCACGCACGAACTTGCGACGGCAATTGGAACAACAACAGGAGAACATCCGATGAACGCGCGTTTGGATGAGAATCTGGATAAAGCATATGAGTCCTTCACACAGGATCATGATGCACTGCGCAACGCACTGATGGCCTCGCTGCCGGAGAGTGCGACACAGGAGAAGCGACCCGGCGTAGTCCTGCGGCTGCGCCGATTCACAGGAGGTCTCACCATGAACAGCAAGATAACGAGAATAGCCATTGCCGCGGCAGTCGTCATCGCCGCGCTAATCGGTCTCCACTATCTCGGCGGCTCGCCTATTGCACCCGCCGTCGCCTGAGCCGACGTGCTGGAAAACGTCGAGACAGCGCGGACCGTCACGTTCAGACGTGAATTCGAGATCGACGGCACGAGGGAGGTGGCCACCGTCAGCATCCTGGAACCGTATCTCTGCCGGTCGGACATCATCGAGGGCGACGACGAATACAACGTGGCCATAATCAACTACCTGAAGAATAAGTGTCTAACCTTCTATCCTCGTACAAAGACGGCCGTGAGCGGCGACGGAGATGGCGACACCGGCCATCAGCTCCGCACCTATGAGCGGTTGAAGAGAGACCTGCGAGACGGTACAGAGAAGGATCTGGGGCAGGTCAAATTGAACGGTCGCGACGCTGTCTGCTTCGAGATTTCCAAAGACAAGGGCAAGACTACGGTCTGGGCCGATCCGAACACGGCTCTGCCCATACAGATCGAGACCATCTCCGATGAGAACGGCCGGACCAGAACGCTGATGAGCGACATCAGGTTCGATATTGAACTGGACGAGCAGCTTTTCGAGCCGCCCGCCGACTACTGTGTTCTGGACCTCGAGACGCAACGGCTGACGACGCCGTTTGAACTGACGGAAGAACACCTCGTTGAAGGGCTGGCCGTGTACCCCAGGTACCTGGATGGGAAATTCCCCACTCGGTACATGGGCGGCAGACCCCTGACGGACGAGGTCAGGGAGAAATGCCGGGCTGACGTCAAAAGGATCGAGAACTGGTCCGAGGAGGAAGCCCACCGGAGCACTCTGGGTTGCGCCTTCATAGAGCAACTGCCTGAGGGCAGCGACTATCAGTACGTGGGCGAAGACGTGAAGCTCGGTGACGCCACCAAAGCCGTATGCTGGTGGAGGCCGCCGGGAGCGAGTTCCTATCGAGTCGTATACGGCGATCTGAGCATCCGCGACGTGGCTCCCGACCACCTCCCTCCGATCCCCTGGCTCGTGGAACAGAAATAACAAATCGTTGCCGGGCCGGGCCCCGCGCGGCCCGGCTTTTCCATGCGCCCGTCCCGGCCGGTCTCGCCACCGGCACAAAAAAAATACCCCGCCGATACCCAAACCGCCCCCGGAGCCGTTATATCTGTAGTGAATGTTCACTTCTCGTGCATGAGGTCGTCCTATGGGACACTGGTTGCTTGCGGGCCGGCATCGGGAAAAAGACGCCGATGCATTGCGCCGGATCTATGACAAGCACAGAGACGGTCTGCTGGTCCTGGCGATTGCCCTCTCGCACGACGTGCATATCGCCGAAGACGCGGTGCACGATGTTTTTGTCGCCTTTGCCCGGAATTTCGCGGACCGCGAGTTCCGGGGCGACCTCCGGGCCTACCTGGGCACGTGCGTGGCCAATCGGGTCCGTGACCTGATGCGGAAGAAACGAAACCAAGCCCGCGCGGCGGAGGGCGACAGTCCTGAGCCCGCGAATACGAATGAGCCCAGCCGACGGATTATCTGCAACGAAGAGTTGCGGCTGCTCAGCTCGGCTCTCGCCGACCTGCCGGAGGAGCAGCGCGAGGTGATCGTGCTGCACATCCACGGCCAGATGCGCTTCCGCGTGATTGCCCGGTCTCTGGGCGTCTCTGTCAATACGGTCAAAGGTCGATATCGGTACGGTCTCCGCAGACTGCGGTCGATTCTCAATGGTGCACTATGAGCAGGCGTTCAACAAGAAGGATCAGGCACTTGTTCAGCAAAGCAGGAATCATGGTCAGTCCCGAAGTGGATGAATGGATCTGCGGAGACCCGGCGTCGGTATCCACAGGGCCCTCCGAGTCGCCATCCACACGGGCTACGCCCCATAAAGGGAGAATCATCATGAACAGCAGAATGGCCAAATTGGCCGCGGCGGCGGTGATAATTATAGCGGTAGTACTCTCAATAATCTCCTTGGACAAGTCGATCACCCCTGTTTACGCCATTGAGCAAACTATCGAAGCTAACCGCACTATGCGTTACCTTCACCTTAGATACTTTGACTCATCGCATGATGACGTGGCAAAAGAGTGCTGGCTTGAATTTGACGAGACCGGACGGGCAACGAATGTGCGAATCAACTGGTCTGAATGGATGGCTGGTGGGGAGATAGTGGTATGGAATCAAGACGAAACACAAATATTGAATAAGAAGCGAAACTTCTTGATGAGATTTAATGATGAGATTTACACCGCCAGAGTGCTTGCGATGGCAAGGAGAGAAGACCCAAGGCTGACCGTCGAACGCTTACATGAGCGACAGGCGAAAGGTGAAGTAGAGATAGAAATTGAGCAGCCCGGCAGCAAAACTCGACCAATTATTGTAACAGCCACAGGATTGGGGGACAATACAAAGCGTCTCGTTTTGTTCGTCGACCAGGCCACTGACCTCGTCACAAGCTTAAAGTGGTACCAATTAGAAAATGGTGAATACAAATATCAGGGTGTGATGGAGTATCACGACTACAACGTCCCGATCGGTGCCAAGATGTTTAGTCTGGATGATGAAGTTCCCGACGACATTGAAATCATTGATACAAGAGTGCAAGATATTGGCTTAACACAGGGTGATCTTTCTGACGAGGAGATTGCCACCAAGGTAGTTCGTGAATTCTTAGAGGCACTGATTGTCAAGGACTACACCAAAGCGGCCCAGATTTCGGGGATACTGCCACCCGAGAAGATTAAGCAGGGGTGGGGAAAGTTACAGGTAGTTCGCATAGTCTCTATAGACCAACCTACTCCACCTGCCGAGCCGAGCGAGCTGTTCTCGAACTGGCAAAATGTACGCTGTACTCTTGAAATCCAGAAGAACGGAAGAGAAGTCCAACGACAATTCAAATTGTTCATCAAAGTTCGGCCGGTTCTTGGCCGCCGTGAACGATGGGGATTTGACTAATCGTACGTCACGACCCTGTGTTTGACAGGATGGCACAAAAGGTCGAGCTTTTAGGTTTAGCCTTCTTTGTGGCTTTGGCAAAGGGTCAGGTTTTTAGCGCTTTTACTTCTTGCCACAACAGTTCGCTCAGTTCTTTTATGTTGGAGCCGTCCGTCGGCGTGATGCCAAGGATACGGACGAGTATCTTGGTTCGTTCGATGTGCTTGAGAAGATCGTGTCCGAGGCCGGCACCGTTGCTGGCGCCCTCGATCAGGCCGGGGATGGCGGCCATCACGAAGCGTCGGAAATCGCTCAACTCGACGATGCCAAGCACCGGCTCCAATGTGGTGAAGGGGTAGGCCGCGATCTTCGGCCGGGCGGACGAGCACCGAGCCGGCCTTGGCCGCCTGGCCGCCAAGACGAAAATAAATCCCTCCTTCCAAGGCCGGGCCACTCAAGCCCGGCCTTGCCATCTACCTCCCGGAGGCGCAGTCCGTCTGCTCTGTCTCTTTCGCCAGCAGGTGCCAGTCGAGACCGCCTACGCCGCGCCAGCGCTCCTGGCGCTCATCGTAAACGAACGGAAGATTGCCCTGAAGCGTGGTGCCGTCTTTGAGCACGATGGTGTAGGGCACGGCGGGACAGTACCACTGCTGGGCCACCGGCCCCGTATCCGTGAACACCTCGCCCAACTCCACCGAGACGATGGGGTTGTCCCGGAAATGCGTGCAAATCCATTGGACGAAGCCGCCGTAATCGCTCTGTACCGTATAGAGGTCCGCGGTGGGAAAGGCGAAGTGGTTCGTGCGTCGGTTGCCGGCCTCATCGACAAACCGGTCGTAATCGGCGTTCCGAATCCGGCCGAAGAGCTCGCGGGCGGCAGCGAGGACCTCCTGCGGGTCCGGGCGCGAGGCGACCAGCTTCTTGGCCTTGTCGGGCTCTTTCCACCTGCGGCCGCCCTGGCGCCAGGCGTCGAGCGGGCCGAGGACTTCCGGCCGCCAGTCCTTGCGTGGCTTGCCCCAACTGTCGCCCATCCAGTCGATGAACGTCTCCGCGGTCATCTCCTCCCGACCGTAGGACTCAGCCCAGCTTTTGTCGAACATGATGCGATGGCGACGGTCCAGTTCCTTCACGAACGCCGGCGTGTAAAAGCCGGCGATCAGGGGCGAAAAGGTCTCCGT
>CAYFUB010000126.1:0-2196 GCA_964346195.1 uncultured Pirellulales bacterium
TCAACGGCGTCACCGCCTCGTCGATCAGGACCGAATCCGCCTCATCGACGATCGCGTAGTCCAGGCCCCGCTGGACCAGCGAGTCGAGCGTGGGCCGTGGGGTGCCGGCCATCCTGTCCAGCAGCGCCGCGGACAGACTGCCACAACGCCCCTGAATGAGTCGGTCGCGCAGGAAATCGGCCGTGACTTCCTTGCTCGTACAGTAGGTGATGTCCGCCGCGTAAGCGGCCCGCCGGTCCGCCAGGAGCATGCCCTGCTCGACATGGGCGACTTTCAGGCCGCAGAAACGATATATGCGAGCCATCCACTCCGCGTCGCGCCGGGCCAGATAATCGTTGACGGTGACAATATGGCAGCCGCGACCCCGCCAGCCGGCTACCGTGGCCGGCAGGGTGGCCGTGAGAGTCTTGCCCTCGCCGGTCGCCATCTCCGCGATACAGCCCCGCTCCAGCGCAAAGGCGCCGGCCACCTGAACGAGAAACGGACGATCCCCGATCTGGCGCGCGCCCACTTCACGAACTGCCGCAAAGGCCCGATCCAGGTCCTCACTCGTATCGCGATGTCGTCGGAAGATCTCGCGCAGCCGCTCGATGATTTCCTGAAGCCTGGCATCGGACACATCCGAGAACTGCCGTTCGAGCTCGATCACCCGCTTCGCCCTTTGCAGGAAATACTCCCGTCGGGGCAATCTCCGGCTGATCCAACCGACTCCGGCATCCCAAACGGCATCAAGACCCTGTGGCAGCGGCCTATCCACCAACCGCTGCTCCAAGGCACGCCACATGGTGCTCGGTACGAGGGCCATCAAATATGGAACCTCCGCTGGAACAGTTGCCTGCCATAATGGTAGGCCTGGACCGCCAGCGGCTTGGGCCGTAGCGGAATCCGCACGATCACGCGCTGGCCGGTCAGCCAGTGGTCCGAGACCGCCAGGTCCGGCCGAATCCGGATCTCGAAGAACATCTCCGCCGTTTTGGTGCCTTTGGGGTCCCGCGGGTCCACCGGCATCGACCCGCCTACCGCATAGCCAAGGGCCTGTGAAGGCAACTGCTCCTGCCCGGCCGGAAGGACCTTCTCGATTGTGCCCGTGACCGTCCGTTCGGGCCGTTTGTTGAGACGAATCTCAACGTTCTTCTGAGCCTGTTCGATGATGACAGCCGCCGCATTCTGCCCGGCCGTGGCCCGGATCATCAGGTCGTCCAGTCGGGCCACCACCCCAAGGTCTTCACCGCGCCGGACATATCTGCCCCGGGCCAGCTCGATTTCCGGTGAGACCCAGGTGCCTGCGGCGGGCGCCGCCAGATGCAGCGCGGCAAGCTCGTGCTGCACGCGGGCGATCTTCTCATCGAGGGCCGCCAATTGCTCGTCGATGATTTGCGCCGCCGCTACCTCCGCTGTCACCGCCAGGCTGCGCCGGATCTCCAGGACCCGCCGTTCGGCCGTCAGACTGCGTTTCTCAGCCTCCAGCGCGGGATTGGCCGTCTCGATCAAAGCAGAGCCCTCCGGTGCGACTTCGGTCTGTGAGGCGAGAAAACCCGTGACGAACCCATCACTTTCTGCGCGGATAACGGACAACTCTTTCGGCTCGACAATTCCCTCGACCCGACAGTAATCCGGTGCCTGGAGGATACCCAATCCCGCCGCCAGGAGCAGAGCCGCCCCGGCCGTCGAAGCAACTGGGCGGAACCGCTTTCGAGTCAATTCCTCGCTGGTCGCCAGGTAACGCAGGAACTTGCCGGCCGGGACCAGCAGCCATCCCACGACCCCGGAGAACGCCAGGACCGGCACCAGGATGAACAAGGGTTCCGGCAGGCGGTTATTGAGGAACAGGATGATGCGTATCGAGATGTAGATGCGATAGAGCGAAGAAGTGACTCCATAGCCGACGAACCAAAACCGCTCGCCCGCGCTGAAAGCCGGATTCCAGGCACGTTTGAGGCCCCAGGCATATCGCTTGACCAGATAAACGAGGTACTGGCGGGCCCGCCGGCCCAGATTGGGGATTTCGATCAGATCGGTGAGGACGTAGTAGGCATCGAACCGGAGGAGCGGGTTGCCGTTGAACAGTACGGTCGAGACGCTGGCCACGAAGATCACGTTGTAGGCAACGATGTGGAGTGTGCCGACGGAAGTGTTGGCCCAGATGACCACGGCCACCGCGGCGGCGGCCAACTCCGCCATGACACCCGCCATTCC
>CAYFUB010000127.1:0-2049 GCA_964346195.1 uncultured Pirellulales bacterium
TTCAATGCGAGTGTTGACAGCGAGCGCGACGAGGTCATCCTCAAGAAGTACTATCACGTCGCCGTGGCGGTCGATACCGATCGCGGCTTGCTGGTACCGGTGATACGGGACGTCGACAAGAAGGGCATCCGTCAGGTCTCGGTGGAATTGGTGGAGTTGGCCAGGAAGGCGAGAAACAAGCAGATTACCCCCGACGAGATGATGGGCGGCTGCTTCACCGTCTCCAATCTCGGGGGCTTGGGCGGCACATACTTCGCCCCGATCATCTACTGGCCGCAAGTGGCCATCCTGGGTGTCTCGCGCGCCGCGTGGGAGGCGGTCCCGTGGCGGGGCCGTCCCGGCCTTGCGTCGCGCCGGTCTGCTGCCGGCGTGGGGCAAGGGCAAGATGCCCTCGCCACCGGCGCGATTGAGCCGCGCTTGATTCTGCCCCTGTCGCTTTCTTACGACCACCGGGTCATCGATGGGGCCGACGGTACACGTTTCCTCCGCTGGATCGCGCAGGCGCTCGAACAACCGCTCACGATGATGCTGTGATGGGAGGAAATCATGGCGGGCGACAGACGACAGCTTGTTATCTTCGGGGCGGGGCCGGGTGGGTATGCGGCGGCCTTTACCGCTGCGGCCCTCGGGCTGAAAGTCACTTTGATCGACCGGGAGCCGAATCCGGGGGGCGTGTGCCTGTACCGGGGCTGCATCCCGGCCAAGGCCCTCCTGCATGTCGCCAAGGTCATCGCTGACGCCGAGCGGGCCAGGGACTGGGGGGTCGAATTCAGGAAGCCCAAAATCGATATCGATAAGGTGCGGGCCTGGAAGGGCGGCGTCGTCAAGAAACTGACGGGTGGGCTCGGCCTGTTGGCTAAACAGAGAAAAATTGAGTATATCCAGGGCCAGGCCGTCCTCGCGGATAGCAACACTATCCGCGTCAAGAGAAAACGCGCCGGCACCGAGGAGATCCCGTTCGACCAGGCCATCATCGCCACCGGTTCGCGCTCTGCCATGCTGCCGACGCTCCCCGCGAAATCAAAACGCACGATAGACTCCGAGGGGGCGCTGGCCCTGAAGGACATCCCCCCGTCCATGCTCGTCATCGGGGGCGGATATATCGGCCTGGAACAGGCGGATGCGTACGCTCGGTTCGGGTCGAAGGTGTCCGTCGTCGAGATGATGCCACAGTTGATGCCCGGAGGGGACCCCGAGCTGGTGGGCATCCTCCACAAGCAATTCGAGAAGCGTTTCGAATCCATCATGCTCCAGACGAAGGTCGCCGAGGCGAAGGAGCAGAAGAACGGCCTGAAGGTCCGCTTTGAAGGCGAGAACCTCGAAAAGAAAGAGGCGGTCTACGACAAAGTGCTTGTCGCCGTGGGGCGTAAGCCGAACTCCGCCGACATCGGGCTGGAGAACACCGAGGTGCAGCTCGACGAGAAGGGGAACGTAAAGATTGACAACCGGTGTCGTACCGACGATCCGTCGCTTCTCGCAATCGGCGATGTCACGCCCGGTCCTCAGCTCGCGCACAAAGCCAACCATCAGGGCGTGGTGGCCGCCGAAGTTGCCGCCGGCCGGGACGCCGCGTTCGAGCCTCGCGTGATTCCGTTTGTTGAGTACACGGACCCGGAACTGGCCGAGTGCGGCCTGAGCGAAACACGGGCCAGGGCGCAGGGGATTCCCTATAAAGTCGTGAAGTTTCCCTGGAGCGTCTCCGGCAGGGCACTCACGCTTGGTGAACACGTGGGGCTCACCAAGCTGATTATCGATCCCGATTCCGAGCGGATTCTGGGGGTGGGAATCGTCGGGACCGGCGCCGGGGACGTGATTCCGGAGGCCGCCCTGGCTATCGAAATGGCGGCCACGGCGACCGACGTCGCGATGACGATCCATCCGCACCCGAGCCTCTCGGAGACCTTCATGGAAGCTGCGGCACGATTCCTGAACCGGAGCATCCACATCGGCCCGTCTCGTTCTTGATCCTCGGACAGGGAAGGGGACCCCAAACGTGACATATCACGTTTGGGAAGCAGATCAGCAGTACTGGGTGGCAGCGGCAAGCGC
>CAYFUB010000128.1:0-5435 GCA_964346195.1 uncultured Pirellulales bacterium
CTCGGCACGCTCTGCGCGGACGGCACGATCCCCGTCATCTCTTCCACGGCCATGGACAAGAACGGCGGCAAGCTGAACGTCAACGCCGACAGCGCCGCCGGCAAGGTGGCGGCGGCCGTCGTGGCCGAGAAGCTCGTCATGGTCAGTGACACGCACGGCATCCGACGGGACATCAACGACCCTGAGAGCTGGGTCTCCAGCCTCAACGAGGCGCAGATCAAGGAGATGATCGACGCCGGCATCATTACTGACGCCATGTTCCCCAAGGTCGAGGCGTGCCTGATCGCGCTGGACGCGGGCGTCAGGAAAGCGCACATCATTGACGGCCGGATCGCCCACTCGCTGTTGCTCGAAATCTACACCGAAAAGGGCATCGGCACCGAGATCGTCAGGGGCTGACCCGCCCACACCGAAACGAGATTCGCAAAAGGTGCTATGGTGTTGGTAACGAATATCCTATTTGCTCGAACCGACCGACCCGCTTGGGAGTGGCCGTACAGGCACGCTCTATGGCAAGACTCACGCTCGTCTGTCATCCTGAGCGAAGCGAAGGATCTGGCCACCGAAGCGAGAGGTGCCCGCATCACGAGGGTCAATCCCCGGCCGCAGGCCGGATGCTTCACTCCGCTTCGCTCCGTTCAGCATGACCCTCGGCGGATGGCATATTTTGCCGGCGAGATGGAGGACCGCCGGCGGGGAGAGGATGCTCTCGCGCGCGGGCCCAAGGGGCCGTTGAGGCGGTTCGCGCCCGTGATGTGAAGCGTTGACAGCAATCGAATCGATACGAGTACCGTGGGGACAACCATGACGACACAAGAGACAATCGAGCTTTACGATAAACACGTGATTGCCAACTATGGCCGGCTGCCGCGCGTGATGGTTCGGGGCGAAGGCTGCTACCTGTGGGACGCCGACGGCAACCGGATTCTGGACATGTTTCCCGGCTGGGCCGTCAGCGGGATCGGGCACTGCCACCCGAAGGTGGTCGAGGCCGTCCGCCGGCAGGTGGGCGAGCTGATCCACATCGACAACACGTTCTACTCCGAGCCGCAGGGCCGGCTGGCGCAGATGCTCAGCGCGCGGGCCTTCGGGGGCAAGTGCTTCTTCTGCAACAGCGGGGCCGAGGCGAATGAAGCGGCGCTGAAGCTGTCCCGGCTGTATACGCCGCAGGGCAAGTATAAGTTCATCACGTGCGAGGGCAGCTTCCACGGCCGCACTTTTGCGACCGTGACGGCCACCGCACAGCCGAAGTACCATGAGGGTTTCCTGCCGCTGCTGCCGGGCTTCAGCTACATCCCGTTCAATGACGTGGCCGCGCTGGAGTCGGCGTTCACCGACGAAGTCGCCGCCGTGCTGGTCGAGCCGATCCAGGGCGAAGGCGGCATCAACGTCGCGACGCCTGAGTTCCTGCAGGCCATCCGCCGGCTCTGTGACGAGAAGGGGGCGGTGATGATTCTCGATGAGGTGCAGACCGGCGTCGGCCGGACGGGCAAGTGGTTCGGCTACCAGCACTTCGACGTCGAGCCCGATATCATCACGATGGCCAAGGCCCTCGGCGGAGGCGTCGCTATCGGGGCCATGATGGCCAAAGAAGAAGTCGCCGCCTGCCTGGTGCCGGGCAAGCACGCCTCGACGTTCGGCGGCAACTGTCTCGCCTGCGCCGCCGGCGTGGCGACCATCGAGGCCATCGAGGAAGGCAATCTGCTCCGGCAGGCGGTCGAGATGGGGCAATACACGCAGGAGAAGCTGCGGGCCTTGAAGGCCAAGCACCCCGTCATTGACCATGTGCGGGGCATCGGACTGATGATCGGCATCCAGCTCACCCGGCCGGGCGCCCAGATCGTCGGCACATGCCTGGAGCGCGGCCTGAGGATAAACTGCACCCATGACACCGTTATCCGCTTCATGCCGCCGATGATTGTCACAAGCGAGCAGATCGACGAGGCGGTGGCGATATTCGACAGCGTCTTGTCCGAGGGGTGATTATGAAAGACTTCATTGCCATTTGTGACTGCTCCGTCCAGGAACTTCGTGAGTTGCTCGAGGAAAGCCGCTCTCTCAAGGTGTTCTACAAGTCCGGCGGGCGCGACCTGTGCCTGAGCGGCAAGACCCTGGCCATGCTTTTCCAGAAACCGAGCCTGCGGACGAGGCTGAGCTTTCAGGTCGCCATGACCGACCTGGGCGGCAGCCCAATTTACGTCAAGCCGGACGACATCGGCGGCATCGGCAAGCGCGAGCCGGTCAAGGACATCGCCCGCGTGCTGAGCCGCTACGTCCAGGGCATCATGGCCCGTACCTTCGAGCATCAGACAGTCGTTGACCTGGCCGAGTATGCCGATGTGCCCGTGATCAATGCGCTGACCGACTGGTCTCACCCGTGCCAGGCGATGGCGGACATTCTGACCATCCAGGAACATTTCGGCCGGATCGGGGGCATCAAAATCGCCTTCATCGGCGACGGCAACAACGTTGCCCGCTCGCTGGCCTTCGCCGCCGGCAAGCTTGACATGAAGCTGGTCGTCGCGTCGCCCCACGGCTATGAGCTCGATGAAGAGAGCATCCAAAAGGCCAACAGTTTCACGGCGGGCTGCGCCGCGCAGACCGATGACCCTCGTGCGGCTGTCGTCGATGCCGACGTGATTTACACAGATACGTGGGTCAGCATGGGGCAGGAAGACGAGAAAGAGAAACGCCGGAAAGATTTCGCCGGCTTCGCGGTCGATGCCGGGCTGGTCGCCGCGGCTCCAAAGCACGTGAAGATCATGCACTGCCTGCCGGCCTATCGCGGCTACGAGATTGCTGACGAGGTCACGGAGAGCGCCAACTCGATCATGTTCGACCAGGCCGAAAACCGCCTCCACTTCCAGCGCGCTTTGCTCAAGAAGCTAATGGCGTGAGAGGCCGCGCATGAGACCTATGAATGCCGCTCGTCCGCGCGATCCGTGTGGCGGCGAAATAATTCCACTGCCTGGTCGTACTGTTCACCGCTGATGATATTCGCCATGCGTAGTTGTTTCAGGAGGGTGTGCTCGTGGTCTCGGGTCCTACGGATTTGTGCGCTCAGTGCTCCGATGAACTCATCAAATGTGGACTTATCGGGAAGACCATGCCATAAGCGGATTTGGTGGAACTTGCCCTGGAGCAAGACGATATTGGCGAACCCGAAACGCGTCTGGATACCTATGACGAAGGCAACAGACGCAGAGAGCAATCCGAAGAGCATGGCTGTCGCGGATGCATTGTCATTGCTGGTTCTGATGGCCCAGGCCAGTAATGCGGCTGCCAGAGTGGTACTGATCAACAAGGCCAGCATCTTCCCAAGAGGCACTCGCTTGACCCTCAATGGCTCCGGGTGAGAACCGTCCAGATCGAGGAACTGCTGCTCCAATGACAGTCCTCGGCGACGCTCGATTCTCAATCCGTCCCCCTCGATCGTGAACCGCTGACTGCCTCGCAGAAGCCGCCTCTGAGTGATTGTGTACGTTGCCTTATCCATCAGGATTGTCCCTCGTTACGGCGCGTTTGGCCCCGACGTGTGAAGCATTACAGGTACGTGCCATGGGGGCGATACCTAACGGTCAACCCCGCGCGCGGAGATATTCCAGGATTTCCGCGCGCGGGGCGAGGTCGCCCTGGGCCGTGTAGGTCTCGATTCGCTTGTGCTCCTGTGCGACCATTTCGGCCCGCGTCCCGCGGAGCTTGCCCTGGGAGTGCGTCACGACTTCGTCCCATGGCTGCGGCTCGCCCGGGTAACTGTAGACCTTCAGGGAAGGGTATTCGCGGAGCACGACACTGACAACGGTCATGAACGCCCGCTCCTGATGGAACGGTGCGGAGACGACCACCACTCGCTCATAGCCCCGCGCCTTTGCGAACCGCACGAGCTTCTGCGACTCGATGAGGGTGTGCAGAATCTCCGTCGGCTCCATCGGCACCTCCTCGATGGCTTGGCTGGGGATACCGCTCTCGATCATGGCCTGGCGGCAGGCCGCCGCCCCGACGTAGCCGCTCTTGGGTCCGCAATCGGAGATCAGGAGCTTCGCCGCATATTCCCGGTCGAGCAGCCACCTGCCCGCGCGGAACACCGATTCCTGGTTGGGCTCGGTCTGGGCGAACAGGTACGCCGCCTCCACCCTCTCGGCGGGCCGCGGGTCCGCGAGAGTCCGCACCAGCAACTCAATCTCTTCGGGCATCGATTCCATGCGACCGAATCACGTACGGATGAGTGCTGCCCCCATGCCAGGGCCCCGGGAATGTAGCGGAGCCGATGAATCGGCTCAAGGGAAATGCCCGTCGCTATCGACGATCTACCTGCCGGCTGCCGCTCGGCCGCATTCCGCCGCCAAGTGCCCATTGCCGGCTTGCTGTCTCTTTTTCCTTCTCTGTTGCGCCTTGTTCCTGGTCACACTGTACAGCACGACCGGCAGCTTGAGCAGGGGTACGACCACGTCGCCCGGCGTAACCAGCCCGATCCGCCGGGCCTTTTCGACGATCCGGAGTAACTGCCGGGGGGTGTAGAACTCGCGGCGGATGTGGTCGCGGATCTGCTTGAGCTCTTCGCGGCCGTAGCGGTCGGAATAGACGGGGCCGCCGATGCGGTCGTAATGATAGCCCGGCGTGCTCTCGACCACCTCTTTCAGGGGCGAGAATTTCTCGATGCGGAGCTTCTGAAAACTGATGGTGTCCAGCCCAATCTCTTGGGCGAACTTCGCAATATAAAGCATTTCCTCCGCGGTCTCGCCGACGTTGCCGTAGATGAAATAGCCGTGCAGGAAGAAGTCGTACTGCGTCAGGACGGCGAACGCCGCGCGGATCTGCTGCCGGGTGATGCCTTTCTGCAACTGGGTCAGGATCCGGTCGTGCGGCGATTCGACCCCGATGAGAAAGACCTTGAACCCCGCCCGCTGCGCCTTGTCGAGGAGCTTGCGATGCTTGGCGATATCGACGCGGGCCTGGACGACGAAAATCTTCTTGATGTTGTTTTCGATGATCAGATCGCAGAGCTGCTCGCTGCGCTGGAGGTTCGTGAACATGTTGTCGTCGCTGAAGAGCACGATATCGGCGGTGATGCTCTTGAGCTCCTCGACGACGGATTCGATCGGCCGCTCCGTGTATTCCCGTTTCTGCCCGAGCGGGTTGAGACTGAAGGTGCAGAACTTGCACTTGAAAGGGCAGCCCCGCGTCGTGAGCACCGTGTCGAACGTCTGCCGGCTCAGCCGACAGCCCCCTTGCAACCAGTAGTAGTCGTGCCGGCGCAGAGACCGGTCCGGATAGGCAATATGCGCGAGGTCGGGCAGGACCTGATTTTCGTTGTGGACGATATGGCCGTCGCGCCGGAAGGAAAGCCCCCGAATCTCCTCGTACGGCACGCCCGTCACAATCTGCTTGATAATCTCCTCGCCCTCGCCGCGAACGATCATGTCGATGTTGGGGCA
>CAYFUB010000129.1:0-5831 GCA_964346195.1 uncultured Pirellulales bacterium
GGCGAGAATGGCAACTGCGGTGCTGGCCTGTTGGTAAGCAAGAATGCGCCAGGTTTGCTGATGTTTGGCGAAGAGGGCAAGCAGCGGGTCGGGCTGGCCGTGGAGAAGAATGGGCCGGTGCTGCAACTGAGTGATGAGAACGCCAAGCCTCGTGCCCGACTGGCCGTGGACGGGAACGGGACCATGCTACGGCTGAGCGATGAGAACGGCACACACCGTGCTGTGTTGACGGTGATGAAAGATATGCCATTCCTCTCTCTGTTTGACGAAAATGGCGAGAAGACTTGGGCCACGCCATAAGGCGACCGGCATGCTTGCGGCAAAGGCCGGGCGCGGTACAATAGGCTCAAGCGCTGAATGGACAGCCTGACGGCGGTGGTGGTTGCCTACCGTTCCCGCCGTCGTCGGCTGTCCGCGTTGAATGGTAGGCAGGAATGGCAAAGCGCAGAGATAATCCCAAGTCTGCTGGCACGACAACCACGACCTCGACAACGAGTTTGGAGACAACCTTCACGTCCATGACCTCGACGGCGCCCCAAGACGTGCTCTGGCCGAAGGACGCTCCCTACAACGCGGATATCAAAGACATCCAGCGGAGACTGCCCGTAGACATTGCGCGTTTTTTGTCGGCTGAAAGCATCGAGGAGGTGGCCGAAATCGATGAGGACATCCTGCGATACTGGGTGCGTTACCGAAGCCGTCCAGAGAGTAGACAGTTCTTCGCGAAAGTGAGACCCTGGATGATTCACCTCTGCATGGGGCGTCCAGAAATACCAACTCCACCGTTAGAGTCCGACCCGGTAGCGTGGACGAAGTGGTTTGCAGACCTGAAGGCAGCGATTTTGGGGCAACGGAGCGGGATGGCTGGCAGAGGGGGCAAGGGAGTGAAAGGGAAGAAGTCAAGCAGCGCAGGCGAGAAACCGCGAGCACGCGCGCGTAAACACTCAGATGCCAAGTGCCGAAAAGCACTGAGACAGTTCGAGGACATCTACGCCAAGAGAATGCTCAACGGCCCCTGCGGCGGTTCTCGCGAGGACCGGTGCGAGGTCCGCCCGGACCGACCGTGTGCCTGGCAGCTTATCTACACGCGTCTCAAGGAGATTGGGCAGATGGGCAGACCGCGCCCGAGCGCGCCGCCCAAGAACTGGAGCCACAGCATCGACGGCGGGCAACGCCTCATCGTTCGACAGGACCATCGGATCTGAAAGTCGCGTCTCCATTCTGTCTCCATCTGCATCCATTTCCGTCGAGCCTTGAAATGACGTGCGAGACAATTTCCCAGTTCACCAGGTCCTGTGAATGCAGAATGGTGAGGCCCGGGGTGTTGACAAAGGTGGTCGTGACCAAAGAGAAATCATTGTCCACGCGGATGATATCTGGATCAGGATAATCGGTAGAGAGCGGCGGATTGGTACAGGTGCCATCGCCGTTGTCAGACTGCCGTGCAAGCGCATCGGCCAGAAAATCCAAGTGCACAGAGTACGGCGGCAGTGACTGCTTTGAATTTTGTGACTCTGTTTTCCGCAGGTACCCTCCTTTGACTGATTGGAAGCTGACAGGACACTCGATCCCCTTCGATAGACGCGGTTGTTCGAAACGCATCCAAGCCCGTCCGGCGGAGACACGGCTCGGGTGCTCTCGTCTCGACAGCGTTGTCTATCGTACGATGAAGGTCGCCTGGACGGGTTGCGGGGCACCGAGGTCCGCGCCGCGCTTGCCGGGCGAGCAGCCACCGATGGTCACCTTGAACTGACCCGGCTCAAGCCTGCTGTCGCCGTTCTCATCGACCAGCGACATCATCTCCGGCGTGACCGTGAACGCGACCTCCCTGCGCTGTCCCGGCTTGAGCTGGATGCGATGGAATCCCTTCAGAGCGACGATCGGGGTCCGGACCGAGGCCTCGACGTCGGTCAGATAAAGCTGCACAACTTCGTCACTAGCGACCTCACCGGTGTTCTCGACGGTGACGGTGGCATGCACTGCCTCACCCTGGCGTAGTTGCGTCTTATCCAACTTCAGGCCGCTGTACTTGAAGCGCGAGTAGCTGAGGCCGAAGCCGAAAGGGTACAGCGGCTCAGCCGTCATGTACCGATAGGTCCGCCCGACCATCGAATAGTCCTCGTAGGGCGGCAACTGGTCGCTCGATTGCGGGAAGGTCAAAGGCAGTCGGCCGGCCGGCGAAATATCGCCGAAGATCACATCGGCGACGGCTCGACCGCCTTGCTCGCCTGGATACCAGACGTAGAGAATGGCATCGGCCAACTCGTGCACTTCCGGCATCGCCACCGGGCAGCCGCCGGTCAGGACAACGATGATGGGTTTCGTGTTGCCCTGACGCAGACGACGCAGAAACTTCACCTGGTTGGGTGGCAGCCCGATGTCCTCACGGTCGCCCTTGTGGGGCGAGGCAATCGCGGCCCCTTCCTCGCCTTCGAGCTGGGGCGAGTTGCCCATGACCACGATCATCGCGTCGGCTTCCTTGGCGTCGCCGCTCGTCCAGTCGATCGGGTTGACGTTCTCGCGATCCAGCAGGAATCCCTGAGTGTATCCGGCGAAATTGCCGGGTTCGAGCTTGCTCGTGATGCCCTCCAGGATCGTCACCAGGTTGTCGCTGATGCCGTAGTAGTTGCCCAGCAGCACCTCGACGCTGGCGGCGCAGGGACCGGTGACGTACAGCCGCCTCATGTCTTTTTGCAGGGGCAGGACGCCGTTGGCGTTCTTGAGCATGACGATGGATTCGGCGGCCGCCTTGTGCGCGAGCTGCCGGTGCTCCTTCGAGTGGATGACGCTGACCGGTATTCTCGCATACGGGTTCATCCTGGGCGGATCGAACATGCCGAGCTTGAACCGGGTCCGCAGCAGCGTCGCCAGGGCCTCGTCGATGGTCTGCTCGGTCACGAGGCCTTGCCGCACGGCGTCGATAAGGTGAGGGAAGGTGCTGCCACAGTTGAGGCTGACGCCGCTGTTGACCGCCAGCGCAGCCGCCTCCGCCGGGGTCTTGACCACTTTGTGGCCTTGATAGAAGTCCACGATAGCCCAGCAATCGGATAGGATGTGCCCCTTGAAGCCCCACTGCTCGCGGAGGATCTTGCGCAGCAGGGTCTTGCTGCCGCAGCAGGGCTCTCCGTTGGTCCGATTGTACGCACACATGACGGCCTCGACCTTGGCATCCACCAGGGCTTCGAAGGCAGGCAGATAGGTCTCGTACATGTCCTTGAGGCTTGCCCGGGCGTCGAACTCGTGCCGCAAGGCTTCGGGCCCGCTGTGGACAGCGTAGTGCTTCGCGCAGGCGGCAACCTTGAGATATCTGGGATCGTCACCTTGCAGGCCCCTGACGAAGGCGCTGCCTATGACCGACGTCAGATACGGGTCCTCGCCGTAGGTTTCCTGGCCCCGCCCCCAGCGTGGATCGCGGAAGATGTTGATGTTGGGTGTCCAGAAGGTCAGGCCGCCGTAGCGCAGGCGGCGGTCTTTCTCAATGGCCACCTGATACATGGCGCGGGCCTCGTCCGAGATCGCGTTAGAGACCTGCAGGATCAGGTCCTCATCGAAGGTCGCCGCCATGCCGATGGCCTGTGGAAACACCGTGGCCCGCCCGGCCCTCGCCACGCCGTGCAGGCACTCATTCCACCAGTTGTAAGCGGGAATGCCCAGTCGCTCGATGGCCGGACTGTCGTAGGACATCTGAGAGACCTTCTCCGCCAGGGTCATCCGACCGATCAGGTCCAACACCCGTTCGTCGATGGGCAGCGTGGGGTCCATGAACGCCATCTTCTCGACCGCTGGAGCAACGGGACCGTGCCCCCGCATAGTAGCTTCTCGGCACGACGCTGTGACCAGCAGAACCGCTGGCCACAAGATGACGAACAGAGGTGTGTTGTTCTTCATGACATGACTCCATCCTTTTGCCTGGATCCTTTGCTTCTGAGACGGCAAGGAACGGTCTGGCCCCGCTCGATCTCAGTCGATATCACCTTTTGTGGACTGCGATCGACCACCCATGGTATCCGGCCGAGACTGAAAGTCAACGACCAAGAGCCAATACCATAGACACAGAGGATGATACCGGACAACGAGAGAACCTGTCTACTCGGCGAAGATTTCAATGCCGTTGATCGCCGGATTTTCTACATTCGGTGTGAACGCAATCCTCAGCTTGCCGTCGGTCACCACCACGCCCTTGTACTCGCGCTGGATCGCCTTGTACGGGCCGCCGGCCTCCTTGAAGATGTCGAAATCCGTCTCCGGCTGCTGTCCCTGCACGGCAAACGAATACACCCGCTCGCCGATGCCAGTGATGCCCGTGAAGGTCTCGGCAAAATGCAGGCGGACGGTGTACTTGCCGTTGGGAAGATTGAACTCGTACGCGCTCATGCTATACCGCTCGGTCCGGAAGATCTGCGGAAACGCGACATTCGGAACCTCGAAGGTCTCCATCCGCTCGACGGTCATCCCATCCAGCGGGCTCAGCGACGCGCCGGGAGCCCTGACCTCATCGGGCAGCCAGAGGTTGCCATTCTTGTCGGTGTAGGGCTGATAGGCCCCACACGCCACCCGGATCACCAGCTTAGCCGGCGCCGGGGGTGCGGGCAGTGTCAGCGCAGCCGCTTTGAAGATGTGTTGGGCAAAGAGATACAGGTTGTTGGCCCATTCGGTGGCGTCGTGGCCATGGGAGTCCACGTGCCAGATGTGCGGCACGTTCTGCTCCTTAAGGTAGTTGTGGACACCCTGGCTGATGCGGATCAGGCCATCCTTGTTGCCGCAAGCCAGCCACAGCAACTTGAGCTTCTCCCTGGCGGCTGCCGGGTCAGGCACGAGCTCGGCCGGAGGTTTGGTGTTGGGGGCCGAGGAGAACCCGCCGATCCAGGCGAAAACGTCGAGGTGACCGAGGCCGAAGTTCAAGGACTGGCCCCCACCCATCGACAAGCCCGCCAAAGCCCGATGCTCACGGTCGGTATAAACAGAGTATCTGGCCTCAATGGCTGGGATCACGTCGTTGAGCAAATCGCCTTCAAACGCGGCGAACGCTGGCGCGGTGGCGAAGACATTCCCCTCGGCGCGGTCGTTGACCTGGGCCCGGCCGTTGGGCATGACCACGATCATCGGCTGGATCTTGCCGTCGGCCAGCAGGTTGTCGAGGATGTTCTCCGGGTGGCAAAGGCGCTGCCATTCGGTCTCATCGCCGCCGATGCCATGCAGCAGGTAAAGGACGGGGTATTTGCGGTCGGCGGAGTAACCCGGTGGCGTATAGATGAGCATCTTTCGACGGGTTCCGACCGTCTTGGAGTCATACTCAACCATCGTCATCTCGCCATGAGGGACATTCTCACGCCTGGCATTGAACCCGGTGGGTGGATCGGCGAAGGCGGGCTTGTCGTCCGGGCCCAACTCGATCGGTCCACCGAATCCGCCTCGTCCACCGTCTCTGCCGGCGCCTTGTCCAGGGCCCCGTTGAGCAGCCGAAGCGTTGTCCTGGAACAGCAGTGGCGCGAACTCGTGCAGGCTGCGCCGCCAGGACAGGAACTCGTGGGCCGTATCCGGAGAGACGTAGAAGACACTATTGATACCGGCTTGTTTCAACGCATCGGCGTTGGCCTTGGGGTCACCACCAAAGCCGCGACGACCGGCACCGAGTTCGCGGCTGCCGTAGCTAACGAATACCAACTTGATTCTCTCCTTGAAACCGGGCGTGTTGTTGACATCACCCAGGGAAATGGACCCGCCGCTGAAGAGGCCGATGTGCGAGAACTTATCGAGATTCTTCAGGGTGATCGACTTCGTTTCCATTCCGCCCATGGACAGACCGGCCATGGCGCGATGGGGCTGATCGG
>CAYFUB010000130.1:0-9820 GCA_964346195.1 uncultured Pirellulales bacterium
ATATCTCCGACGAGGCCTACGAGTACTTCACCTATAATGGCGCGACGCACTTCTCCCCCGGCTCGATGGCAGGCAGCGCACCGCACACGATCTCGCTGTTCTCGCTGTCGAAGGCGTATGGCTTCGCCAGTTGGCGGATCGGCTGGATGGTGATTCCCACGGGGCTCTTCGAGCCCGTCCGCAAAATTCAGGACACGATTCTCATCTGTGCCCCCGTGGTCTCCCAGTGGGCGGCGGTCGGCGCCATGCACGTGGGCCGGGCCTATTGCGAGGACAAACTCCGCCAGACCCGCGAGATTCGCCGGCTCGTTCTCGACGGGCTCAAGGAGGTGGAGGACCTCGCCACCATCCCGCGGGCCGACGGCGCCTTTTACCTGCTGCTCCGCGTCCATGCGAAGATGGACCCGATGCACCTCGCGCAGCGGCTTATCGAGGAGCACCGGGTCGCCGTGATTCCCGGCAGCACCTTCGGCGTCCAGGACCAATGCCTGCTGCGCGTCGCCTACGGGGCTCTGCAAAAAGACACGGCCGCCGAGGGCATCGGCCGGCTGGTCCGCGGCCTGCGACATGTCCTGACGACCTGATTATTGGTATACTATAGATAGTTTCATTTGAGAGGGTGTGCTTTTCGTAGCATGGGCATGGGACCCCAAACGCGAGACATCGCGTTTGGGAACCCATCCTGCCCATGAGTCGCAGGGCCATCCCGTTCGACTTCGCTCAGGGCAGACTCTGGCCCGGCCGAACGTTGACCCTGCACGGGCGCTCGCGCCCGTGAGACTCGCGGGCAGGCTGCCCGTGCTACTTCTCGCGCACCCGCTGAGATAATCTGGAGGTGTTTTGTTTATGAGACGTTGGTGCACATTGATTCTCTGGTGCCTGTTGGCCGCACTGTGCGTTTCCGCTTTCGGCTGCAATACGGTCGAGGGCATGGGCCGGGACCTGCAAAAGGCCGGCGAAGCCATCCAGAACGCACTCGACTGATCGACGAACGCCCTCGCGCCGTGAAACAACCGGGCGAGACGGACATCGCATGGCTTTCCGGCGGCTCGAACCTCGCGCCGCTCTCAGAAACCGTCAGGCCTTGCTCAGCATGTCGGTGCGCAACACGTCAACTGTCTCCAGCTTTCGGAACACTTTGTCGAACGTCAGACCGGCCACGAAACCGAAAATGACGGCGATCAACAGGATCGCGAAGCTGTGGGGCATGGGGCCGGCGAGCACGTGGCTCGCCACGTAGAGTACACCGGCGATGGCTCCCGCTACAATCCCCAGAGCCATGCTCTTCATCGTCGGGGTGCCGGCTTCCGGCAGCAGCATGCGCACCGTCGCTCCCGAAGCGCCGGAAAGCACCGGAGCCAGGAACAGCAGAAACAGAAAGAGCGTGGGATGTCCCCCGGGCACCTCCGCCCGGGTTGGGACCCAGCAGTACCCCAGAGGCAGAGCCAGCAGCCACAGGAACATGAGGACGATCGCGGCTATCGCCCAGTGTGTGCCGGAGGCCCAGCGCAGTTCCTTCCGGCGCCGGGTGGACTGGGTTTCCAGATGGTTGACCCAGCGAACCACGAGGTCGGGGTCGCCCCTTTGGGCCATGTCGTTCGTCTCGTCTGCGGTCGCCAACCCGCGCCCGCCGGACATGGTCTTCCAAATCTTCTCTCCGCTGCCTCCGTACGCCCTCAAAGCGATCAGGGGAATACGATACGTCAGGGCGAGCACGCCGGTAATCAGGCTCGAGCGTCCCCCCCCGATGAGCAGGACGCCATCCACTTTTGCCAGCGACCCGTAAAAAGATACTTCCCAGTCCGAGGAGTCGTCGACACGCGGGTCGAACAGCGTTTTGTGGTCGGCGTACTCCGGGAATCCCTCGGGGCCGTTCTGTTCCGAGGCAAACAGGACGCGGATCGAGCCCTTCTCCTTGGCGCCCTGGACGAAACCGCGCACCACGTCGCGCTCGATGTAATCACCGGCGTAAACCATGATCCCATAGCCGCGTTTCGCCAGTTCGACACCGATCTGCTCGGCGGTCGTCCGCGCCTCCGCCTCATGGCGCACCGGCGGCTCATACCTCTGCGCGGCCTGCCCTTCGTCCACGCTTCCGACAATCGAGATGAATTTCATGCCCATACGTGTCCCCTGCAAAATCCGTTCTCCAGTTTCGGGGAAGTCCCGATGGCTTCCTCGGCATCTCCGAGTTCTTCCTTGCGGCGCCCGTAGCCGCACTGCTCGATCAATTTCCGCGCCGCCGCCAGGTCCGCCTGCGCCGACTCCCACGGATACTCCACATTTCCCACTTTACACTTCAAACTGCCAAAGAGCCTTGCTCGGTAAAGGTGGATGTCCGCCGTGTGGAGTTTCATCGACCCGCGCTCCGCGACCTCCCAGGCCTCGTCCAGGTCGGCCCGCGCACCGTCGCGATCGCCCTCCAGAAAACGCAGCCAGGCGCGGGTGAGAAGACCACGCGGGATATGGTGCGTCGTGCCGGCGCGGCGGAGGCCGTCCACAGCAGCGTCAAGTGACAAGTGACAAGGGGTAAGTGATGAGTCACCGAGAATGGCGGCGTCGAGCGCAGCTCGCCCCAGCGTGAGGTGGTCGAGGGCGATGGTAAGGAGCGATGAGTCCGCCTCCTCCGCCCACTTGAGTGTTTGCGTCGCGCGCTGCTCGACGGCGCGGCACGCCTCGACCAGTGCTGTCTTCTGTTCTCGGTCCTCAGTCCTCCGGCCCATTTGCCACGCGGCGCGCTCCGCCTCCGTCAAGACCAGGTCGCAATACAGGAAGCCCTGGAGTGAATACAGCAGTGGGTACTCGGGTTGCCTCTCGGCCTGCATCCGCTCGGCCTCACGGAAACACCCCTCCGCGTCAGGCCGGCGCCCCGCCTGGTGCAGGGCGTTGCCCACGGTCACGCGAAGGACCGTCCGCAGAAACGCATCGCCGCTACGGTCGGCATAGGTCACGGACTGCTCGGCGTCCCCCACCGCCCCGGCCACGTCGCCCAGCGTCAGTTCCAGTTCGCTCAGATTGCTGGCGAGGGGGGCGGCGGATCCCCAGTCCTCCCGCTTGACGTAGTTCTCCAGCGGAGCCCGCATCGGCTCGAGGGCCTCCGTCAGCCGGCCCAAGGCGCGCAGGGCGAAGGCGGCTTCGGTCAGCAACCAGGCTTGGTCGGCTTCCGTGAGTGCGGGCGAGACGCGGCTCCACGGTTGTTCGAAGAAGCAGGCGATCGCTCCCAAGTCGGAACCGAACGCCCCGAGCTTCTTGTGGCTGTAGGCTTCCGCGCCCCGCCGGATGCGAGCCAAGAAAACCTCTTCACACGCCTCCTGATGCAGGCCCGCCTGGCAGCCGTGGGCCACGGCTTGGTAGAGCGGTTGCAGGTCTTCGAGCGTGGGCTGGATTTTCTTGTCTGTCGTGGTCGCGCAGAGGTGTTCGTAGAGCCGCCGGTGCCCGGCCTGCCACGCTGGAGTTGCAGGGCTTAGTCCCGGGAACACGCGACGTAACAACTTTCGAAGAATCGAAGACCAGAATGAGCCGTCTCTCACGCGCGTCGCGAAGTACTCACGGATCAGAGGGTGGCAATCAATTGTGGATTGGGGAATTAAGACTTCAGATTGGCTCTCTCGACAGGAGATAAGCCCGCATTCCACGAGGTTTGCAAGCGTGAAGTTCCAGTCGTCGTCATCGAGCTTGGTCAATGGTTCGGTCAGGCCCTCGATAGCCGGTTCCTTGCGCAGGACAGCGATGCAACCACCGTCGGCCGGCCGGTCGAAAAGACCGAGGAGATGCAACACAGCTAATTGACTCTTGCCTTCTTCCCCCGCACCGGCCAGCCATTTCTCATACGCGCCTATGACCTTGAAGGCGTGCCCGCCTTGGACCTTTGCATCTGCCTTGTGGAACGCAACAAGATCTCGCTTTCGGACATCACCGTTGTGTCCTTTGGCGAGGTATCGTCCGAGCAATTGGAGTGTCAGGGCATGGCCACCGACCTCGCGCGTGGCATCCTTCAGTTCCTTGTCGTCCGCGTTGATCTCTCCATTCCCTGCCCTCCTAACCCCCGCATCGAAAAGCAATTGTGCCCCGGCTTTCTCGGAAAGGTGTTCCAGGGACCATTGAGGCGCGGTAGTGCCGCGAAAAGGCACGAGGTCTGCAACCGGCTCGCGCGTCGTCACGAGGCACAGCCCCCCGTTGTACTGGGCCAGACCCTTGAGCAGGGCCTCCAAGGCTTGGTCTTTGAGCTTGCCTCCCACCGGTCCGGGCGGGAATTGTAGCGGCTCCAGGCCGTCGAGCACCAGCAGGGTGCGCCGCTGAGAGACCAGTTGCGCGAGCTTCGCCCCCTTATCCCAGCCGGATGTCGGGCTGGCCGCCAGTCCTTTGCCTTCTTCCCCTCCGAAGAACTCCAGGGCAGCGGCGATGAAGGTATCCGCCGAGGCCGCGCCTTGCTCGCGCGTGCCCTGGCTGTAGAAGGACCAGTCGAACACCCGCTCGGCCCCGCGCCAGCCGTCGCGCGCCATCCGCGCCATCCACTCGACCACCAGCGCCGTCTTGCCCACGCCGCCCCACGCGACGATGGTCACGACATGGGTTTTAGGATCCTGCCAAGCGGTATCCAGTCGAGTCAACGCCTTTTCGCGGCCAACGAGACGGTCCGCCCCATGACGAAGCCGCGTGACGGCGATGACTGGCTCGGAGACTCGTGGAGGCACCGGCCTGCGGCCGGGATGTTCCCCCGCGATGCCCCAGATCAGCTTGTCCATGCCTTCCGCCCCAAAGCCCGCGCGCAGATCGACCCAGGTGCGGTTTGACAGAAACAGCGGCAGGTCCGGCTCCTTGGGCGCACCTGGCAGGAGAACGGGAATCACGGGCTTCTTCTTGGCGACGGCAGACTGGAGCAGGGCTTGCATCTCCTCGTCCTCCCACGGCCCCAAACCATCGACCCCGACGAGTACGGTCCCAGTTGCAGACTCCCTGATGCCCTTCTCCAAGAGCGGCTGCCACGCCCTGCCTGGGATTAGCTGCTCCTCATCAAGCCAGACCCTGATACCACGTTCCGTCAGTAACGCCGCCAGCGCGCGGACGGCGGGTTTGTCCTTGCTATTGTGGGACAGGAAGACGTCGAACGTCAGTTTCTCCCGGGCCTCCTTCTTCATAGGTGTGAGGATAGCACAACTGGGGCGGGGAGACAAGGGTTTGTAGTGACTCCGGTACTTCCGCGTGAACAAACATCGGGCAACATTCGGTACTCGACCGGATTCCCGCCTGCGCGGGAATGACAAACATGGACCCGTGTTGTTGCGTTGAATCCGCGTGCCGGCGGCCGGGGCGTTTCGGTCCCCGGGGTCTGTCTGCAAGCCGGGCGATCTGCGGGTTGACCGGGGCGGGGGATGGGGCTAAGATGCGGGTAGAACGCTGAACGTGGATTGACGACCTCGGGTCCGCATGAAGGAACGGCAGCATGAGTTGGTACAAAATCTTCATGATCATCGGCGTGATCGTCGTGGTCGGGGGGTGGGCGGCGTACTTCCTGTGGGACTACAAGATGCGCAAGGAAGAGGCCAAGCGACCCAAGCCGCAATCGGAGCGGCTCCAGAAGACCAAGAGCGAGGTCTCCGACTGGGCCAAGAAGATGGCCGATTTCAAAAGCCCCGCCCCGAAAAAACGCTTCGAAGACGAAGAGGCAGAAGAAGGATGACACGGGGTGGTCCGTCGCTCGTCGCTGGTCGCTCGCAAAAGCGGCAGATAAGTCCTTCAAGTCCCTGTAGTCCTTGAGGTCCTTTTCCGAGCCGACCGCCGGGCCGGCGTGGCTGAATTCCAACCCGAATGGAGAAGAAGGAGAAACATGACAGGCCAGTTCTTGACGGAGGACTTCCTGCTGCAAACCAAAACCGCAAAAGTTCTCTACCACGAGCACGCGGCGAACATGCCGATCTATGATTACCACTGCCACCTGCCGGCCCACCAGATCGCCGCGGACCACCGGTTCGAAAACCTCACCCAGGCCTGGCTGGCCGGTGATCACTACCGCTGGAGGGCGATGCGGACCAACGGCGTGCCCGAGCGATACATCACCGGCGACGCCCGCGATCACGAGAAATTCGACAAGTGGGCCGCGACGGTGCCGTATTGTCTCGGCAATCCGCTGTACCACTGGACCCATCTGGAGCTCAAAAAGCCGTTCGGCATTCGGGGCAAGCAGCTCGGGCCGGACACGGCCAAACAGATCTACCAGACGTGCAGCGAGATGCTGCGTTCGCCGGAGTTCAGCGTGCGCAACATCATGCGTAAGATGAACGTCCGGCTGGTCTGCACGACCGACGGCCCGCTCGACTCGCTCGAATACCACCAGAAAATCCGGCAGGACAAATTCGAGATCAAGGTGCACACCGCCTGGCGGCCGGACCAGGCCATGGCCGTCGAGGCGCAGGACCCCGCCTCGCTCCAGAAGGTCAACGTGTTCATCGACAAGCTCGAAGAGTTGTGCGACATGGAGATCGCCGGCTTCCACAGCTACATCGAGGCCCTGCGCGAGCGGCACGCCTATTTCCACCGGCACGGCTGCCGGCTCTCCGACCACGGGCTCAAGACCGCCTACGCCGAAGAGTACACCGACAGCCAGGTCAACGCCATCTTCATGAAAATCCGCGCGGGCCAGCCGTTGAATGGGCTCGAGGCGCTGCAATTCAGATCGGCCATGATGTTCGAGTTCGGCCTGATGGACGCCGAGGCCGGCTGGGTCCAGCAGCTCCACATCGGCGCCCTGCGGAACAACTGCACGCGCCTGTTCCGCACGCTCGGCCCGGACATCGGCTGCGACTCCATCGGCGACCTGGAGGTCGCCCGGCCCCTGGCGAGATTCCTGGACCGCCTCGACGTGCAGGGCCGGCTGCCCAAGACGATTCTCTACAATCTCAACCCACGGGACAACGCCGTCTTCGCGACGATGATCGGCAACTTCCAGGACGGCTCGGTCCCCGGCAAGCCCCAGCACGGCTCCGGCTGGTGGTTCCTCGACCAGAAGGACGGCATGGAAGACCAGATGCGAACGCTGGCTAACATGGGCCTTTTGAGCCGGTTCGTCGGCATGCTCACCGATTCGCGGAGCTTCCTGTCCTACCCCCGGCACGAGTACTTCCGCCGGGTCCTGTGCAACATGCTCGGCACCGACGTCGAGGCCGGCCTGCTGCCCAACGACCTCGGCCTGCTCGGCAAAATGGTCGAAGACATCTGCTACAACAACGCCCGCAATTACTTCCCGATGGAGTGCGACTGACGGAATGGCCCATTGCCCCAGAGAACCCGGAGCGTACCCGTTTAGTCTGGAAAGTGCGAATCTTGGGTGGCACGGGCAAACTCGTTTGCCCGTGAGGTCGTCGTGGCAAGGGCGTCCTGCCCCGGCGTCGCGAGGCCATCCCGGCCTCGCTTTCCCGGGTGGCGATGTGCCATGGCGGCGTAGTGCAAGGGCAGGATGCCCTCGCTACCGTCAAGGCCAATTCCTAAGAAGCTCTAACGGAATGAAAATGACTCGGCACCGGTTCGTGGCCTCCGCGAAAGCAGGCCCGTCCGCCACGACTCTGTCATTCCCGCGCAGAGCCCGCCCCGAGCGAAGTCGAAGGGGTCGAAGGCCTTGGGGATGGTGGGCCGAACAGTGTGAGGTCATCCCCGAGCTGTGCTTGAGGCTGCCACACAGGCAAGGAACTGGCCTGATGGGATAGGCTCTAAAGAGCGCTCTCGTAAATGCCGATAGACACGGGAGTAACATGATGAGAGGTTCACAACAGACTGGATGGAGCAGGGGAGATTCTCAGGCAGTACGGGTCTGCGACTCTGAGCGGAAGCTGCTGTGCCTGTTCGTGCTGCTGTCGTTTGTGGGCACGGCCCGGGGGTCCGGCAATCCGGCGGTGGGCAACCCGGTAGGCTCGGGCACCGTGCCGCCGAGCAGCTACGAGAGCGGCCTGATCAACACTCCCAACCCCATCGATACCAGCAGCAATCAGGTCATCACGGGCAACGTGGGAAGCGGAAAACACTTTCGCGGCAGCATCCCTTACAACTCGCCCACGAGTTTCGGCGCGCCGCTGGGCTCGACGAGGCTCGATTCGTTTCTCCGCTACTCCACGGTGCCGGACGCGTCGGGTGAACCTTCCACCGCCTACAGCCCCTTTCATTCGCCGACGGGAACGATAGCGACGATTCGGCCGGGCCAGAGCAGCGTGTTCGCGCCGGTCAGTCCGAGAATCGCAGGAACGGTGCCGCGGTTACCGGTGGAGCAGCCCGCGGACGTCACGGCGCTGCCCCGGGTCCCGCAACCGCAAGTCTCGATGGGGGAGGTGGGTGCCACGGTCGACGGTGGCCTGAGCACCTGGCAAAGGCAGCCCTCCTGGCCGATGTCCCGAACGCCGGAGGAGATGCGAAGAATCATCTCCGGCGAGCTGGCCGGCCAATTGCCGAACGAGCAACCCGTCCCGCCGCGCGACGGGCTGATGACGCCTGAGGATTACCGGCGCGAGTTGGAGCAGTTGCAGCGTGGACTCGACCGGGTCAAGGCTGATGCTTCCCTGCTGGAGCAGAGTCTCCAGGCCGACGGCTCCTTCCCGGATACGTTCGCGCGGGAGCCGCTCGAGCCCATCGAGCTATCCGGTCCTGGCGTAACTCCCGGCGTGCCACCTGAGAACCAGCCGGTTCCGACCGCTCCCAACCGGCTGGTGGTCCCACCGCAGTTGCAGGACCAGGACGCCGGCCGCATCCCGGATGTAATTCCGTTGCCGGGACAGGAGCAGGCTGCCGGCATACGGGCCGACAGGCTCGCGGCGACTCGCTCGGACGTCTCCACCGTGCCCGTGAGTCCTGAGGAGTCGCCCTCGACGCTGAAGGAGCGCATCGATGCCGTCTTCCGCACGCAAGTCCCGGGACAGGCCGGTGGCGGCCGGGAGCAGAGTGTCGGCGCGCTGCCTGCCGCGCGGGCGGTACAAGAGACTGCCCGCGCCCTTGCGGCCTCGTCGAAACTCCTGGAGCAGCCCGCGCCGGCCGGTGGTGAGGCGTCCTCTGTGGACCAGGTCCCCGCGCTGCCGGACCGACCGGCCACGACCTCGGGCGGCAACAAGACAGCCCTGAGACCGGGTGAAGATGACTTGAACAAGCCCCAGCCCGATGCCCCGGCGCCATCCCCTGGAGACAGCGTACTCGGGAAGTACGAGAATGCGAGCCCCCTGGCGCGGGAGAGGTTCGACCGTTACATGAAAGCGGCCCAGTTGTACTTCCGGCAGGGCCGATACTACCGGGCCGCCGAATCGTTCACTCTCGCCTCCATGTACCAACCGGTCGACGCACGGGCCTACCTCGGCAAGGGCCACGCCCTGCTGGCCGCGGGCGAGTACGCCAGCAGCGCCGTCTTCCTCGCCAAGGCCATCGAGCTCGATCCTCACGGCGCGCTCGATAAAGCCGATCTGGTCGAGACCCTCGGCGGCCCCGACGCCTTCGTGGAGCGAATCAACGATCTGGAGCGGTGCGCCGAGGCCGGCGCCTCGCCGCAACTGCATTTTCTGCTGGCCTATGTCAACTATCAGATGGATCGGCCGACCGAGGCCGGGACGGCCCTCGCCGCCGCCGAGAAGGGACTGCCGCCCTCGATCGCCGTCAACCTGTTGAAAGCCGCCCTCAACCGCTAGGCCGCATCAGGGGTGAGTCGGTCGCAGCCACCCATCGCGACACCTCTCATACCGATTACGACTGAGAATTTCGTATCTCCGGGTGGCAGCGTCAAGGGGTCCCCAACGCGATAGATTGCGTTGGGGGGCCCATGCGCAGCTTGGCGATGGCCGGGTTGCCTGCGCAG
>CAYFUB010000131.1:0-11702 GCA_964346195.1 uncultured Pirellulales bacterium
ACGTCCATGAGGCCCCCGACGGTGCTGCCCTCCTTGGCCATAGTGATAAACATTTCACCAGGCTGTCCATCCTCGTATAGCCCCACCGTCAGGTAGCCCTCATGGCCTGCCACCGAAAACTTGTGCGTGATGCTGTGTCGCGTGTCCGGCAGCCTTCTGCGGAAGGGCCGGGCCGGAACCGCGATTTCAGCGCCCGTTTTCGCTTTTTCGTCCTTATACTTGTCCGTCGAGACCGGCTGGAGCCGTTTGGAGCCGTCCCGGTAGATCGCCACGGCCTTGAGTCCGAGCTTCCACCCCTCCAGGTAAGCCGCCATGATCTCTTCGGTCGTGCTCTCCTTGGGCATGTTGATCGTCTTGCTGATGGCCCCGGAAATGAACGGCTGCACGGCGGCCATCATCTTCAGATGGGCCATATAGTGGATGAACCGCTTGCCGTTGCGCGGCTTGAAGGCGCAATCGAAGACCGGCAGATGGTCCAGATTGAGCTTCGGGGCGCCCTCGATAGTCTCCCGCTCATCGACATGGTCGCAGATGGCCTTGATGTCTTCGGGTGTGTAACCGAGCCGCTCCAGGGCCATGGGGACGGTCTTATTGACGAGTTTCAGCATGCCGCCGCCGGCCAGCAGCTTGTACTTGACCAGGGCGATATCCGGCTCCACTCCGGTCGTGTCGCAGTCCATCAGGAAGCCGATGGTCCCCGTGGGGGCCAGGACGGTGGTCTGGGCGTTGCGGAACCCGGCCTTCGTGCCGGCATCGACGGCCTCGTCCCAGGCGTCCTTGGCGGCGTTGCGCAGGTAGTCCGGGCAATGCGTTTCCGGTAGGCTGTAGGCGTGCTGACGGTGCATGTTGATGACCTTCAGCATGGGGTCCTTGTTTTTCTCGAACTCCTCGAAAGGGCCCTTGAGCCGTGCGATCTCCGCACTGGCTGCGTAAGCCGTGCCTGTCATAATCGCACTGACGGCTGAAGCCAGCGTCCGCGCCTGGTCGGAATCGTAGGGCAGGGCCAGGCTCATGGTCAGTGAGCCCAGATTGGCGTACCCCAGCCCCAGCGCCCGGAAGCGATGGCTGTTGAGCGCGATGGGCTTGTCCGGGTAGCTGCCGTTGTCCACCAGGATTTCCTGGGCGATAATGAAGATGCGCACGGCCTTTTTGAAGGCCTGAACATCGAAAGAGCCGTCTTCCTTGCGGAATTTCATCAGGTTCAGGGAGGCCAGGTTGCAGGCCGAGTCGTCGATGAACATGTACTCACTGCACGGGTTGGAGGCGTTGATCGGCCCGGAATTGGGGCAGGTGTGCCAGCGGTTGATCGTACTGTCGTACTGGACCCCCGGGTCCCCGCAAACCCGGGTGCCTTCGGCGATCAGTTGCATGAGCTCGCGAGCGGAGTGTTCGCCCATCTTGCGGCCGGTCGTGACGGCGTAGGTGGTCCAGGTGTCGTCCTTCTCCGAAGCCTGCATGAACTCGTCGGTCACGCGGACCGAGAGATTGGAATTCTGGAACATCACGCTGTCGTAGGCCTCGTTATTGTGCTCGCCGTTATAGCCGGCCTCGATCAGGGTCCACGCCTTTTTTTCCTCGATGGTCTTGCAGGTGATGAACTCCTTGATGTCCGGGTACTCGACCTTGAGGGACTGCATCTTGGCGGCCCGGCGGGTCTTGCCGCCCGACTTGATGACGGCCGCGATCTGGTCGTACACCCGCATGAAGCTCAGCGGTCCGGAAGGCTTGCCACCGCCGGAGAGCTTCTCTTTGCTGCTTCTCAGTGTTGATAAGTCGGTTCCGGTCCCTGACCCGTGCTTGAACAGCATCGCCTCGCTGGTGGCCAGACGCATGATGTCCTCCATCGAGTCTCGGACCGACTGGATGAAACACGCTGAGGCCTGCGGGTACTCATAGCTGTTCCGGCAGGGCACTGCCGCGTCCTCCTGTGGGTCCCAGCGGTAGTTGTGTTTGCCCCCCGCGATGCCGTAGACGTCATAGAGGCCGACGTTGAACCAGACGGGCGAATTGAACGCCCCGTACTGGTTCACGCACAGCCAGGTCAACTCGTTGTAGAAGATCTCTGCCTGCTCCTCGGTGGCGAAGTAGCCGTCTCGTAAACCCCGGTCGGCAATGGTCTTGCAGACGCGATGCACGAGCTGTTTGACGGAATGTTCCCGCTGGCCGTTTTCGACATCCCCGTAGAAGTACTTGCTCGCCACGACCTTGGTGGCCAACTGGCTCCAGCCGATGGGTACCTCGATGTTGTTCTGCTCGAAAATCGCTTCCCCGTTGTCGCTTGAGATCTTGGCCGAGCGTTTTTCCCACTCCAGTTGCTCGAAGGGATGCACGCCCGGCGTCGTGAAGAAATGCTCGATAGTCAGACCTTTCCTGCTGCCCGTCTGGGGGGCCGCTTTCGCTCGCGCACGCTCGGCTTTGAAGGGGTTTTCCGGGTCAAACTTATAAGACATTACGCGCCTCCGTGCAGGGAAACAACTACCACTACATATAGACAAGGTGAACTGGGTTTCTGCCAGATATTGTTGCAAAACATCCAAAACAAGTATCGGCAGATTAATGAGAACGCCCACAACTGTAAAGGTCAAAAAATGAGAATTTTGATGATTTGAGGGAAGGCTTTTTGCTTAGTCCTTACAACGCCTGAATCTACGACGGGAAATTTTTTTTACGGCCGGACGCGCGGCCACAGGCCGGTAGCCTCCAGCCATCGCTGTGCGATCCAGGCGTGCGCCCACAGGTAAGGATGGACGGAATCTTGCGACCACTTTTCCGGCGGGACGTCGGCAATCTGCCGGTCGATCGCTCTTTGCAGGAAGACCATAACGGCACCGTGTTTCGCGGCCAATCTGCGCACGACCTCAACGTAGGGCATGAGTGCCCGGAACACCCTATCGTCTTGGTCGCGGCAGAACATGAAAGGCTCCATCAACACCAGCCGGCAACCGCATTGCCGTTTCGCTCGGGCAAGTAACTGGTCGTATGTTAGTTCGTATTCATCGGGGCGTGCCGCAGTCTCGGCCAGGTCCGGCTGCATCGCCAATCGCCACACGTCGTTGATACCGATGAGGACGCTCAGCACATGCGGCCGATAGGCCAGGCAGTCCCGCTCCCAGCGGCCCTTCAGATCGACCAACGTGTCCCCGCTCACGCCGCTGTTGACGATGTTGAGATTCAGTTGCGGATACGCGGCCCGCAGGAAGTTGCCGGCGAAGTGCACGTACCCGTGCCCGAGCGGGCGGTAAGCCTGCCGATGTCTCTCGGCTGCCGTGATGCTGTCTCCGATGAAGACAATCGTGTCGTTCGCCTGCAAATGGATCGTCGCTTGCATATCGTCTCTTCCAGTGGAAGACTACCTCTGCACGCTGCTATTCTACAGGCGGCCCTGTTCTTGCCAAGTAGCCCTGTCGGGTGGCGCATGGGGTGGATCGGACTCCCAAACGCGATATATCGCCCTTGGGTACCCTTGCCGCGGCCACCCATCCTTGATGTCCCAGAATCTCTAGAGGCATTCACCCGATAATCCCGCATTTTGTGCCTTGCGGCAGGCTGGCCGGGTTGTTAGAATAGACAAGTTGTCAGGGAACAGTGAGCCTGCTCCGGGCATCACATAGGGGATGTCGAAAACCTTCGTTCCGACGGGAGGACAAGGATCATGAGAGCACGCAAAGCCTTTACCCTCATCGAGCTGCTGGTCGTCATCGCCATCATCGCCATCCTGATGGCCATTCTCATACCAACTCTGAACCGGGCCCGCGAGGGGGGCAAACGGGCCTCGTGCCTGAGCAACCTCAAGCAATTGACCCTGGCCTGGAACATGTACGCCGATGAGAATGATGATAAGCTCGTCAATGGTGCTACCGACTGCACCGACGTCGAGAACACTACCTGGGCTGCCCCCCCGGTATTCACCCATCGTAACGAGTTGGCTTGGGTCGACGACTTTGACACAGAAAACTGGGACATTCAGATACAGGGGATCAGGAGAGGCGCACTGTATCCCTATCTGAAGACTGAGAAGCTGTACCGCTGCCCAACGGGCAAGCGCGGACAGGCGCTCACCTACTCGATTATGTTCTCCATGAATGGTGTTGCCTATAATTGGTCCCAAGAGAAAGGCGTTTCCGTCAAGAAACGAACCGAGATCCGTCCGAACTCTGCCCAGAGGCTCGTTCTAATTGACGAGGGCCGTATGACCACGGACTCCTACGCCGTCTGGTACAGGGCCGAAGAGTGGTTTGATAGCCCTCCAGTCCGACACGGCGACGGCGTGACGATATCCTTTGCTGATGGGCACGTTGAGCACTGGCGGTGGAAGGGCACCGATACGATCAAGCACGCCAGGGATTTTGAGTACAAACCCCCCGACGTCCACTGGAAACCGACGACGGATCAAGGTTTTGACGACCTCTACAAGATGCAACGGGGCTGCTGGGGCAAGCTGGGCTACTTCCCCAGCCGGTGACCGCAGATGTCTTCCGGAGGGGGCTATTTCTCAGGGCCCGGGTGGAGGGCGACAGGGGGCAGTAGCCCCCCATACTTGCCTGCGCCATAAGAACGATCCCGCTTCATCCCTTGCAGCGGAATCCCACTTGACTGCGCGCGACGTTGTTGGGGCAGTCACACGTACGTATCGTGACGGCCTCTGATGGCAGAGCAAGTACCATTTCTTTCACAAAGAAATGTTCGCACGTCAACCAGCATTGCTTAGGTACGCTGCTGACCTCGGAAGGGGCCGCGGTTGTGAAGAAACGGGCGAGCCGCCATCCTCTCTTATGGCGGCCTTGCTCAGAGGCAACAGGTAGCCGCGTGCCCAGGTAGTCAAGCTGGGGTATTTTGGCAAAGCGGAGCGTTTCCTGATTCGCACGAAGATGCCGATGGTGGACGAGGGCTTGGTTTACGCCCTGTTCACGGATCAGAATCGCCTCTCAGAAAGGTGGTGGTCGGTATGCACTAATGGCGAGGTTGGCTCACATTCACGACGTCTGTTTTCGCAAAGAAATTGCAGTAAGACGATAAGGAGACGGATCATGAACTCGTTGCACGAAGTAAATCGAATCTGGTTCGCGTGGCTCCTGTTGGCGATCCTGCCGGGACTCGCCGGGGCCCAAGTACAAGTAGGAGACTATTGGGTCACCTGGGTACCGGAGGTGTACGGCCCCGGAACCACTCCTGGCAACGATCACGACCCAGAACGGACCTGGTCCTGGAGTTACGTAAAAGCGGAGACTGCCGATTATAACCAAACTTTTTACGAGGGCGACGGCAGGTATTACGATAAGGTTAAGTGCGGAGCATCCATCGTAATGGCGGCCGCGGCCCACCAGGCAAGCTCAAACCCGCCGACCGAATACGCCAACTCGTGGGCAGTGTTTCGGGAGACATGGGTCTACAATGGAGCTGCAGGCGGCGAACCTAACAGTCTGGGAGTTGACTATCGTTTCGACTATTCTCCCATAAGTGAGGTGCCGCAGGCGGGCGCTAGCGTGGATGCCACTGCTTCGCGTCCGCCGGGAGCTGGGACGACGGGTAATGTCTACACAAGTGGTTGGGCGGGCTCAGGTCTTACTTTCGACATTACTGATCCAGAGCAGCGCTACGTGGACGCCCTGAAGCTCTCGGCGTCAGCATCCGGCCAAGCGGCGCTTTTTGGAACGCCGGTGCTGTCCGCCGGCGCTGCGGTGGAGCCGGAGCTGCCGCGTGATGTGGCGGAAAGCGTTTGTGACCCTGAGCCATGGTGCGGAAGCTGGGGTTTTATAGCGACGGGTTATGCCAAAGCTCTCAACGTCGACCATAACGACGTGTTCTCGACCGCAAAACCGACCTACGTGCTTATCTGCAAGACAGGTGCCGGGTGCGGCGCAGTGACCGGCATGTCCCTATCCCACCCGAACTATACTGGAGAGCCATCGCGAGTGGATGCTCATGCGAGCGGAGATGCACTTATCGAGTCGTCGGTCATCGTTTCGATCATCGACGACTGAGCGCCACGCGCGGATCCATGCTCGAAACCGCCGGCACGTCTCTTGCGTTTGGCGGGTGATGACCATGGCCGGGCGGGGTGAGCGTGCACCAAGTGGTTGCAGGTGTGCCGGGGTGTCGTTGTGCCATCTTCCCGAGCGACGGCTCCCGGCACGCTGCGGCCCAGCCACCGTGATGGTTAGATAGTTGTGCTCGTATTGACAGGCGGGCACATCCTGGGATTGGAGACCGAATATGATTGCACCACGGACGAAGAGCACGTTGCCGGGAGTTGTATTGGGCCTTGCCGGTGTGATTGTCTTGCTCATTTCCATCTGCTTCAGCGCGGCGCCGGAAAAAGGCGCCGCCTCATCAACCGTCGCGATGCCGCCCCGTGCACTGACGGAAGCGCAGGCGCAGGCGATTATCGAAGGCGCTCGGGGTATTGCCGGTGACTCTTTTGCGAGCTCGCTCGAGATGAAGGAGAACGTGGATTTCCTCCTCACGCCTGCCCTGCTGGTTCAGGACGTGGTGTCGGAGGGAGTGGTGGTTACCTATCCGTCAGAATAGACCAGGGAGTGTTCATATGAGCCGCCGGGCAATGCCTGATAGAGCGGGGGGCTGGGCTTTCGCCGTCACTTGTATCCTCTTGAGCTTGGGCGGAGCCGGTGGAGGGCAGCTCATCCCCCAGGGGGCCGATGTGGGCACGCTGCGCTTCGATGCCGTCCTGGAGCTCAGTGCGCCCGGGGCGCGCACGCATATCGTTCTGTTTGCGCGATATTGGGTCGCTCCTGACCACTACACCGCTGCAGTTGCCTGGGTCGAGCCGCATAGCGGAGGTCTGAACTACGCGTGCTATCCGGTCAGTTTGGTAGTTCAGTCCGATAAGAACGAGTTCCGCCTGTCGCACCAGGTTCATCACAGCGTCAATTCGGCGTTTGTCAAACCCCTCGGCAGGCGAGGGGGCTTCTCCCACAGATTCAATTCGTACGACCTGGATGATATCCGGTTTGCCGAATCCGACGCTTTGGCCTCTCGAATCTACGTGCGTGATCTCATGTCGTTTGACCAGGATCAAGGCTCCCGGCAGGACCTCAAAATCACCGAGGGACGGCTGGAGCAGGGCATCCGAAGGGACGTCGTGCAGGTCGAAGTCTCGGTGGCGGACGCCCGGCTGGAGAGCCTGAGCCTTTCGAAGGAGCAGGGCCAACTTCTCAAGAACGTGTGGTGTGAATACACGCGGGCGGACGGTGAATGGTTGCTGGCGAAGCAAAAGGTCGAGCTTCCTCCCACGCTTATAAGCGCGCGCGTTGGAGGTGACGGGATCACCGTAGATTGGGGTGATCAGCAGGCAAGGCTCAGAGAATTTCCCATGCCGCACCATGCCGAGGGACGAACGGTTACCATCGACTACGGGTCGCTCAGGCTCGGTGACCGCAAATTGAGCGTTCCGATGCAGGTAATCGTGCGACGAGACACGGACGGGACCGTTCTTCGCTCCGCGCGCCTGTTCAATTTCGTCCGTTCCAGGCAAAATGCGGCCGAATGTAGACAGGAGGCCGAAAGGTTTGCCTATCTTGACACCGGTGAAGAGAAATGCCGTCAGATGTTCATCAGGTACTGGTTGAAGGATCCGGCCGACCTGAGTCGTGCCGACGCCAACGACCTCAGGCAACTCCGTGCGACCCTTGAGGCACGTCCCACCAATGAAATGGTCATTGGTCAGAAATTGAGGCGCATCAACAAGCTGTTCGAGCTGGACTGGTTACTGGGCGATGCTGTCGCCCTGGAGAGACATTTCGACGAGTACCTGGCGATTCTCATCGAGAACAAGCTGGAGAAGATGGTTCTCTTTGGGGGGCAGCACGCGATTGAGGTCACAGTCAGGTGGGGGCTATTGCGTGTCGCCGGCCGGATGCTCGAGAAGTGGGTCGACGCGGCGACCGATGTCCACGACCCCGATTCGATTGTGGCGTTTTCGGACGCCCAGATCAGGAGAGGTGTCCTGTGGCCGATTGCGCGTCTGCTCGAGGTGTCACGCACCGCTGCAAAAGAGCCGGGGGAGCGTTTCGAAGTCGAGGCCCTGAGGTACAAGGCCCTGCTGAGACTCATGGCGTCGATAGAGAACGCGGAACGAGGTCCGAGCAACGATTTCGCAATAATGCAAGCCGGCTGGGTCGTCTCGGCGGTTGGTATGGATCACTTGAGCCGGATGACATCAAAGAGCCTGAAGAACGCTGAAGAGTCATACGCCAGGCTGGATGAGCCTTCGCAAAGACAAAAGGTCGTCATAACTCAAGTACGCAACATGAAGAATGCTATGGAGGGCCAACCATCCGCGCGGAAACGGCGCACAATGCCGGTAGATTAGATAGAGGGCGCAACTGTGAGAGCCTCAAGAAGGCGCAATGGAGCTGCTGGGGCAAACTGGGCTACTTCCCCAGCCGGTGATACGCGTCATTGCGGTTCAGGATGACAGAGCCCTGTCGCGCAAGAGTCTCTCATAATCCGCACTACTGCCCGGCCGCAGGCGCGGGGGCAAAGACCGCCTCGTTCAGAGCGCTCCAGATGCCGCCGTTAAGCACGCGGGCCTTGACCTGTATGGTCCTGTCCATTGTTACCGGACCAACGTACTCCAGGGCCGTCGCCGAGATCCCGCTGTTCTGGGTGGCCGTGCTCTCGACGGCCTCCAGGCGTGCCGAGATGATGAAATCGGAGCTATTCAGCGCCGAATTCAGGCCGTGGATGGCCAGGATATTGTCTCCCGGGCGCAGCAAGCGCAGACCGCCGGGGACCGCGAACAATTCCGCCTCGTCCGCCTCATGGGTGCCGCCGGCGGCGGAATCCCATGCCGGCGTACCTTTGAACATGGCCCGCTCGATCTCCACGCCGTTGAGATAGGCCACAAAGTCGTCATCGTAGCGGATCCTGAGCGTCAGATGGTCGAATCGGCCGGGGTCAACAGACAGGTGGAACGGGATGCGAATGTAGCAGCTCGCGTTCTGTTCGTACATCCGGTCCTGGACGTCGAGGCTGATTAGCGGCTCGTAGCCCCCGCTGTACTCGTACCCTACGCCGCCCGGAGCACCCGTTACGAGCGTCCAGTGGGAGTCGTTGAAGGGTGTGCCCCCCGTCCAGGAGTCGCCGATGTTCTGCGTGGGAACCAGGACGCGCTTCGGCGCGTCCTCGGCGACCAGCGTGTGCATGGCGGCGACCCGGGCCCCGTGTGCCGGCCGGCGCGGATCCGCGCCGTCGAGCGTGTACCAGATGACACCGGACGGAGCCTGCATCGAGAGGGCGCTGCCGGAAGCGACCGGGCCGCCGTGCTGGTACGTTCCGTCGATGAGAAACGTGGGAGCGTCAATAGCCGGGTAAAGGCCCCGCGACCTAAGCTGTTCGAGGACGACACTCGTGCGGCGGGGGAAATACTCGTTGAGAAGCCTGTTCTTCTCAGGGAGCCAGAATGCATCGCGCGTGTACAGGTAAAAGGGCCCGGTACCGTGGGGGTGCACATCGCGACGGTAGTCGCCCCACCGGGCCGACTCGGGGATGACGGCCAATTCTATCTCGCCGGCGCGTCGAAGCCAGCGTTCGGCATTGCGGTCGGCGGTCAGGGCACCTGCGTGGAAGAAATGTTTGTGGACGCGGTCCCCAAATCGGACGCGGAATTCCTCGATATCGTCGAGGAAGTCGAATAACCCGGTGGGATCGCGTGCCGGGCGGGTGCCGTTCTGGCTGATAATCTCAAGGACCCGCTCAGCGTCCCACGTGTAGAAGCGCCAGGGCCGGCGGTCCGGCCCGCCGCCAGCGGCGCGCCAATGGCTGCCGAGCCGGATGTCCACAGCGCCGGCAAAAGCATTCAGCATGGACCAGTCGGTGAAACTGTCCACGTCGAGCACGCTGCAAATCGCGTCCCAGTCCCGACTGGCGACGATGTTTTGCAGCTCAAGCCAGGCGTCCGTAGTGCCGTTTATTAACCGACCGGGCTCCAAACCGGTGCAGATGGGATCGCCATCGATCAGATCGACCGTTTCCGGGTCGCCGCCGTCGTAGCGAGCGCAATGGCCGGCATCCACCTGCTCGTGCAGGTTGTACAGGCCCCAATAGATGCCGTTGATATAGAGGTGGACGTAGACGCCTCCTCCGGCATCTGCCTGGCCCATCTCCAGCAGTGAATCACGCATCCACTGGTCCCGCAGGTACTGGGCACGTCGCCGCCGTTCGACGGCCGGGTGCGTCCACGCATCGTCGGAAAAGCCGCGCAACTGCAATGAATTGAAACTCTCGACGGGGGCGCCAGCGAACAGCGGAAAGACCAACGGGGCCTGGCCGTACTCGCTGCGAAACCGCAATTCGAAGCTGTGTTTGGGGCATTCCAGCGGGTCGCGACTTTCGTCGCCTTGAATCTGGAGGCCGCAAGTCACCTGAAATCCCTTCGCGCCGTCGGGGGTGAACAACTCCATAGAAACGGGCTGTTCCCAACCGCTGCCGCCCGTGCTCGAATGTCCCGTATAGATGTAGATACCGCCGGCCTGCGGGTCTTTGCTGTAGCCAAAGAGGAAATCCTTATTCGTGACGAGGGACACGGTCGGAATCGCCTGCAGGGCGTCATCCGTGAGGTCCGCATAGGCCATACTGTAGCAGACTTCGGAGTCCATCTCATAGTCGGCGGGCAGGCCGCCGTACCACGTCTCGGGGTAGCCCTGATCGAGCACCCGCCCCTGCGTACGGGCGATCACGTCACTGAGGAAGATATACGTGTGCGTCCCGACATCGCCGGGTATCCAGCCATCCCTGACCGCTCGTGCCCGCAGGCAGGTCGTCTTTGTGATCCGCAGGGGGCCGGCGTAGACCCCGGTCAC
The DNA here is from genome assembly GCA_964346195.1 of uncultured Pirellulales bacterium. Lineage (GTDB taxonomy): Bacteria > Planctomycetota > Phycisphaerae > Sedimentisphaerales > Anaerobacaceae > PLanc-01. The sequence continues at coordinate 10,821 of CAYFUB010000131.1, forward strand.
GGGGGATGGCCCCGAGGTAGAGGGCTCGCTGCCGTCGAGGGTGTAGTGAATCGTCGCGTCCGGCGTCTTGCAGGTGATCGTCACATCGAACGGTGCGTTATAGAAGCCGCGTTCCCGGCCGAACTCCAACTGGCCAACCTGGTTTTGCTGCCCGATTTCGTTATCGGACTGGTCCTGCGTGCCCGCGACTATCCGGCTTTCACCCTGGAGACCGGGCAGGCAGATGATAGAGACAGTCACTGCCGAGGCGCAAAGAAGACCCACGACAGAGCCGTTCATTCCACACCCTCACTCATCATGATTCCCACCGGTCGGCGGCGCCGCTTATGGGTTGGCGCGTCCCGGCGACGGCATTGCCGCCTTCCAGTTGTCGGGGTCATTGCCGTAGGCGGCGGGGTCGATGCGGCTCAATGAGAATCCGTGCCCATCCGGCAAGACAGGCCACGGGTCCACGCCTTCCGGAAAGTCGCCGTCCTGCGAACCGTCGCTGTAAACGACCCGGTCCACCCGAATCCAGGTGTGTGTGCCGTCGTCTTCTTCGGCGCCGGGCTTGCTCAATTGAATCTTCTCGCTGCCGTTGGCCAGGTTTCCCGCCCCCCAACCCAGGACCTGCACCCCGGCCGGGACGGTGAATTGCGCGTTGAACTGGCTCAAGTCCTTCGCCAGCACCAGATACTCGCCCGGAGCCAGCGTCACGGGTGTGTCGGCCGGGAAGAGCAACTCGATGCCTGGGTCCTCCGGGTCATCGGTGAAGCGCCAGGGAGCCGCGCGGGCGGCGTCGTACAGCGTGACCGGGGCCGTGCTGATATTGAGCAGCTCCACGTACTCGGCATCGGGGATATCCGCCGGATGGTACATGATCTCGTTGAGCACTACCGGCCC
>CAYFUB010000132.1:0-16182 GCA_964346195.1 uncultured Pirellulales bacterium
AGCGCCAGGAGAGCAAAACCACCGGGCGCGTTTATGAGAAGCTGTTTGTCCGGCACTGGGACACGTGGGAGGACGGGCGGCGCTCGCATCTGTTCGTGCGGCCCGTCGCCGACGGTCCCGACGCGGGGGGGCCTGATGAAGCCGTGGATGTCATGGCCGGCATGGATGCCGACACGCCGTCCGTGCCGTTTGGAGGCCCGGAGGAGATCACCTTCACGCCCGACGGCAGAGGGGTCGTTTTCACCGCCAAAGATGCCGGTCGCGCGGAGGCATGGTCCACGGACTTCGATCTTTATTATGCGCCTGTGGACGGCTCGGCGCCGCCGAAATGTCTCACCGAAGGCAACGACGCCTGGGACACGCACCCGGTCTTTTCGCCCGACAGCAAGACGCTGGCTTATCTGGCCATGAGCCGGCCCGGGTACGAGGCCGACCAGTTTCGCATCATGCTCCAGGACTGGCCCAACGGTCCCAAGCGCCTGTTGAACAAGGACTGGGACCGCAGCGCCTCGGCCATACACTGGTCGAGCGATGGCAAAGGTCTCTATGCCATCGCGGCGGATGTTGGTGACGACGCCCTGTTCTACCTTCTTGTGAAGGACGGTAAGGTCCATACGGTCGTCAAGGGGGGAACTGTCCATGCTCTTGATGTGGGGGCTGATCGCGTTGTTTTCAGCTTCAGCAACCTGTGCTCGCCGGCGGAACTGCACTTCCTGAAACATGACAGCACGCTGGGCATACCACCGACGGAGATCAACAAGGCCAAAGTGGCTGCCGCGCGCATGGGTGAGTACGAGCAGTTCTCATTTCGAGGCTGGAACGATGAGACCGTGCATGCCGATGTCGTCAAGCCGGTGGACTTCGATCCCGCCCGGAAGTACCCGGTGGCGTTTCTGATTCACGGGGGCCCGCAGGGCTCGTTCGGCAATACCTTCCATTATCGCTGGAACCCGCAGGCCTACGCCGGGGCCGGCTACGCGGCGGTCATGGTCGATTTCCACGGCTCCATCGGTTACGGGCAGGCCTTCACCGATTCGATTCGCGGCGACTGGGGCGGCAAGCCCCTCGTGGACCTGCAGAAAGGCCTGGCGGCGGTCTTGGAGCGCTACCCCTGGATGAACGGCGACCGCGTCGGTGCCCTGGGCGCGTCCTTCGGCGGTTATATGATCAACTGGATCGCCGGTCAGTGGCCCGAGCGGTTCCGCTGCCTGGTGAACCACGACGGCAATCTCGACGAGCGGATGGCCTATTTCGATACTGAGGAGCTATGGTTCCCTGAATGGGACCACCTGGGCACGCCCTGGGACAACCCGACCGGCTATGAGGAGCACAACCCGCTGCGTTTCGTGGCCAACTGGAAGACGCCCATGCTGGTCATTCACGGGGCATTGGATTTCCGCGTCCCGCTGACGCAGGGGCTGGGCACCTTCAACGCCTTGCAGCGTCGCGGCATCCCCAGCAAACTGCTTTATTTTTCGGACGAGAACCACTGGGTCCTCAAGCCGCACAATTCGGTCCTCTGGCACGAGACTGTCATCGGCTGGCTCGACCAATGGCTCAAGCCGTAAGGCTTGCATCTGCCCCGGTCATCTGCACTCCAGAGGAACTGATGGGAAATTCTCATGGCTAAGGACCCGATCATCGAGGGAATTCGGAGAAATCGCAGGGAAATCGCCGAGAAGTTCGGTTATGACCTGCGGGCCATCATCGCCGATGCTCGCAAGCGTCAGAAAGCGCGCGGGAAAAAGGTCGTTTCCTTTGCCCGTACGAAAGGAAAGAAGCGGACGGTCTGGTCTTTGCGATGGACAAGCCCGATAAGATGGCGGTGACCGTCACCGCGAATATCTTGCTTACCGCCTCGTAGGCGTGTTGTACTCGGCACAACAACGTTTGACGATTCATGGCCGGACCGTTACAATGCCCCTCTTGGTTTTGGTACGTCGTAAGTGGCGTGTGAGGCAACAAGAGCGGTGATGCATGGTCGGGGCAGGCCCCCGTGCCCGCCCTGATAATGCCTCGCACCGTATCGCTATGCAGGGCACCTGTGGCAGAGAAAGAGAAGAAGACCAGGAAGAAGGACGAAGTGGCAGTGGCGGGTCCCGTCACGGCCCGCCCGGTCGCGAAGGGCGACTTGACGGTGACGCGCAGCATGCCGGAGTCCCTGGCGGCCGAAGCGGCCGTGCTCGGCTCGATGATCGTGGACCCGAGATGCATCGGGGACGTCGTCGAGTTGCTGAATCGCCACGCGTTCTACCACAGCGAGCATCAAATCCTGTTCGACGCGATCATCAATCTTTACGAGAAGAACCGCGGCGAGGGGATCGACGGCGTGCTCGTGCGCGACGAGCTCGAGCGGCGCAACCAGACGGACGCCATCGGCGGGATCGAGTACCTCCAGCGCGTCATCGAGTCCGTCCCCTCCTCGGCGAACGTCCAGTACTACGCCGAGATCGTCAGGGAGAAGATGCTGCTGCGCGAGACCATCGCCGCGGCCACCGAAATCCTGAACGATGCCTACGACGAGTCGGGCACGGCCGGTGAGAAGCTCGATGAGGCGGAGCGCAAGATTTTCGCCGTCACGGACAAACGGATTACCAGCTCCGCCGTGGCCTTGAAAGACCTGGTTACGCGCGCCTACGAGCTGATTGAGAAGCGCGAAGGGACCCACGTCACCGGGCTCGGGACCGGGTACTACGAGCTGGACGATACGACCTGCGGGCTGCAGGCCGGCGAGATGATCATTATCGCCGGCAGGCCGAGCATGGGCAAAACGGCCCTGGTTTTGAATATGGCCGAGCATATCGGCATCGTGGAGAAGATCCCGTTGGCGGTCTTCTCCCTGGAGATGGGGCGACAGCAGCTCGCCGAGCGGTTCCTGTGCAGCTACAGCGGCGTGGACGCCCAGCTCGTTCGCAAGGGCATGCTCAGCACGGAACATTACCAAAAACTGGTGGAAGCCTGCGGGGTCATCTCGGAGGCTCCGATCTACATCGACGATACGTCGGCCCTGACGCCCCTGGAGCTGCGCGCCAAGTCCCGGCGGCTCAGGAGCGCGTACGGGATTCAGTGCGTTCTCGTGGACTACCTGCAGTTGATGCACGTCGGCGCCTCGAAGATCGAGTCGCGCCAGCAGGAAATCTCGACGATTTCCCGGTATCTCAAATCGCTGGCCCGCGAGCTGAACGTCCCGGTCGTGGTGCTCAGCCAGTTGAACCGTGCCCCGGAAGGCCGGGAAGGGCACCGCCCGCGCATGAGCGACCTGCGCGAAAGCGGGAGTATCGAGCAGGATGCGGACGTGGTCATGCTTCTGCACCGGGAGGATTACTATCATCGCGGAGAAGACGGCTACGAGCCGGATAATACCGCCGAGATCATTATCGCCAAGCAGCGCAACGGTCCGACGGGTACGGTGAGGCTGACGTTTCGCGAAAAGTACACGCGCTTCGAGAACCTGGCGCGGCTCGAGCAGGAAGCGGTACCTTTTTAATTGATAATGGATGATTGATGATTGACAAGCAGGACGCTCTTTTCATTCTCCTCGTGTCATTCGGCCTCCTAGGATGTCTAAACCCTTGCGTGGCAGCCGAGGCCGGGGATGCGAATCAGCCATCTTCCATCCTCAGTCCTCGGTCGACGGAGATCATCAAGTCGATCGAGTTCGAGGGCAACCGCAAGTTCAAGGACCACGTGCTGCGGGAGCGGCTCGGCTTCGAGCTGGGCGAGCGTCTGGACCCCTTCCTGGCCGAGGGCGGCCGGCAGACCATCGCCGAGGTCTATCGCAGGATCGGCTACTCGTCCGTCCAGGTGTCACTGGACCGGGAGCAGCTCACCGAAGGGCACCTGCTGTATCGGATCGACGAGGGACCCCGGGTGCAGATCAGCGACATCGATTTTGTCGGCAATGAGGCCTTCAGCGCGCGAACGCTCAAGGAGATCATCAGGACCAAGGAAAGGAAATGGTTGTTCTGGCCCAGTTACTATACCGAAGAGGCCGTCGCGGAGGACGTGGAGCGGCTGCGTGAGTTCTACTACGACAGAGGGTATCTGGACTACAAGATCACCGCCGAAACGGAACTCACCGCCGATGGCGAGAAGGTCAAGGTGGTTTTCATCATCGATGAGGGGCCCGTCTATCGGGTGGCGGATATCATTCTGTCCGGCAACACGCGTTTCACCGGCGAGCAATTGCGTGAGAAGGTCGAGCTGCACGAGGGAGACGTCTACCTCAAGGCCCGGGCGGACCGCGGGGCCCGGGAGATCGCCCAGCTTTACCGGGAGCAGGGGTACGTGGACGCCGCCGTCCGGCAGAATCCGAGGTTCACGCCGAGGAAGGAGGACCATCTGGTCGAGGTGGAGTACCAGATCACCGAGGGCCGTCAGTTCCGTATCGGGCGGATTGACATCACGGGCAACGAGCAGACGAAGGACAAAGTCGTGCGGCGGGTCCTCGACGAGTACGGCTTTACGCCGGGAGAGCTATACAACGCCAAGATCGCCCCGAAAGAGGGCAACGGCCTGCTCGAAAAGTACGTGCAACGGGCCGCCACGGCGCAGGCGGCCGTCATCCGACCGGTAAGCCCGCCCATCGACGACCCGAACCGCAAGGACGTCCGGGTGGACATCGAAGAGGGCATGACCGGCATGATCCGGCCGGGCGTCGGCTTCAGCAGCGACTCCGGCGTCATCGGGCAACTGATCTATCAGCAGCGGAACTTCGATATTTCCGATTGGCCTCAGAGCCTCGATGAGTGGTTCCATCCCTGGCGGGCGTTTCGGGGGGCCGGACAGACGCTGAATATCTCCCTTGAGCCGGGCACCCGGTACAGCCAGTATTACGTGAACTTCATCGACCCCTATTGGCGCGACATGCCCGTCAGTTTCGATGCGACCGGCCGGCTCTGGGAACGGTTCCGCGAGAGCTACGACGAGGAGAGGCTCAAAGGCGCCTTCGCTTTCGAGCAGCGTCTGGAGAACGACTGGCGCCGCAGCATCGGCTTTCGGGCGGAGAACGTCGGCGTCGAGAACCTGGACTTCGATGCCCCGCAGGAGATCCGCGAATTCAAGGGAGACACACAACTGTTCGGCGTGAGGTTTGGCGTCGGCGCCATCGCCGTGGACGACCGATACGACCCGAGCCGGGGCTATTCCATCAATGCCTTCTACGAGCAGGTCACCGGAGACGACGCGTTCGGTATTCTCGAGGGCTCGTTCATTCACTACTTCCCGCTGTATGAAGACGTGCTCGGCCGCAAGACCGTGCTGGCGTTCAAGGCGCTGGGCGGTACGATGGTCGGCGATGCGCCGCCTTTCGAGAAGTTCTACGCGGGCGGCACGGGCCGGTACGGGCTCCGTGGTTTCGAGTATCGCGGCGTGAGCACGCGGGGCCTGCAGACCAACGTCGCCAATCCCGAGCGAAAGGACCCGATAGGAAGCGATTGGGTCTTCCTGGCCGGCACGGAACTCAAGATGCCGCTGGTCGGCGAGAATTTCAACGCCCTGTTCTTCCTCGACAGCGGGACCATCGATACGGGCAGCTATCGTCTGTCGATCGGCACCGGCATCGAGATCAAGGTGCCGCAAATCTTCGGGAATATCCCGATGCGCTTCGAGCTCGCGACCCCCCTGCTCAAGGATGACGAGGATGAGACTCAGGTATTCAGCTTCTCGGGCGGCGGTTTGTTCTGAGAGCCCCGGGAGCTTTTTGACAGGAGACGATAACCACTCGGAACAAAGAAAGGGTTTCTATGAACGGCAAGACAGCGGTGACGAGCGTCCTGATCGGCGCTATTGCTCTATTCGCGGCTTTGGAGTACGGCCCCGCCGAAGCGCAAACCACGGGCGCGCCGATAAGGATCGGAGTCGTCAGTGTTCGTAACGTGTTCAATGGCTCGAAAAGACAGGTCCAATACCAGGCGCTCTTGATGAAACAGCAGAGCCAGGCCAGGGTCCGGCTGGAGGATCTGACCAAGGAAATCGAGACGGAAGAGGCCGAGCTCAAGACCCTGAAAGAAGGCACCGCCGATTACATGCAGCAGTTGCAGGCGGTACTCGACAAGCGCGCCAAGCTGGAGGGCCAGAGGGAATACCTCAAGCAACAGCGGCTGCTGGAGAACAAGAAGTGGACGGAAGACCTCTACCAGGATGTCCTGGGGATCACGAGAGAGGTCGCCAAAGAAAAAGGTCTGGACCTCGTGCTGGAGAGGACGGAGCCGCAATTTCCTGTCTCGAGCGATGAGTTGATGGCGGCACTGGGCACGCACAAGGTGCTTTACGATGGCGGCTGCGTGGACCTGACGAACGAGGTCATCGCCCGGCTCGATGCCACCGAAGGGCCCGGGCCCCAGAACAGTCAGTAGACACGGGACCGGAAGGTCACCCGCGAAGCTATTCTCTTGAGGTGCGATGAGTCTGACGATTGCAGAACTGGCGGTCCGGCTTGGGGCTCAGGTGATCGGTCCGGATGCCGAGACGAGCGCGGAGGTAACGGCAATCAAGCCGCTGGAAACGGCCGGCGCAGGCGATATAACCTTTTTGACCGAAGCTCGGCACGAGGCGCTGGCAGCCCGGTCGGGCGCGACGGCGGTGATCGTGACCAGGCCCGTCGCAGGCCTCCACATGCCGCAACTGGTCGTGAAGGACGTCAACGCCGCCCTGATCGAGACCCTCAATCACTTCGCTCCCCGGCTCCAGCCCGCCGTCCCGGGCGTGGATGCTTCCGCCCGGCTCGGGGCAAATGTGCGTCTGGCCGAGGGGGTGAGCGTCGGCGCGCACGCCGTCATCGACGACAACGTCCGGATCGGTCCGGATACTGTCATCGGCAGTGGGTGCAGGATCGGAGAGAATACGACCATCGGCGCCAATTGCCGCCTCGACAGCAACGTTGTGGTCTATCACAATTGCTCTCTGGGCCATCACGTCATCATCCAGGCCAACAGCACCGTCGGGGCGGTCGGCTTCGGCTACGCCTTCATCGATGGGGCTCACCGGCTGATTCCCCATAATGGCAGGGTCATCATTGAGGATTTCGTCGAGATTGGAGCCAACACTTGCGTTGACAGGGCGAAATTTGGCAATACGATAATTGGAGCCGGCACGAAGATCGACAACCTCGTCCAGATTGCGCACAACGTGGTCATCGGCAAGTGTTGTCTGATCGCCGCCCAGGCAGGCGTGGCCGGCAGTTGCCGGCTGGGCGACGGGGTCGTGCTGGCCGGACAGGTGGGACTGGCAGATAATATCGAAGTCGGTTCCGGCACGATGGTAGGTGCGCAGGCCGGCGTGATGAGCAGCACGGGGCCGGGTGAGAAACTGGCTTGGTCGCCCGCCCTGAACGTCAGAGAAGCGGCGCGGGTGGTCGCCCATATCCTCCGCCTGCCGAAACTGGCGCAAGAATTGAAACGCCTGACGGCGAAGGTAGAGCAACTTGAAGCTGCAAAAGACGATAAAGGACGAGGGTGAACTTGCCGGCAAGGGCCTGTTCGGGGGCCAGGATGCCAAAGTGATCTTTCGTCCAGCGCCGGAGGATAGCGGCATCGTCTTTGTGCGAACGGACGTCGCCAGCGCCGTGCGCATCCCCGCGTTGGCCCCGAACATCGCCGAAAGGAGCCGGCGCACCAGCGTCAAAAAGGGTGATGTGAGCATCGAGACCGTCGAGCACTGCCTGGCGGCCGTTCGTGCCTTTGAAATCGACAACCTCACCATCGAAGTGGAGGGACCCGAGCTGCCGGCGCCCGATTGCAGCAGCGCGGAGTATGTCAAGACCCTCAGGCAAGCCGGAAGCGTCGAGCAGAATAGCCCGCGCCGGGAATTCGTGATCAGAAAACCGATGCGCCTCACGGCCGGTGACGCCACGATTTATGCGCTGCCCGACTCGGAGGGCGAGCTGAACATCACGTACGACCTGGACTACAGCGGCCATGCCGGTATCGGGCGGCAGATTTACAGCTATCGGCTCACCCCGGACAGTTTCGAGACGAATATGGCCCCCGCCCGGAGCTTCCTGCTCGAGCCCGAGGCGCGGCAGTTCCAGGCCCGGGGCCTCGGCACGCATATCGGGCCGCAGGAAATCCTGGTGATCGACTTGGAGGGGCCGATCAAGAACACCTATCGCTTTCCGAACGAATGTGTCCGACACAAGATCGTGGACCTGATTGGGGATCTGATGTTGGTGGGCCGGCCGGTGATTGGTCGGATCGTGGCCTATAGGAGCGGCCACGCGCTGAACCAGCAGCTTGTCCGCAAGCTGTATGAGGCGGCCCAGCAGCAGGACCGCGTCGAGCGGTTCGGGAGCGACGCCATTCTCGACATCCGGCGGATTCAGAAGGTCCTGCCGCATCGCTACCCCTTCCTGCTCGTCGACAAGGTCATCGAGGTCGAGGGCGACACGCGGATCAAGGGCGTCAAGAACGTGACCTTCAATGAACATTTCTTCCAGGGGCATTTCCCGGGAACGCCCATCATGCCGGGTGTGCTGATCGTCGAGGCGATGGCCCAGGTCTCCGGCCTGCTGTTCGCCCAGCGGCTCGAGCACGCCGGCAAGCTGGCCATGCTCCTGAGCATGGACCACGTGAAACTGCGCCGGCCCGTCGTCCCGGGAGACCAACTGGTCCTGATTGCAGAGACCATTCGGCTCCGAAGAAGGACCGCCCATTGCCGGTGCCAGGCGATGGTCGGCGACATGGTGGCCGCGGAGGCCGAAATCAAATTCATGTTGGTTGACGATGAGAAGCTATAACGTCCAGAAGACCGATGACTTTGTGTCGAGGTGCAGGTACCAAGAACATGGCTAACATCCACCCCACAGCAGTGATTGGACGAAACGTACAACTGGGTGACGATGTCGTCGTAGGACCGTATTGCGTGGTCGGTGACGACGTGTCCATCGGCGCCGGCACGATCCTGGAGACACATGTCGTCATTGCGGCCCGGGTCAGGATCGGCAGGCAAAACCGGCTTTACCCCAATTGTGTTATCGGCGCCTGCCCCCAGGTTCTGGGCCTGACCCCCGAGTCGCCGCTGGGCGGACTGGTCATCGGGGACCGCAACACGATCCGAGAGAACACCACCATCCACCCCAGCAAGTACGAGGACGGCACCACGCAGATCGGCAGCGACAACCTCTTTATGATCAACTCGCACGTCGGCCACGACTGTGTGCTCGAGGACAGGGTGGTCCTGAGCAACTGCGTTCAGATCGGTGGACACGGCCGGGTGGAAACGGGCGTGTGGATCAGCGGCATGTCCGCCGCGCACCAGTTTGTGACGCTGGGACGCTGGTGTTTTTCGGGTGGGTTGGCCGGCTTGACGCAGGATGTACCGCCTTTTCTGATCGTCAGTGGGCACTATCCCGCGACCGTGCGCGCCGTGAACAAACGCGGCTTGGCCCGTGCCGGACTCGATGAAGAGCAACGGGAGCGCATCCATGAGGCCTACCGGAGGCTCTATCGGCGGGGCGGCGCGCTGCTGGCCAACGCCCGCGAGCTGGCCAGCGAGGGCGGGCTCGATGAGAACGTGCAGGCCATCGTGGATTCGATTCTCCGCAGCAGCGAACACCAGTTCGGGCGCTACCTGGAGACATTGCGCAGAGAGTAGTCAGGCGGCGGGGCGTCGGTGCCGGAGCGCGGCAAGACGGAGCGCCGTCGTGAGCGAGGGTGACATAGGAGTGTTTGATGGATAAAGACAGGATTCGCACCGCCGTCATCGGCGCGGGCAAGATGGGTGCCATCCACGCTAAAGTGTACAGCCAACTGCCGGACAGCGAGCTCGTGGCGGTGGTCGACAGCGACGCGGGTCGGGCCGCCGAGCTTGCGGAGAAATACGGCTGTCCGGCGTTTACCGACTGCGCCGAAATTCTCGGCAAGGTCGATGCGGCCACGATCGCCACGCCCACGACCACGCACCTGGCCCTGGCCAAGCTCCTCGTGCGCCACAAGGTCCCCGTGCTCATTGAGAAGCCGCTCGCTGCGAGCGTCCGCGAAGGACGCAAGATCGTGTCGCTGGCCCGGCGTTATGACACGGTGGTCGCCGTGGGCCACTCGGAGCGCTGCAACCCGGTCGTGCAGGCGATGAAGCGGTTGAACATCGAGCCGAAATTCATCGAGGTCCAGCGCGTGAGCCCCTATCCGTTCCGCTCGACCGATGTCGGTGTGGTCCTCGACATCATGATTCACGACATCGACATCATCCTGTCGCTGGCAGCCAGCAAGATCAAACGGGTGGATGCGGTGGGCGTCAGCGTCATCGACGGGGGCGAAGACATCTGCAACGCGCGGATTGTCTTCGACAACGGCTGTATTGCGAACATTACCGCCTCGCGGCTGGCGCTGAAGACGGAGCGCCGCGTCCGGGTCTTCACCCGCCAGGCCTATCTGAACGTCGATTACCTGCGTAAGAGCGGGATCATCATCAAGGCCGACCCCAATACGAACGTGGTCGGCTGGATCAAGGAGCAGCGGCAACGCGGCGACTTCAACCCGGCGAGCGTCAACTGGACGGACCTGCTGCACATCGAGCAGCTTGAAATCGACGACAAGGAGCCTATTCGCCTTGAGCAGGAGGCCTTTCTGCGGGCCGTCCGGGACCGGTCCTTCACCCCGGAAGTCAGTGCCGAAGAAGGTCTGGCGGCTCTCCGCTGTGCCCAGAAAATTCTCCGCGCCGTCAAGAAGCACAAGTGGGATTGAGGAAAACCAAGAGTCGCCAAGCTGAGATCTGAGAGACCCCCGGCATTTTTTCGTGACTTTCGTCTGCCATTTTGCCTTTTCGATACGAGCGGTTTCGCGGTGACCGAAAAGGTGAGATTTGAAAGGGCACGCTGATGTTTGCCAAAGGCAAAGGAATCGTGGTTGTCGCCTGTCTGCTGTTGTGTACGCTGACTCTGATGGGTGGCCGGCCCAATATGCCGGCGCGGCCGAGGTCGAGCCCGGGTCAGGACCCCGAGAATATCAGTGATGCGGTCGCGGTGCTGGTCGAGGCCTTTGTGGTCGAGGTGAACCTGCCTGCCCTGGCTGAGCTGGGCGTCAGCCCCATCGGCGCGGAGCCTCATGCCGTATCCGTTGCCGACATTCTCAAGTGCCTCCAGAGCGCTCAGGCGCAAGTCATCTGTGGGAGCAAGGGAGCGTCCCACTCCGATGAGCAGACGACCATCCAGGCGAGAAGAATAACTTACGTCCGGCGTGAGACGGGCACCCCCCACCAAGTGGATTTCAATCCCTATGACTCGGGCACGCACTTCTCCGTCAGCGCCAGTGCCGCCTCGGAGACAGTCGTGTCGGTTAAATTCAGGTTCACGCACGCCCGATTCACGCAGAAGACCCAGGCCCCCGACGCTCCGCCGGAAACCGACAGTTGGGAGTGGTCCGGCTCCGTGATCCTCGAGCCAGGCGAGCCGCAGATTGTTGCTGCTACTCAAGATAGCGAGACGGCGGTATTCCTGCTCCTGACGGCACACTAATACCGATTACGATTGAGAATTTCGTATCTCCGGGTGGCAGCGTCAAGCGGTCCCCAACGCGATGTATCGCGTTGGGGGGCCCCATGCGCAGCTTGGCGATGGCCTGGTTGCCTGCGCGGGAACCATCGCCAAGACCTCCGGTCTTGACGCCGCCACCCGGCGCGCATGCCACGCTACGAAAAGTTCAATCGGAATCGGTATAAGGGGTCTGTGGCCTGGGCTCTGTGGCGTTACGGCGGGCTTTGCGCATCAACGTATGGACCCAGTCTTCGAAGTACAGAGGATAGAGATTCATCTTCTCGCTGGCCCACTGGATGCCGCGGCGCGACAGCAAAGCCTTGTACCGCTCTTGGGGGCCGGGGAACTGCGCGGCGATTCTCTTTTTGTACAGATGCCTGAGCATGCGCCGGCGCTTGCGGCGCATTTCGTCGTCTTTGTCTGTGGCGCGGAAGAACCGCCGCACGGCGCCGACGCCCATCCTCTCGTTCCGGAAATAGGAAACCAGCCTCTTCGGGATCGCATCGGGGATGACGAATTCGTCATCGATGCCCTGTGGCAGCAGCTCGTGGGGTTCGTAGTGCAGGAACGGGTCGTAGAAGAACACCGCCGGATGGAAGTCCACCCGGTGCGCCGCCAGAAAGGGGACGAACAGATCCACCACCCGGCCGTCCTGGAACAGGTTTACCGGCCCGTCGCCGATACAGATGCTGTAGCAGAACTTGTTGAAGTCGCGACGATTGTAGCCGACGATGGTATTGAAGGCCCGCCGCAGCCTGGGCAGCGTGACGCGCCGCACGTCGAAAATGAGCAGCCGCGAGACGATTGTCTTCTTGGCGACCTGTTCGATTTCCTCGACGCCGCTGCGGACCGTGACCGCGCGGGGGCACAGGAGGGGGTACCGCTTCAGTCGTTTATCTGCACCGATTCGTTCGCAAATATCCTCGGCCAGCACGGGATCGATGGTCAGAACGTGGATTTGGCTGCGCCGCTTCGGGTAACTAAGGATATCGTACTTATCATCCTTCAGATGATACTTGTCTTCCACCTTCTACCGCCTTCATGCCGTGTACAGAGGATTCTTCCAACCTTCATACGGCAGCCCTCGTGTTGTGTTCGCCGGCAGCCGCCGGTGCAGTATACCGGGTCGGGGCACAAAATTCGAATCCCGAAATCGTTTTTTCGCGCGCAATAAAAAAGCCGTGAGCGGGAGGTGCTCACGGCTTTCGCTGCTTCCAGAGCAGCGCAGCAGTGCTTCAAGGGCGACACCAAATTCCACGTCGCTACTCGAAGCAGCAGTCCAACCATTTGTAAATCAAGGCGATGAGGTCGTCGAAATCGAGCTTGCCGTCGTTGTTGAAGTCCTGGCAGAGCGAACAGCCGGTCTCCGGGACGATGAAGTAGTCCTCGGTCTCGCCGATCTCATAGCCGTCGGCCGGGCCTGAGCCACCGTTGCCGTGCTTGCCGGGGTTTTCGCCGCCCTTCCAAGGCTTCTCGGACAGCGTAATCCGCAGCCAGATTTCCTTGGGTCCCTTGGCGGGGTGCCAGGCGCGGAATGCGGGCGTGGCGATCTGGTGCGTCCCGACCGGCAGGCCAAAGAGATACTGGTTCTGCACGGCCCACTCGGACATGTAGTTGTGGTCGCCGCCCACCATCTCCGGATTGCTGATGCTGTCATCGTCCCAGTCGCCGTCGCGGTTCCAGTCGAACCAGACGTTGACCCAGAGGTCGGTGCCCGGTTCGATTACGCTGACGATATACTGGAAGCTCGCGAACTCGCCGTGCGGCAACTGCAGGGGCAGAAGGACGCCGTCATCGGCGCCATCCTGGTCCGCCTCGTCGGCGGCCGGGTCGATGTTATTGACTCCGTCCTCGTCGGCGCCTTCATCGGCCTCGTTCTCGAGGGTGACCGCCGGGCCCAGATGGGCCGCCGCCAGCGGGGCCCGATGGATCGGTCCGTGCGGCTGGCCAGCCAGGTCGTCGAACACGGTCGGGAAGTAGCCCTGGACCACGCCGGATACGCCGTTGATGTACGCCGTCATGCGTTTTTCCGAACTGTCCGGCGCGTCGCCCAGATCGGACTCGGCCTGGGCAACCGCCTCGAGGGTGATTGTCAGCACGCCCGGGCCCGTCCTGGTGGAGTAACCACCGACCTCGATGAGATACGTCTCACCGCCGACGACATCAAGGTTGAGCAGGGATTGCAGACCGCCGAAGTCGTCGTTGCAGCCGAGCAGTCTGTCCCACCCGGGATTGCATTCGGCCCCTTTGTAGACGGCCAGCATGGTGTCGTACTGGCTGCCCAGAAGGCTGATCGTGGCCAGGCCGGTCGCCCCCGGGCTGTAGAGGTACCACAGGTTGGGACTGCGCATGCACCAACCCTGCCCGTCCACGGACGCCTCAGTGGTGTCGAACGGCAGGTTCTTCACCTCGGTGATCGGCTCCGCGAACTGGCAGTCATCGTTGGCCGGGCCGAAGAAGGAGAGCAGCGCGATCTCGCTGCTGGTCAGGGCGCGTGAGTAGATACGGACGTCGTCCATATCACCGGCAAAGTAGCTCCCCGATGCCTTCATGCCGTCGTATTCGTCGGCCTTCGAACCGACGCCCAGAAAACCGTACCGCCGGTTGCCGGTCCCGAAGGTTCGACCAGTGGTCTTCGTGGCATCCGCGACGCCGTCCACGTAGATTGCAGCTTGCCCATTGTCGAACACGCCGGCGACGTGGTGCCACTGTCCGTCGTTGACACGGGTGCGGCCGGCCAGATTGATCTGGCCACCGTCGGTCATCACGCTCCAGCCGACCTGTCCGTACTTCGCGAAGGTGCCGTTGACCCCCAGTCCCCAGTATTCGTCCTGGTCAAAAGAGGCAATGACCTGCTCGTTCGGGCTGCCGGTGCGAATCCAGGCCGCAACCGTCAGGGCCGGGATACCCGTGCGTTTGTAGAAGGCCTTGGTAATCGCGACGTAATCGTCCTTACCGTCGAACTTCAAGGCGCCGCCCTTGTGGCCCTTCGTCCAGGCGGGCCCGCCCTTGACCTTGCCGTGCTGCTTTCCGGGGCTCGTGTCGGCGGCGTCATCGCCGGAGGTCTCATCGAGTTGCCACCAGGCCACGAGGGTGGGATCGTTCGCGCCCTTGGGATCAGCGGGACCCGGATCCGGACTCTTGCCCATGCTTGTCTGGGTAATGCCTAGAGCCGATATCATACAAATCAAAATCCATTTTCTGTTCATGATGGTACTCCTCGTTTTTGTGTCATTCCTTACGGACTGTGTGTTTGTCAACGGACGCTATGCAGGGATAGCGCGACCCCCAGTCCTGGATTGGATACCCGGTGCCTCCTCTCGCTCTCGACTGTGTGCGGTGTCCGGGGTCATCGACTTCCCGGCAAGCCGGCTCGGGCACGTGCCCGCAACGGATCGGGTCGGACGCGTCCACCCGTCTCTGTTACGGTCTACTTAGTAGTGCCACTGACGGTCAAAACGTAACGTTGTTTTCCCGTCTCGCGGACGGCGCGCCGCGCGATCGGTTGCCGGATCTCTGTGGGCAATGACAACACGTCGCACTGCGTTCACGAAACGTTCCGTGAAAGACCATGCCACCCGTCTCGCACTGCGCGTATGGTCGTGTAATAGTACGGCGACATTTTTCTGAGAGAATATGTGCTTTTCCCTTGTGGTTCGGCTGAAACCTCTTTGGTATACTGTGCGTGATCTGGGGTGGATACCCGGCCGTTCCGGGGGGGCCGGGCACTGTGATATTTGTAAGAGGGGAGTTGAAAGGACTGAGACTCACATCAAGCCCGAAACGCCAAGGCAAGGGCTGTCACTATCGAAAGGAGTCGCCATGTATCCGCAAGATTTCCATCATCAGAATCGACGAGTCGCATTTGCCGTCGGTGTATTCATGGTTTCCCTGTTTCTGATGACATGCGCGCCATCCACGGCGTTCGCCGGTGTCGCGGCCGACGACAGGCCGATGATCGAGCTGACTTCCGTGCCGCCGTACGGCAGCTCCGAACCTCTGGTCGGCCGCGTGACCGGCGTCGATCCGAGCGACTATGCGGTAGCTGTTTACATCCACGTTCCGCCGCACGGTTGGTGGAGCAAGCCGAGCGCGACCGCCCGCGTGACGACGGTCAATCCCGACGGGACGTGGACCGCGAATATCGTGGTCGAGGAGATGGATCGCTACGCCACCCGGGTCTTGGCCGTCCTGATTCCGGCCGCGTACCAGCCGCCCCTGATGGAAAGCCATCAGTGCATCCTGGAGGAGCTCTCTAGCTATCCCTATGCGCACGCGTACCGGTTCCGGACCATGAAATTCGCCAACTGCGACTGGATGGTCCGGACCGCGTATGATCCCGTCGACCCGGGCTTCAACTACTTCTCCGACAGTGGCGAGAATGTCTGGGTCGATGAGACGGATCGGCTGCACCTGAAGATCGCCCGGCGTGGTGGCCTCTGGTACTGCAGCGAGGTCATCGCGGACCGGAGCCTGGGCTACGGCCGCTACGCCTTCACCGTCACCGGGCCGCTTCATCAACTGGATCCCAACGTGGTGTTGGCGTTCTTCACTCGCCAGGAGTGCCTGCGCGAGGAACACAACCGGGAAATGGACATCGAGATCTCCCGCTGGAGCAAGTCGAGCCTGCCCAACGCGCGGTTCGTAGTCCAGCCGTGGGACCTGCCCGAGAACCAGCACGCCTTCGAGCTGGACCCCTCCGGCGACCCGAACCT
>CAYFUB010000133.1:0-3824 GCA_964346195.1 uncultured Pirellulales bacterium
AGCCCGGTCGCTGGCAGCGTTGCCGAGGAGCCCCTTCGGCCAAGCCGTGGCATACGCGGCGTTGCGGCCCGGTTACCGGGCGATCATGACTCGACCGACTAGACCGCCAGTCGAAGGCGCGGCTGGGTCGGTCTTCACGGTCGGATCCGTGTAGACGATGGGTTGGAATACGATTCCTCGCTCGCCGTTTATATCAGCCTCCATCAAGCGGCCGAAGCGAAGGCTGACGATCGCGTAGACGGCGTTTGCACCGGGATCAACGACGGCGGTGTGAAGGAAGATTCCCACTATCTCGCCAACGCGGGACAGAAGCTCATCTTCCAGACTGCTCTTCATGCCCGGCGTGCCCCCAAGGCTGTAGACCTTGGGGTTGCCGGCGTCGTCCAGGAAGGTCAGCTCGCGCTCGCCGGTCTCTTGTTCGAACTGTTGGGGAGTAACGCCGTCGATCATCTGTTGGGCGAGCGGCGGCGCGCCGAAGCTATCGAGCCCTATGTTGAGCAGTCCGAAGTTGCCCGCGCCGTCTGAGCTCTCGGCCCACTCTTTGCCTGGGTACACGACGACCTCGGGAATGCCATCACCGAAGTTCTCAACCACACCCAGATCTTCATTGTGGCTGTAGTCGTCTGGCCCGTTCACCGTCTGATCTTCATAGAAGTCTCTGTAAACGGTGAACGGAAGGATCGTTGGAGCCGGCTGGGGTGGATAGCTGGCGAGCTTGTCGTTGATGGCCGCGATCGCCATGGCCGAGACGTTCGAGGTGTCGGCGCCCAGGATAGGGGCAAAGAAATTCAGCACCGGCCCGTTCGGGCTGCCTTCGGTAAGGCGGGCCGTCACCTGCACCGCGTTAGCGCTCCCGTCGTGACTGAGCGGTTGGTCGGGGTAGTCCCAATCGAAGCGGCCAACCACCACGTCCTCGATGGCCAGGTGCGTGGATTTCTGGTCCGCCGGGTTTAGGGCGGCGATGTGGAACGCTCGGTGCCGGACATGCTCAGCTATCACTTGAGGATCATTGGAAACCGATTCACGCAACGAGTTATCGGCCAGCGCCGACGCACCCGCCAATGCGGCCGCATCGGCAGCATTCTGAAGCTCGGCCTTGACGTTGTACAGACGGCCCACGTCAATGGTCAGGGCCGCGAAGCCGAGCAGGACCACCATCAAGATGAGGACCTGCACGACGACGGCCCCGTCTCGGCGGCCCGTTGCTGACCTTCTGACATTCCTCGACATCTTGCTTGGCTCCATCGATGCGCCGCGGGCGACTTGCCTGAGCGTTCAATCCCTCGGTGAGGCCCTGTGTGGGGCCTGCTCGGGGATTCGCCGCGTGGTGGCCCGCTATCGCCCCAACGGGCTCGTTGGTCCGGCGGACGGCCGCGAGGACAACGGACCTTCCTCCGTGGGCGACTCCTTCCTGATTTGACTGCCAGAGCCGGTCGCCGCTTGCCGGCAAAGCGAGTCCGAGTCGATAGGTTCTTCATTCTCAGCAGTGGAGCCTGCGACGAGTGCCACGCGCTCTCCGCTTGCCGGTGTCTGGTCTAAGCGTTGCAATGCCGAAGAGCGCAACGCTTCAATGCGAGCGAGAAGTCTGGCCAGGTGGCCCTGCTGTTCGCCAGAAACCTGCGAGGCAAGCCCTTTGGCAAGATGGGCGGCTTCGGCGAGTCCGGCAAGCTCGATCCGCTTTTGCTCTTTCAGGACGTCGATCGCTTTTTGAAGCGACTGGTGCAGGTCCTTGAACTCGTCTTTCTGGCGTAGACCTCGCACCTGCGGGAACCGGCCGGCGGCCAACTCGGTGAAATAACGGTCCAGGACAAACAAAGGGCCGCAGATCCGATGTGTTATGCGCACGCACCAAAAGGTAACGGCTCCACCCCCCAGGGCGGCAAATGCCAAGCCGAAAGCCAGGATCACCGCGCCAACTTCGGCGGTGTAGGTGTCGGGGTCCATGACCCGTAGCCGGGCCTGCTGGTGCAGAACCCCGTACAGGGTTATACCGATAACCGATGCGGCCAGGAAAACAATCGCCCCGGCTGTCAGCGCGTACTTCCACTGAAAGGCGGGATTGATGATGTGCTTCCTACGTTGCCACGTTGGCGGGCGGGACGATTCGTTTAGAGACGCTTGATCCACTTGCATTACTGAAACTCCCTTCGCGGACCAGGGGATTCAGGCGTAGTACTAGGCAGACCGAATCGCGAGGGCCCACCGGACCATCGGCGCGTCAAGGGCGGTTCTGTAGCTCCAAAGTGCGGACCGGGCCGGGGCGTTCACGCTAGGCAACAGGCTTGAGAAGGTCGCGTGGTCAACGGCCGCTTGTGATTGGGCCCAGGAACGCCCGCGGCCCTTCGTGAGCAAGCCTACCCGCGAAGCCCCTACTGGCCGGCGGATCAGAATATCGGACCAGGTGAGCGCCGCCTGTGACCTACGCCCTTTCAGGCTGCATATTGGCATGCCTGAGACGATGATTGCACTTCCATATTTCAGTGGAGATTCCCCTATGTCAGACAATGTTTGATTATGGATTCCTGCTCCTCGTGCGTTCGGTGATCGGAGCTGTTCGGCGCGCATTACGCCACAGGGCTCAAACGGCACTCGATCCGGTCCAACCCGAAGGCATTGCTCGAAGCACGATTCGCGGTATGAAGCTTGCGGCGTGCGTAACATGCTGTCGAGTCCACCGGTCGTCGGTACGACGAGATCCTCCCCGCGAAACCGACGGTCCCTCAGCGAGAATGCGATCTGCAGGTCAGCTTCCATCGCGGGTTTGGCATCACGGGTCCCGCCGGTCGACCCGTCCAGCAGCACGCTGAAGGTGATCTACTGATTCCTGTATTCCTAAAGAAGTCTGGCAGGGTTGACCGATTCTCCTATGCATGAGACCGCATGGAAGCGCAGAGGAACTGGAACGCAGGCGACGCCGAGCGGTGACGTTGGTCCAGGAAGGACACAGCCGCGCCGAGGTCGCCCGCAGGTTGGGAGTCGGTTCGGGAACCGTGACCCGCTGGTGCCAAGCCTTCGAGAAGCGGGGAGAGGAGGGGTTGGTGGCCAAGCCGCACCCCGGCGGCAAGTCACGCCTGCCCCCACGCCAGCGGAAGCTGCTGGTGCAGCGCCTATTGAAGGGGGCCAAGGCCAACGGCTATCCCACCGACGTGTGGACCTGTCCACGGATTGTCGAGCTGATCGAACGGCGCTACGGCGTCCGCTACCACGTGGACCACATCCCCAGGCTGATGGCCTCGCTGGGCTGGTCCTGCCAGAAGCCGGCCAAGCGGGCGGTGGAACGCGACGAAGGCCGCATTGCCACCTGGGTGGCCAAGGAGTGGCCCCGTATAAAAAAACGCCGCTCGTAAGGGGGCCCACATCGTCTTTCTGGACGAAACGGGGTTCCTCATGCTGCCGGTGGTTCGTCGCACCTGGGCTCCCAGAGGCCAAACGCCCATCCTTCGCCATCGGGTTCGCCGCCACCAGAAGGTTTCGGCCATCGGGGCGTTGTCCATCTCGCCCCAGCGGCGCCGTCTGGGCCTGTACCTTCACTGGCACCCGGGCCGGAACGTCACCCGGCACGAGGTGCTGGTCTTCCTCCGCAACCTGCGGGCCCATCTGGCTGGACCGATCATTCTGGTGTGGGATCGTCTGGGGGCCCATCGCAGCGCAGCCGCTCGACTGTGGGAGACCGGCTGCCAGCGTATCCACATCGAGTGGCTTCCGCCGTACGCCCCGGAGCTCAACCCGGTCGAGTACCTCTGGAGCCATCTCAAAGCCCATCGCCTGGCCAACCACGGATTCTTCGAACTCGATGAGATTCATCACCACGCCGACCGTGAGGC
>CAYFUB010000134.1:0-7946 GCA_964346195.1 uncultured Pirellulales bacterium
TGGCTATGGACAAGAGGCACCTTCCCTTCGCGGCCAGATGTCTCGACTGCGCTGACGCTTCGCTCGACATGACAGACTAGGCAAGATATCTGTATTACCTACAAACATGACGTGCACCCATTGCCTGATTTTGGCCGGAAATCTGTTGCCTATTGGGGAGGAATATGGTATAATCCGAAGCCGTGAAAATATAGCGCCACGGATGGGGCCTTTCCGGGAGACCGCAGGACACGGGGACCGAATGACAAATCAAGCCGATTTCGTCGGTGTTGCGTATTGGTGAGAGGCAAAAATTGGCGTTGTCGAACTGCCCATGCCGACAAAGGGTATGAAGATCGAATTCTGTTGAAGAGGATTTACAGGCCGTCGTGAATCTACGGTGAAAGGGTTAGAAGATGTCAAGACGAAGACTATTCCAGGCGCTTTTTGCAGCGGTAGTGACCCTCTGTATCCTGGCCTTTTCCGGCGTGTTATCCGCCCAGGGCCAGAGCCAAGCCGCCTTCGAGCGGGTCCAAGAGGTCCAGGAGCGACACACCGATGAATTGATGGCCAAGCCGGGCGTGGCAGGCACGGCGGTCGGGCTGAGCGAGAGCAACCAGCCGGCGGTGCTCGTCCTGCTGGAGGAGGCCGGAGCCGCCGGCATTCCGGCCCAGCTCGAAGGCGTCCCCGTCCGGCGGATTTTCACCGGGAAGATCGAGGCGCTGGGAGCCAAGAAAGCCCCTCCCGGCAAGGGAAAGCCGGGGACAAGCATCGATCCGACAGCTCGATTCGACAGGCCCGTGCCCATCGGCGTCTCAACGGGCAATGCGACCTCCTGCTCCGCAGGAACGATCGCCTGCCGAGTGAGCAAGGGCGGTTCCGTTTACGCCCTCAGCAACAACCACGTGTACGCCCTGGAGAATGAGGCAACTGCCAACCCCGAAACCGGTGACAAAATCGTGCAGCCGGGCTTGTATGACACGGGATGCGCGTACAACGCGGCCAACGACATCGGCACCCTGGCCGAGTTTGTCCCCATTACTTTCTCGACCAGCGCCAACAATACGGTCGATGCCGCCATCGCCTTGTCTTTGACGAGCCTGCTCGGCACATCGACCCCCGCCGATGGCTACGGAGCACCGGCTTCCGGCACGACGACCGCTGAGGTCGGCATGGCAGTCCAAAAGTACGGGCGGACGACTTCCCTGACGAAGGGGACCGTCACCGCAATCAACGCTACGATCAACGTAGGCTATTCCGCCGGCACCGCCCGCTTCACAGGCCAGATTCTCGTGCAGTCCCGGAAACCGTTCATCAGGAGCGGAGATTCGGGCTCGCTGCTGGTGACAAAGGCGGGCAACAGTCCCGTCGGACTCCTTTTTGCCGGCGACAACAGTGGGAAATTCGGCGTGGCCAACGACATCGACGACGTGCTCGGGGCGTTCGGCGTGAGCATTGACGGCGAGTAGCGGAAGCCGGGACTCCCTGATGGGACACGGCGTCGACTCGAAGCGCGGCTCATGCAGGGATAAAATGATGGAAAGTTCGAGGCCAGAACCTGGGCCGCGCACGTGCGTTATCGTCGCGGCCCTGATCATTGTCAGCGGGCTGGGCTGCAGCCGGGATCGGCCACGGCCGGAACAGGCAGGACGCATGGCCGAGAAGACAATCGAGCGGGTCCAGGAAGAGCACACGAGTGAATGGATGACCATTCCCGGCGTCGTTGGCACGGCCATCGGACAATGCGAGGGCAAGCCGTGCATCCTCGTTCTCACCGCCTCGAACACTGAGCAGGTGAGACAACAAATCCCCGCGAACGTGGAGGGTTATCCGGTCGCCGTTCGATTCGTCGGCGAGATCCGCGCGCTCGATGAGCCGTGACGCCTGCCATTTGTCCTTGTGCCGATGCACGCCGACAAACTGCGAGGACCCGCCGCGCGGCTTGCCGTTCACCCAATTCTCTTGGGGGCGTGCATACATGTAGACTGCGCCGCCGGTTGTTCGGGCCGTTATGGTCGATATGGTCCACCACCATCCCCCTGGGCAGCGTGATGAGGTGGCGATGCATGTAGATCGTGCGCACCATCTCCCCTAATCACCAATCAAGCTCTGACGCCGGAATCCCCCCGTCAAGTTGGCTTCTTGCATAGTTTTCTCAGGTAGTCCAGGTTAAAGTCGCAACCTTTGGGGAACTTGCCGCTTTCGTAAGCTCCCGCCAGGAAACCCAGGCATGAAATGACATCATCACGATTGTTTCCGGTACGGCTAACAAAGAGCGCGACGAAATTCTCCACGTGTCTGGCGGAAGCCTCCGTTTGCTCGTCTCCCCAGGCGTCCCGCCGATACGCCTTATTGAGCCCGAGCATCGTAGCCCCCACATCAATACGGTATCTCTCCTCGGGCGTCATGGCACTTCTTCGCCCGAGGCCCAGAGCTGAGAATCCTTGGTCCAACACGTTTCCGCGCCGTAGTGTGAGAGTCGAAAAACTCGTATCTATGAGATCTACGGACCGTTCCTCCCTGACCCACTCCTCCATCGACGTGACGACCTTTTGGAAATTCGGATCACTATCGTGATCGCGCCCGTATTCCCCAATCGCTTGGAGTATTTCCACAAGGAGATCTTCTCTATAGTCAAATAGGGGAATCTCGCGATACCCAACAAAGCCGTCTATACGATTATTCTTCTGCCGCTCATAGCTTTCGACGATCACGACATGCGCCCTGTAATCAGTGGTAGAGCCTGTGTTGATTCCCCGGTAGTATTTGTCCCGCAGGAGTCCTCCCACAACGATTGTGGACGGTTGCGGCGTAGTGGGCACGTGAGTATGGCCGGACAGCCAGTAATTCCTTTTCTTCGGTGAAAGCAAATCCTCAAGGTTTTGGTTCAGTGTCTCCGAGAATGTGGGAAAGCTGAAAGCACCTTCGGTAATCTCCCAGGCCACGTTCGTTACGTCAAAGGGGACGTCACCGGGCTTGGCAAGGGTGATTCTGTCAAGATGATCCTTGGGATAATGAGAAGCCAGAAACCTGAAGTCCGGCGACGAAGATCCGGCGACATGTTTGAAGTAGCTGGTCTGTGACAACACACGCGAATCATCTTTGAATGATAACGACCCGATTACTCCGTAAAAGCCCCAATCGGCCAGGCTCGACCAGTCGGGAGCATCCTTGTAGTCCGAAGAATCCAAAAGGAATACTTCTACACTGGCTTTGCCTTCCTCCGAATAGGAAAGGAGCCCGCTTAGGTACAAACCTGTATTGTGATCTAATTCCTTGTCTTGTTCGACCGCCTCATAATTGTCGATGTACTCGAATTTCTTGTTTGTGGGCAAATTGTTGCTGGCGTGATTAAACTCGCTGATCTTCTTGAGGACTTGATATTTGGAGAGTGCCGGATTGCTCGGCCGGCCGTCACGATTGAGAAGGGCATACCTTGTCCCCGGGGTCACGATATTTCCACAACCTAAATATTCATGATTTCCTATGATCACGAATATTGGAATTCCCGTTGCCGCTCTGTGTTTCTCGAGGACAGAAAAGAACGTCTCGATTTCATCCGTGCCGCCGCTATTCACGCCGTCCCCGAGGTAGATAATTACGTCAACTCCGTCTTTTTCGCCTTGAGCATCCTGCGTCAATTTCTTAAGCGCTATATTGAGCATTTCTTCAGTAAGGAGACATTCCAATGCAGGCGGACGAATAGCGACATCGACCATTCGGTCGGCACGTTTGCTTCTGTAATTATAATTGGAAAAGCCATTATGAGAGGTGAGCTGGGTGTCGGCAAGCAGGCCGACCTTTATTGGGAAATGGACATCGTGCTTCTGTTTGTCAGTAACACAGCCTGTAAACATCGAACAAGCCAAGATTAGCAGACACGTTATTCTCTTCATCTCATGCTCCTTTTGCGTCATGAACTCCCACTGTTGGTGTATGCTACCTGATGCAGCTGCTCCTTCTTATCTTGCCTCACGGTCTGAGGGCCTTTCATGCTCGCATCCGCTCCATATTTCCTGAGGAAAGACGATGCTTTCCATGCCGGGGACATGAGGGACGCCTTTACCCGTATTCAAATCTATCCCTTCCCTAAGATAAGCTTTGTAGGCCAGTTGGCTGCAATAGAAGGCGTCTTCTGTCATTGAGTCCAGGAACATGGCATTGTAGAGTTTATTGGCTTGAGCCTGCCTGAGGCAGTACATCGCCACTCGTTTTCGAATACCGGCCTCCTCTGTGCCGGATAGCGAAAGGTCCGCCAGTGGATAGGCTGCCCCATAGAGATTGTCGAGAATAGGGCCGCGCTCGTCTGTCATTTGTGAGGCGTCCCATGTGTTGGCTTTGATCGTAAACGTGGTCACGCAATACTTGGCCCCGGCCTCCACACAACGGCCACCTGGCCCCACATACACTGCGATATGGTCTACCTCGCCCGGTATCAGCGTCCCAAAGAACCGCCAGAAGAGGCCTCCGAATATGGACTCGTCTTCGGTGGTGTTCGTACAGATCAGGTCCCCCGTTCGAACCGTCAGTCCGTCGATCTGATATGTGTGAACGGTTATCCGCTCCGGCTCATATTCCTTTTGCTGTGCACGGCCGCAGCCGGCCAGACCCGAACCGACCAGCACCGACACCAATCCGATACCAGACAGCCTCAAACATCCCATCATCTGTCTCGTCCTTTGTCTGCTCGTTTCGTCTGATCGCCGATCGACGTTCCTTCTTCGACGATCCTGACGCGAACCGAGTCCAGTTTCTTGAGCACGCCCGGTGATACGCGACCGGCGGTTACAAGCACGGTGGCGACATTCGGATTGGCGGCCCGGTAGGCGTCAAGATAGTCATTCACCTCGCGTGTGATCGTGACGTAATCGTACGGACATATCAGGACCTGCGTTCCGCTGTTGAGTACCGCCAGTGGAAACAATCCGACGGATTTCAACAGCCGGATGGGCTTTCGTTCTTGAATGTCAGCCAGCATTCTGCCCTTATGGATAGAGCTCAGAGCCTCGGCCTCGGTGTGCGCCTTGGCCGCAACCTCGATGAGAGCCGCCCGATTGGGCACGCCCTCCAGGGCCCTGAATTGCTCCATGAGTTGCAGACGCTGCACGGTTGTGAACGCGGCCGAGTCATGGAATCGAAATCGGATGGAACTTTCGACGCCGGCGACCTCCAGCTCCCTGTCGATTTGCCTGTTTATCTCGCTCGGCGGGCTGTTGACGATCAGTTCCTTCATCTGCGCCGTCATGGGCAGCACGCCCAGGCCCGGGACCGGGATGAGATACATAGCGCCTTCCGTAAGCAGGCTTCCACCCAGCACGTGGAGCGACAGTTCGTCGAGCAGCTTCTTCAGCACGGGATTGCGCGTCTCCGGGTCACAATCGAGTGCCACGGCCAACTTCCGGCGGACGGGCGCGCCCGCCCGCACGTCGGCCGGGTCGGTATACTGATCGACCATGAGGCCGAGGCCTTTGGGGGCACGCTCGAGCGACTCGAACGGCTCGTTGATAATCAGATCGAGTCCCGTCTCGGTGTCCCGCAGCGGCATGAGGATGCCCTCGACAACAAGCGGATATTTGTCCAACTTCGTGGCGGCTTCAATCGATTTCAGCTCGCGCAGACGCAGGCCGAGCATGGCCCGCCCCTGGGCGGTGATCGTGCCGAAGTCCGACCGGACCGTGAAGACGTATTGGTATTCCTGCACCGGAACACGTTCGGCCAGTCGATAGTTGGACCCCTGCAGTATCTCTTCTGGAAGCACCTGAGAGACACCAAACACAGGCGCCCTCTCGCCTTGAGACCGCCCGGCCGGGGCCCTCGGCGTCGTGGCACATCCCCAAACGCCTGCCATCAGCATCGCGATAACAACCAGCCACTTTATGGTATGCATGTTCTTTCCCGCCATCCGTGCCGCTCGAAGATACGAATACATCTCGAATCCTCCATGTGTCTCCGCTACGCCGCGGAGCATGTCCTTGTAGAATAGTACACGCTCCATCCTGATGATTCAACGTTTCTTGGTGCCTCTGAGAAGTTTATCATCTGGAAAAGCACGTAAGTTACGAACACCAAAGGCATTATATGTCACACCGAGACGCAGTGGCGCGGAGGTTTGCAGGCCGTGCAGCCCGGTAGTCTCACTGGCTCTGTCATTGCGAGGAGCCCAGCGACGTGGCAATCTCCCGAACCACCAGGAACGTGCAACGAGCGACGAATTCATCCGCAGACACCGTCCCGTTCAGCAGGGCCAGAGCCTACCCTATTCGGCTACGCTCAGGGCAGGCTCTGAGCAAAGTCGAATGGGATGGTCCTGCGACTCATGGGCGGGATGCCCATGCTACTGGAACGCGTGACGGCGTCACTACGAGCGGACGCTTCGTGCAAGACGAAGCCAATTTGCCCGGAGGCATTTGACGCCTCGGGCAGCCAGCGGCTATGGTATACGTCAGAGCTGTCGCGTTGCCGTATAGTCAATAGCTCGTGTTGACCGATTTGCCGTCAGGTGAAACAGATACTTGCACTGGCGCAAGCATGAGCCCCCCTACCGGGGAAAGGGGCAACCTCAGGGTGAAAATGTGTAAGGAGGACTTGAACATGGATGTGAAGATAGGGAATCGGACACTGGAGCTGGTCGAGGGCGATATCACGGAGATGGATACGGATGCCATCGTCAATGCGGCCAATGCGCGACTGGTCCTCGGCGGCGGCGTCGCGGGGGCTATTCGGAGGAAGGGTGGGCCGCGAATCCAGGAGGAGTGCGACCGGCTCGGCGGCACGTTCGTTGGCGGGGCCGTCATGACCACGGGCGGCAACCTCAAGGCCCGGCACGTCATCCACGCCGTGGGACCTCGGATGGGCGAGGGCAACGAGGACGAGAAGCTCCGTAATGCCACCGTGAACTCCCTCAAGGTCGCGGATGAGCACGGCCTCAAGAGCATCGCCTTCCCAGCCGTCAGCACGGGCATCTTCGGGTTCCCCATCCGGCGCTGTGCCGAGATCATGCTCCGTGCGGCCGTCGAGCACCTCCGGGGCAAAACCGGCATCGAGCGAGTGGTCTTTTGCCTGTTCGCGCAGGATAGCTATGATGTATTCGTCCGGCAGCTCGAACAGGAAACGGTCTCATAAAAACAATCATCGGGTTGACTCGATTATCTCCCCCAGTTATGATGGGCTATGCTGGGATGGTACCCAAGCCGAGTCTTTGGGAAACGGCCCGGGCTCCGACGTGGTGTTTCCGGGTAGAAATGGTTGTGGGCTCCGTCGAGAAAGCGCGGCATGGAGACAAGGTTCAGCGTTTTTGAAGTCCTTCAGATCGCCGAGCAGGTCGAGCACAAAGGCGCCAAGTTCTATCTGAAGACGGCCGAGTTGTTCGACGATCCGGAACTGCGCGATATCTACTACCGGCTGGCCACCTGGAAGGCCAAGCACGAGAAGATCTGGGCCCGCATGAGGAAGCGGTTCTCGGAGAAGACGGGCGAGTTCGGCACGTTCGACCCGGACAACTACGTGCTCTCGAATCCGCAGGTGATGTCGGGCCTGACGTGGTTCGGCACCCAACAGGAGAGGGCCAACCGGCTGACCGGCCGGGAAGACAAGCGGCAGATCCTCAAGGACGCCATCCGGCGGGCGAACGAGGTGATCATCTTCTACGAGGGTCTGAAGGATTTCGCCCGCGACCCGGCCAGCAAGAACGCCATCGACACCATCATCCGCGAGGAGAACCGCCAGATTCAACTGCTCACGGAGGAGTTGAAGAAGGTGCACCCTCCCGCTTAGAGCCTCTGACGGAATAAGGTTCACCATGTCATTGCGAGGCCCGACGCGCAGCGGCGCTTCGCGCCGAGGGCGACGAAGCAATCTCAATTCCCGGCATGGGAGATTGCTTCACTTCGCTCGCAATGACATAGAAGCGGTCCCTGTCATGTTTTCATATTGTCAGAGGCGTTCAGGCGGTGTCGCTACCGTTCTTC
>CAYFUB010000135.1:0-13659 GCA_964346195.1 uncultured Pirellulales bacterium
CCGTCCAGCACGACGATGTCACTCGCGCCGCCGGCCCGCAGCCCGCGGACCACGGCCGCGATATCGCCCATCAGGTACTCCTTCGCTTTCTCGTTCAGCGGGCCCGGCTCGCGGGTCTGGGCGAACTGGTACACGCCGCTCGCTCCCTCCAGGTCGGTGACGATATAGATACGCACCGCCCGTGCCTCCGGCTGCACGCTGCACCCCGCGGGCACCACCAGCCACCCACTCAGGGCAAGAAACACAACGCCTGCTCTCACCGTTCGTCGCGCTGCCATGGATGCCGATGGGCTCATATCATCCTCTGCGAAAACGTGCTGTGCTCATTTTTGTTGTCGCATGAATTGTACCACGGTCCTTCGTATCCGCCATGCTCGGCTGCCAACGAAATGAGCAAGGCGTCCCCGAGATTCCCGGGTACGCCGTGCCGCAACTTCCGGCCGAAGGTCTGCCGCGTGGAGCCGCCCGCGCCGCCGAACGACTTGGTCTGTTACATCCCCCTGACCCGCGGCCTGCACGCCATCGTCGACGCCGCCGATTACGAATGGCTCAGCCGGTACAAATGGTATGCGCAAGCGTGCAGAGGAGGGACGTTCTATGCGCGGCGAAACACTCACCCCGGCACGATGTCCATGCACTGCATGATCATGAATCCGCCCAAGGGAATGGTGGTGGATCACATCAACGGCAACGGCCTGGACAACCGCCGCTGCAATCTGCGTATCTGTACGCAATACGAGAATAAGCTCAATAGCCGGCCTCGGAAGGACAGCAAGTCCAGATTCAAGGGCGTGTTGCCGCACGGGGACAAGTGGAGGGCCAAGGTCGGAGGACAACACGTGGGCCTCTTTGACGATGAAGTGGAGGCGGCCAAGGCCCGCGACCGCGAAGCGCTAAGACAATACGGCGAACACGTCTGGCTGAACTTCCCGCTGGAAGACGAAGACAGCGACAAATGACAGGCAGGTAGGATCAGCTCCGCCCGGCGTCTTGCTGTTGGTGAATTGCCCTCGTCAGAGCGTAATTCAACGGGAGGCCCCTGGAGTTGCCAGCGACAAGAGCAAGAGCTGGCCCTAGAGCCTTCGGTTACCAGTGGCTAATGCTTCGAGAGAGTCTTCTCTAATTCGCTCAACTTCCGCAGGGCAGCTTCAATGTCATGATCACTGATGGGGGTCCCATTGAAAAAATACCTCTTATGCTCTTTGAAGCTCCGCGCGAATGCTGTAGGGCGAGGTTTCCAGACTTTACGCACAAAACTCACAGATGCCAAGAGCTCCAATTGCCTCGGATCGCCTAATTCTTGTACGAGCGCCCCCTTGAATCTTCTGAGCCAGTCCTGTGTATTGGCACTAAACGCAAGCGATTTCGCACGCTGCGCGTGCTTGTGGTTTTCGACATGAAGGCACCTGTACGCATCGTATACGAGTTCTTGCGAATAAGGCCCATATCTGTACCAACTGAATCCGTAGCCGAGGTGGAGCCCAAGAGTCTGGAGTAGGTAGACCGTCTTTTGGAGTCTCAGACGGTCCTCCATACTGTCCCGCGCCAACCCGAGTTCCGTTACCAGCATCCAAAGAATGGTACCCGTGTCCACATCCATCTTCAATCCTCCTTACTCCACCTTATCGGTCCCAAGGCCGACGAATCTTGAGTTTACCGTGTCACCCGCATGAATAGCAAGTAGGAATTCCCTTAACGCGATGTCTCCGCCCGACCCAAAGTGCCAGACCACCTGCCACTCTCTGCAATAGGCTACGCTCGGGGCGCGCGCGTTGCCAAGACGTTGCACGCTGCTTCACTGGTAGAACTCCTTATTGATCAACTCTGTGAACGCATTCTCGATCTTTGCTTTTACTTTCTCAGAGTCATCGTCACGGCCTTTCGGCCTGACATAATAGCAGTTGAAAAGCAGCAGGGCTTTATCCGTCAAGTTGCCCAGAATCGTGCCCTTGCATTCGGCCGCATAGCGCCAATCATCTGTGCCGTTTGGGGGTCTGAACATGACTCTTACAGCTTCTCGGTTTGCTTCCTCTTCTGTCCCAGTATTCACAGCTTTGCTGTTAGATTCACCTCTCGCATCGGTACGCATGAACCTCTTTGCATACTTCATGACTTCTTGGGAGCTGAAGTCTGTCTTGATCCGTCCCGGATAGATCTTGAGCTTAGACGCAATCCGCTTCGCGATCCGACGGGCTCTTCTCTCAAGCCTCTCTTCGTAATCCTTCTGACATGGTCGATCAACAAGTCTATGGCATGTGTGGAATACAGGGTCGGGAACATCGCCATCCATAATGGTCTTTATGCAGTCATTGATGTAGAGTTCGCGATCGTCGGCGCTGCCGTCCTTTTCCTTTCGGTCGAGTTCCTCATGGAGCCTGCGCATTCTCATGAATACTTCGGCGTCGGTGTACGAGTATATCTTGTGCAGATGGAGTGTCTTGTGCCGGCCCTTGGCCATATGAATGCAGTGACAGAATTCGCGAAGGTTCATCAACCGGCAATCATCTGACACCGCCTCCTTCAGCATGTAGCTCATAACGTCTTCGAAAAGCAGGTCCAGTACCCGGACCTTGCGATTGTAGATCACCTGCGTCTGAAGAAAGAACCGTCCGAGTATGTAATGCTCGATCGTGTGGAGTCCTTTGTGCTCCACACACAGAACAGGGAGATCTGTGGCGTCCCTTCGGTATACTGCAAGCCTGGAGATGATATAGTCGAGATCGACCTGTCCATAGCCTACCCCCGTAAAGAAGGAGTCCCTCAGGAGGTAATCGAGGCGATCGGCATCCAGTTCGGAATGTAACAATACCGTCGGGATATCCGACAGATTCATGCCGACAATCGCCTGCGCTATTCTTCGTTTGCATTCTGCTCTTTTGGGTTTGCCGTGCCAGACACGGGCCAGAACTGCATCTATTTCTTCGTTATGAAGAACGATCTCTGCCGACAACCGCTCATGCAATTTCGGGCTGCTGAAAAGAAGACTCTCATCCGGGAAGAGTAGATGCCAGGCTTTCTGACTTGGCTTTATGCCCAACAGGTCCAGGGTTCTGACGCCCCGTCGTCTTTTGATATCCTCCGCCCTGGGCCTTGTCTCCATCTCTTGTGCCAATACTCGCTCGCCGACATGTGATAACGGCACGTGTCCAATATCGTGTAGCAATGCAGCAAACCTTAATATCTTCTCGTCGTTCTTGCCGAAGGCATATCCGCATTCTTGGAGTCTTTTCAGGTGCTCTATCATCTTCTTGGCAATGTAGAACACCCCAATCGTGTGCGAGAACCTCGAATGCTGTGCGCTGGGGAAAACCGTGTGCAATGGCCCCAACTGCTTGATCCAGTGGAGTCTCTGGAAAATCGCGGTATTCACAAGCTTGAATTCACACTCATCGAGTTCGATGTAGCCGTACACGGCATCGTAGATCCGTGGTTTTCTCGCCCTCGTTTCAGACATCGGCACCTCGTAACCCAATAGAACGCAGATATGTGCCAATTTCTCAGATTATCTGCCTATCCAGGAGATCAAAGGCGTTGCGCACATTGTGCGAAGTCATTCCTCGGCCTCCCAAGCCGTCACGCTCGATTTTCGGGATTATACGGGCAGGCAGGCGGAAAGGCAAAGGGAAATCCCCAGAAGTGATAAGGGATAAGTGATTGGTGAGAAACGGTAGGAAAGACACCGGCCGGAGGCCGGCAAGTGGCCCGTGTGGGCCGGCACGTGTCAAGTTTGAAGGGCCTTTGCACTGATGATCGATGATTTGCGATTGATGATTGAAAAGGCAGGAGGCAAGCCCCGGTTCGGTCCGAGGCCCGGATTTCTGGGTAAATCCTGTGCCCGCAGGGTGCCCGGCTGGTATAATGGTTGCATGTGTGTGAAGGAACTGTACGAGCAGAATTCATGATCGAGAAGGCAAACGAGAACATGACGGCTGCGGATCATGGGCTTCTGGTGGAATGCAAGGCGGCCATTCAAGAGGTTGTGCCTGAGGCCGGCGTGGTGCTTTACGGCTCCCGGGCCAGAGGCGAGGCGCGGGAGGACTCCGATTACGACCTGTTGGTTCTCGTGGACCAGGAGCCGAATATGGAACTGGAGCGGGCCATCGTGGATCGGCTGGTCCCTTTGGAGGTCCGCACGGGCAAGG
Organism: uncultured Pirellulales bacterium; assembly: GCA_964346195.1. Taxonomy (GTDB): domain Bacteria; phylum Planctomycetota; class Phycisphaerae; order Sedimentisphaerales; family Anaerobacaceae; genus PLanc-01. The sequence continues at coordinate 4,143 of CAYFUB010000135.1, forward strand.
TCCTGACGGTGCTGGTCTATAGTCGCTCCCAGTGGGATTCCGCTCTGTATCGTGCCATGCCGTTCCACAGAAACGTGACGCGCGAAGGTGTGCCGATATGACGCCGGAGGAACGGACCTTGGTGCAGTACCGCCTACAGCGGGCACGAGAGGCCGTTGATGAGGCCAAGCTCTTGTTTGAAACGGGTCACCTCCACGCCTATGTGAATCGCCTCTATTATGCCTGCTTCTATGCGGTCTCGGCATTGCTGTTGACGAAAGGCTTGTCCACGAGCAAACACGCGCATTTACGGGCCCTGTTGCATAAGGAGTTGATCAGGCCCGGCGTCGTTCCGCTGGAGTACGGTCAGTTCTTCGACTTGTTGTTCAACAACCGCCAGAAAGGCGACTATGCCGATCTGGTGGTATTTCAGGCCGAACAGATCGAAGGATGGCTCCGGCAGGCAAGGAGATTTGTGGACCATGTATCGGGCTTGACCTTGCCGCAGGAGTGACACTTCCGCGCGGATACGGGGGAGTTGTACGTGTCGGGTACACACTTCTCAAAGTCATCTCTTGGCTTCCAAAGCCGTCACGCTCGATTTTCGGGCTTATACGCCCAGGCAGGCGGAAATGCAAAGGAAATCCGGCCAGTGCCACTCGGGAGCCAAGGAACTGAGCCGCTCGCTCAGGACCGTAAGGTCGTGCGTCTTGGGCGGGACCTCTCCTCGGACGATTACGGCGGCCTTCAGCATCTTCTCAATGCACTACTGCGCATGGAAGAAGACGGCATCGTAGTTGGGGGATCAGCCCGGGCCTCACGCGTGGCTGTGAGATAGTCCCCTTCGGATTTGTCAATCCACTCTTGCACGACTTCGTTCATAGAGCACCCGTCCCTGGTCCAGGGCCTCGCGGATCAGCGGGTCACCCTGGTCGTAACGCCGCTGCGTGTCGTCCGGACGGCGAGCGAGCAGGTCCACGGCGAACGGAGGATTCACGCGATTGGTGATCTCCAGCGATTTCCAGAACGGCTTGCCCTCGAATGCCAGGATTACCAGCAGGTCCACGTCCGAGTCGCTCGTGGCCGTACCGCGTGCATGCGAGCCAAAGAGCACCACGCGCTCCGGATCGTACGCCGCCGCGATGCGGTCCACCACGGCCTGAATGTCGTTCATCGCCACCATAACCAACACCTTCACCACCTCGATGCTCCTGCCATAGACTAACGGATTTCCCGACGGAGGGCAAGGCTGATTCGCGAGTCGAGGCAACCGCTCATCACAGAAGAGCTTGGGGACAACGAGTCGCACCCATCGCCCGGCCCGGCCCCCCGTCCGTAGCCAGAATCTACGCGCGCAGAGATGCGAAGAACGCCAGGAAGACACAACTGTGATGCACTTTCCCTTTGCCATCTTGGCGTCTTGGCGCGAGACATAATACCCCGCGGTTCAGAAGAAGGTAGCCGTGGAGCAGCCGCGCGGGTCAAGAACCCGCCCTACGGAACTCCTGGTGTTGTTGCTGTCATTGGCGGTGTCTGTCGCCGGTCGCGGCCTGCAAGGGGTGAGGATAGGGATAGGGCTTGTAGTCCGGCTTCGGCGTGTCGTTGAACCAGTCACGGTCTTCCTGGATTACCGTATTCTGGCTGCCCACCGGGCTTCCTGGATTGCGGGGAACTTCACTCCAGTTATTCTTCCACAGGTACACCGGCTCGGCGGCCTGGTGAGGCCACGCCGCCGGCATAGGCGGGTCCCCGGACAACAGGTCGCACGTGCCCCGGCCGACCTGGTCGAGGCAGGGATACCCGCCGGCGTCTTGATTGCCGTCCCAAGGATTGCCTCCCGTCGCCCGGCCCCAGGGAGCATACGCCTGGTTGCTTCTGTAGTTTGCCGTGAGGATGCCGGTGCTATAGCCGGTCTGGCCGTCGGCGCCTTGGAAGGTGTTGTTGAAGATCACTCCCGTGCCGCCGCGCAGGTAGATAGCACAGAAGATCAGGGTCGATGTCGTGAACGTGTTGTTGTAGATTTCGTAGCTTCTGACGCTGCGGAGCCGCCCGCTGCTCTCGGTTCCGTGCGTGCCGAGATTGTCGTTGGTGACCGTGTTGTAGCGAAAGACGAACCGTCCTCCGGCAAAACTGTCGACCACGCCTGCCCCGGCTCGGCCGGGCCCGACGAACGTGCTGTCCTCGATGTAGATGGCTCGTTCCGTGCCCAGGGCCAGGGCGTCGGCGAAGCTGCCATCGCCGTAGCTGTGGCCGCCCCAGCTCTCATGCCAGATGACGTTTCCCTGCTTGAAGTTGGAAAGGTCGAAATGGCAATGATCCACCAGCCCCCACAGCGCGCCGGAATAGCGTATGGCGGACGTGCCCGGCTTGTCGAACTTGAGATGATCCAGACGAAAGTCGTGGGCGTCGCCGGAGAGGTGCACGGTTCCCTTGTTGTAAACCTCGGTATCCTGTGCCATGCCCCGGAAGGTCATGCCGGTGAGCCTGAACTTCTTGCCGAGGGCCAACTTGATCGCCAGGAGGATGGAAGTGGGTCTTCCTCCCTTCTTGCTCACGTTATCGATGATGATCGTCTTGTCCATCCCCGCTCCCTGGATGACAATGGCTTTCGGCGTGTCCACTGTGACCTGAGTTGTCCAGGTGGCTGTCCCTGCCGGGATCAGCACCGTGTCCCCGTCAACAGCCGCACTGATAGCCGCCTGGACATCTGCCTGGGAGCAACTCGCGGCGGTGATCTCAGCGGCCGGCAGCCGTCCCGTGGTCAGGCAGCAGGCGACTGCCAGGACTTCGGCCATCAAGAGCCCACGATCTCGCTGGAGAAACCTATAGTTATCCATCATCCGCAACTCCTGCAACTTTGCCGACACCTCACTTCTCTTCGGTCCCGAATAGAGTATAGCAGAGAAGATGTGCGGTGCACACCCTACGCGTCCAGTTCCACGGGCGGGACGCCCGTGCTACGGAGTCGTGCGCGGACGCACGACGTACGAAGAGGAAATCCGCAATAGCAGCACATTCTTGCTTGAACAAGGGCAGGATGCCCTCGCCACGTGTTATTCCCACTCGATGGTGGCGGGGGGTTTGCTGGAGATGTCGTAGACGACGCGGTTGACGCCTCGGACCTCGTTGATGATCCGGCTGGAGATGGTGCCGAGAACCTCGTGCGGGATGTGCGAGAAATCGGCGGTCATGAAGTCGGTCGTGTCCACGGCGCGGATGGCGACGACGTTCTCGTAGCTGCGCTCGTCGCCCATGACGCCGACCGTCGAGACCGGGACCAGGACGGCCAGGGCCTGCGAGATCTTGCGGTACAGGCCGGCGGCCCTGATTTCGTCGATGAGGATTTCGTCGGCGCTGCGGAGGACTTCGAGCCGCTGCGGCGTGACTTCGCCGATGATGCGGACCGCCAGGCCCGGGCCGGGGAAGGGGTGTCGCCAGACGAGATCCTCGGCTAGGCCGAGGTATTCGCCGACCAGGCGGACCTCGTCCTTGAACAGGTCCCGCAAGGGCTCGATGAGCTCGAAACCCAGCTCCGCCGGCAGGCCGCCGACGTTGTGATGGAGCTTGATGTTGGCGGCGGGGTTGCCGTCCTTCGAGCCGGACTCGATGACGTCGGGATAGAGAGTGCCCTGGGCGAGGAATTTCGCGTTCGTGATTCTGTCGGCTTCCGACTTGAAGGCTTCGATGAACTCGGCGCCAATGATTTTGCGCTTCTGCTGCGGGTCGGTGACGCCGGCCAGGCCGGTGAGGAACTGTTCGGACCAGTCGACGACACGCAGGTCCATTTTGAAGTGGTCACGAAAGGTCGAGACGATGCTTTCGCGCTCGTTGCGGCGGAGCAGGCCGTTGTCCACGAGGATGCAGACGAGCTGGTCGCCGATGGCCTGGTGGATAAGAGAAGCGGTGACGGAGGAATCGACGCCGCCGCTGAGGCCGCAGATGACTTTGGCGTCGCCCACGCGCCGGCGGATGCTCTGGACCGCCTCCGAGACGAAGTCGCTCATCTTCCAGTCGCCAGTGCAGCCGCAGATGTCGTAGAGGAAATTCTTTAGAATGATGGCGCCTTTGGGTGTGTGGCTGACTTCCGGGTGGAACTGGACACCGAAGAATCTTCTGTCCCGGTGCCGGACGGCGGCGTGCGGGCAGGTCTTCGTCAGGGCCAGCGTCGCGAAGCCCTGGCCCAGGTTCACGACCTGGTCGCCGTGGCTGGCCCAGACGAGCGTGTCGTCGGGCATGTTCGCGAACAGGTCGTTCTTGTCGCGGACCGTGAGCATGGCCCGGCCGTACTCGCGGCTGCGGGCGGGGCTCACCTCGGCCCCCAGGATCTGGCAGGCGAGCTGCATGCCGTAGCAAATGCCCAGCGTCGGGACACCCAGATCGAAGAGCTTCTCGTCGCAGCGGGGGGCGCCGGCCTCGTAGACGCTGGCCGGGCCGCCGGAGAGGATGATGCCCTTGAGCGGCAGCTTCGCCAGTTCCTCGGCGGGCGTCTGCGCCGGGTAGATGCGGGAGTAGACGTTGTGCTCGCGGACCCGCCGGGCAATCAGTTGGATGTACTGGCTGCCAAAATCCAGGATGGCGATCATTTCGCGAGTCATGAAAGAACCTCATTCGAAAGGACCTCGAGGACCCAAAGGACCAAGAGGTTTCCCCTCGTCCTTTTCGTCCCTTTGTCCTGCACCTTTTCGCGGGTTAATCTTCGAAGGGCAGACTGGCAGAATAGTTCGGGGCCTCCTTGGTAATCTGGATGTCATGGGGATGAGATTCGTTGACCGAGGCGGCACTGACGCGGACGAAGCGGGCCTTCTGCATCATTTCCAGGATGCTGCGGGCGCCGCAGTAGCCCATGCCGGCCCGCAGGCCACCGACGAGTTGATAGACGAACTCACTGAGCGTACCGCGGTAGGGGACCCGGCCTTCGACGCCTTCGGGGACGAGCTTGCCGACCTCGGTCCGGCTGCTCTGGCCGTAGCGCTCGGCGGAGCCTTTGACCATCGCCCCCAGCGAGCCCATGCCGCGATATTCCTTGAACTGCCGGCCCTTGTAGATGACGAGCTGACCAGGGCTCTCCTTCAGGCCGGCGAACAACGAGCCGATCATCACGCTCGACGCCCCGGCAGCAATCGCCTTCGTGATGTCGCCCGACTGGCGGATGCCGCCGTCGGCGATGACCGGGATGCTCTGCCTGCCGGCCGCCTCGGCGCAGTCCATGATTGCGGAGACCTGTGGGACGCCGACGCCGGAGATGACCCGCGTCGTGCAGATGGCGCCGGGACCGATGCCGACCTTGACCGCGTCGGCGCCGGCGTCGATGAGCTCCCGGGCGGCGTCGCCGGTCCCGATATTGCCGGCAATTACGTCGATTTTGTAGTCCTTTTTGATCCGCTTGACCGTCTCGACGACGTTCTGCGAGTGCCCGTGGGCCGTGTCGACGGTGATCACATCGACGTCGGCGGCGATCAGGGCTTCGACGCGCTCGTAATCGTGGACGCTGACGGCGGCCCCGACGCGGAGGCGGCCCCGCTGGTCCCTGGCGGCCCGCGGGTACTGCTGGACGCGGTCGATATCCCTCATCGTGATTAAGCCGGCCAGCTCGCCGTTGCCGTTGACCAGCAGCAGCTTCTCGACCTTGTGCTCGCGCAGGATTCCTTTCGCCTGTTCGAGCGTGGTACCCGCCGGCCCGGTCACCAGGTTGGCCTTGGTCATCACGGCGTTGATTTCCACGTCGTAATCACGGAGAAACTTGAGATCCCGGCGGGTCAGGATGCCCACGAGCTTCTTGCCCTCGACAATCGGGATGCCGCTGACGTTCTGCTCGTTCATCAATTCCTGTGCCCGCCGGACCGGCTCTCGGGGAGAAAGCGTTACCGGGTCGAGAATGACCCCGTGCTCGGACCGCTTGACCTTGGAAACCTCCCGCCTCTGGGCCTCAATCGGGAGATTCTTATGGATGATGCCGACGCCGCCCTCCTGGGCCAGGGCGATGGCCAGGGCGGCTTCCGTAACCGTATCCATGGCCGCCGAGACGATGGGGATATCGATCGTGATGTTCCGCGTGAGCTTCGTGCTCGTATCGGCCTGGCTGGGTACGAACTCGCTCTTATTGGGGAGCAACAGGACGTCATCGAAGGTAATGGCTTCCGCTACGATTTTGCTGTTATTCATTGGCGACTCCAACAACTCTTCCGCCCCGATTATCCTTAAACCCGATACTATAATCCCATGTAATGCAGGCGTCAAACGATTTCAAAGGCCGTGCAGGTGCGAAAAAGGCCGGAACTCGTACGCCTTTCGGCTGTCGAAAAGATCGGATTGCCCGACGAGAGGGGATCGTGTATAATTGCCGCTCGCCAAAGCCTCTAGTGAGGCTGTCGGGCGTGCCGGGCCGGTCCGGATGGCGATCGGCGAATTTTGTCACGAACCCGGAGCCTGGAGAGGTAGTATTGATTGTCGGATTGCAGGGGAAAAACGGTTATCGGAACCGAACCCGGTGATAGGATTGGGGAATCTGGAGGATATCAATGAAACCGAGCCTGTCGAAGAGCCCACTTTTTGCGACACTGGTCATCGTTGGTCTGGCAGCAGGAACCGCCCTAGTGGCCGGATACGTGGATAAGCCGAATCAGGCCGTCCAGGTAGCCGCCGAGGATAGGTGCGCCGATTGTCCCCGGCTGAATACGGAGGCGTGCTGTAAAGTAACCGGCGTCTGCGCCGAGCCGCAGACGTGTACGGGTTCTTGCATAGAAGGAACATCCGAAGCCAAGCCCGCCGGCTGTTGTCCGAGCACGGCCCAAACCGCGTGCCCCAAGACCGCGGGCGAGGCCCGGGCTGCCTGCTGTCCCCCGATGGCGGGTCAGGAGATCGACCCCGAGAGCTGCTGTGGAGCAGGGGGCTGCACCCGCGCCGAATAGCCCGGCCGGACGAATAACAAGACACGACCTGAAACTTAACCCGAGTGAAAGCCCATCGCACCTGCGTGCTTGAGCCACACTGTAACGGGCAGACATCCTCCGTAGAGGTGTTCCTCCATGTGTGCCCGTTGAGCCAGCATGGAAGCTGGCTTTTTTTATGCGCTTGCAGCACTATCGCCGGCCAGTTCCCGAAAGAATCCGGCTCCCGCGCCCGTTTCCAGGTAGCGTGGGCATCCTGCCCATGAAGGGTCCCCAAAACGCGGTCTTCGCGTTTTGGGAGCCCAGTCACAGGGCCATCTTGGCCCTGCAGAGCTTGCCTTTCCATGGGCGAGGCGCCCGTGAAACTCGCGGGCAGAATGCCCGTGCTATTTTTCACGCATCCTTTTGGAGGGTAGGGTGGGCCGCGCCGCTTGTCATTCTCACGGAGGCGGAAATCCGGTCTCTTCACCACGACGCAAGGTTTCGGGCGGCCACTTCGCCGATGGATACGCATAAGTAATTATCCCAAAGGGAGTTATGGCCGTTAGGCTGAGAGAGTGCCCGACATTGTCAAGTTCTCCCGGCGTCTGCAATTCCCTCCTGAGAAGCGACGTTTGGCGGTTTGCGGACCGGGCAAATTGCGCAGGGCAATAGAGCCGCTTGCTTACCATCACCGGGGACCCACGTTCGTAATTATCAATAGAACAAGACAAGGAAAAATTGACCGGAAACGCAGGCGGCATTCCGGCCGTTTCGGGTCGTCGGCGCTTTCCGGACACGAGAAAAGAGGCGTATCATGTATGCTATAGCTGCTCCTTTGATTCGGGAAAAAGTTGGGGCGTGGAAAGCGTGGCTGCGTGAGTGCACCAGCTCGCGAAGGGAAGAGTTCGAAACCTTCAACGAGCGGATGGGCCTGACGCTGCATCGCGCGTGGCTGGCCGAGGGCCCCGAAGGGCCGCTCGCGATCGTCGTGTTCGACGGTCCGGGCGCCGAGACCTACCTGGGGAAACTCGCGACATCGAAAGAGCCGTTCGACAAGTGGTTCCGGGAGCGTGCTTCCGAATATCACGGCGTGGACCTCTCGAAGCCGAACGTCATAGCGAAGTCTGAGATGTGCCTGGATTGGCACGTGCCAAGCTACGCGGAGGTTGGCCGATAAACGGTTGAACGCACGCGCACCACGGGCACGCACGGTCCTGGATTCAGCGCCGGGCCGTGTCGTCGTCCGGTGTGCGTGAACAAGTAGGTATGACGGGAGGATGCAACGAACGCGGGCCGGCGGAAAGAGATACCGCCGGCCTGTGAATATGGGCGGGGAGAACGATTGGGCCCATCGAGTTCGACTCCTTCAAAAGCACCAGGGGCCGTAGAAGCCCGCTGACTTGTCATTCCCCCGGGGGCGGGAAAGGTCGGGGGCAATTTTTGTAGGCAACCCGCATGGGCAGGAGCCCTGCTCATCAACCAGTCTTTTTTCGTTCACGGCGGTTTGACGCGCGACGTATAATCCAGAAAAAACTGACTGGAGCGCCCATTTGTTGTTTCGGCAGGGGTCTTGGTAGTGAAAACGGCCTTGAGCCAGGCGGTTCTCGATGGAGAAACGTGGACCTGACAGTGTGTTGGTAGAACAGGCCGCCAGAGGCGACGGCGACGCCTTTACGGAGCTTTGTCGGCGGTACTATGGTGCGATGGTCGCCATCGGCCATGCGATCCTTCGCGACCGGCATCTGGCGGAGGACGCGGCCCAGCAGGCCTTCGCGAAGGCGGCGGTGAGCCTTCCGAAACTTCGGAAGGCCGACCAGTTCGGCCGGTGGGTCGCGGCGATCTGCCGCAACGAGGCCAGAGACCTGGCCCGGGCCCGGCACGGATTGCCCCACTTGGGCGAGTCGCTGATGGAACGGGCGGAACGTGTCGAGGGCATCTTGCCCTCGAATCGCGGGCAGGATGCCCGCGACACGGTAACGGAGGCCCTGGCCCGGCTGCCGGCCGAGGGCAGAGAGGTGATTTTCCTGCGGTTCTATGATGGTCTTTCTTACGAGCGGATATCGGCGGTCCTGGGGATTTCGGAACAGGCGATCAACGGCCGGCTGCGACGCGCCAAGCGAAAGCTGGCACAGTATCTGCGGCGCAGCGGCCTTGGCGAGGTGGACATATGAGCGAACGCAAAGATGAAGAATGGCTCGACGACCAGCTTCGGCAGGCCGTCAACGGGGCCCGGCCGGTATTTGACGCCGAATCATGGAAACAGAAATACGCCAAAGAATACCGGGTGCTGACGGCGCGCGGGCGGAGTGTCCCGGCTGCGCCACCGGCGCGCAGGTGGGCGCCCCGGACGATCTGGATCGGTTGGGCCGGCAAGCTCGCGGTGGCGGCAGCCATCATCGTGGCGTTTGTGCTGTTCTTTGGCAGAAAGGGGCACGAAACCGGGGGACCAGTCGTCCCGCCTCCGCCGGCACGGCAGTCGCCGGCGAAGATGGTGAGCATGATGGCATTGGCGACGGCCTATCGACAGGGGGGAGAGGATGCCTTGAATCGACAGCTTGACGCAGCGCTGAACAAGTTGGGACCGCGGCCCAATGGGTTCTCGGCTGTGCAGGTTCTCAGTGATCTGGAAGGTTAAGAAAGCGAGTTAGGAAAGCGAAAGGATACGAATA
>CAYFUB010000136.1:0-10329 GCA_964346195.1 uncultured Pirellulales bacterium
CAACAGCTCTTTAGAGAATGAAAGTAACCCCACTCACGAATCAGCGCCGTGCGGGAGGTCTGAATTCAGCCGGTCTCCCGCACACCCATTCCGCCGATCAGGGAATGACCGGAGTAGAAAGGGCAACCGCCGGCCTGGGTGCAGAACAAGAAGTGGCGGGTCAGGACAAGAAGGATGTCATTGCGAGGAGGCGTATGCCGACGAAGCCATCTCGGAGCGGCCAGAGGCTAAGATTGCCGCGCCGGCCTTCGGCTGGCTCGCGATGACATCCGGGGCGTTTGCCACGATCTTGTCGCACACCCGGCGGCCTGTCACCCCTGCACCGCAAAGGCGCAACATCTTGTTCTTGAGCGAGCATTCCTGGTTGCGGCCGGAGGCCGCGCCGCGCAGACAGGATTTCGGTTGGCTCGATGTGGTATAATTGTGCCGTGTGGGCGTTCTCGGCCGATATGGAAAGAAAAGACCCATATCGCAAGGGACAACACGGTACCTCATGAGAATCATGCGTCATATCAATCCGGGTTACAGCCAGTTTCGCTGGATGGTCCTGCTGCTGGTGGTGGCGGTGGTCCTGCCGACCGCCTGCCTGCTGTGGTTCATGAGCGAGGTCGTCAAGAACGAGCGGCTCGCCGTGCGGCAGAAGCTCACCAGGGTCTACGAAGAACGGCTCGCCGAGGTAACGGGCCGGGTCAACTCGACGTGGACCGACTACTGCCGGCACCTGGAGAGAAGGCCGTCGGTTCAGCCCTACCGTCAGTTCGTCGGGGCCGTCGGTCAAAGCGGTTACGACGCCCTGGTGATCTTTGACGACACCGGCCGGCGCCTGTATCCATCCCTCTCAGCCGATACCGGGCCCCTCATCCGTCCCTCTGAAGTCTTTGCCGACGCCTGGGAAATGGAGTTCGTCAACGGGCAGTACGAGCAGGCGGCCGAACGATACGAGGAATACGCCCGCATCAGCGACGACCACGGCCGGCTGGCCGCCTACATCGGCAAGAGCCGCGCCCTGGCCAGACTCGGCAACCTCGACCAGGCCGTCACCGAATGCCGGCTGCGGGCCGCCTTCAGTCCGCTGGCCGAGACGGGCGATTCCCGCTGCCTGGCCCTGATCGCCAACGCCCGACTGCTCCTGCTAAGCTGGACGCAGGGCAAGCCGGCCTATGCCCGGCTTCACGAGGAGACCTTCCGCAAGCTGCTCGCCATGCTGTACAGTACCAACGGCGCGGGCCATGCCCTCGCGGCCGACGAGAACCTGTTCCTCGCTCGCAGGGTGCTCGAACTCGGCCGTCAGAACGATCTGCTCGCCAGGAACGACGACCTTCTCCGCGGCGCCACACTTGAAAAACTGATCGAGGCCGAAGAGCGCTCCATCACCTTTGCCGAGCGGTTCCCGACCGTGGACACGTTCGACACGTGGCTGCCCGATACGCTCCAGCCCATCGACACCGCCACGGGCGCCGTTTTGACAGGAACCCGGGACCGCGCCTCCAAATCCGAAACATCGGATTCAGGACCCGACCCCAACCTCGAAACAATACGGCTTGCGACCCCACCCACCGCGATACCTGGCGTTCGGGAACCCAATTCCGCCCTTGCCTACGGCGTCGTGCGCAGGACAAGCCGCGGGACCTGTGCCGCCTTGCTTTCCAGCCGCAGCGTCATCCGGGTGCTCGCCGACTATGCGAACACTTTCCAGGACTTGAATGTCGATTATCGTGTCCTCGACGAGTCGGGTCGGCTCATCGCGGGCACGGAACAGGCGGACCGCGGGCCCTTCGTCACGGGGCTCGTCGGCGCGTCCTTCCCGGACTGGACCATCCAGTTGTTTTTCAAGGACAGCGATGTCCTCAAGCGGGCCGCCGACGAGCAGATCACGACTTACATCTGGACCGGCCTGCTCGTCATCCTGCTCATCCTCGTGTCCGGGGCCGTGGCGGCCAAGAGCATCGGCAGGCAGGTCAAACTCAACAAACTCAAGAACGACTTCATCGCGACCGTTACCCACGAGCTCAAGACGCCGCTGGCCTCGATGCGGGTCCTTGTCGACACACTCCTGGAAGGCTGTACGGCCGGCTCTCACGAGGCTCCCGAACGCGCTCTTTCGCAGTCGGGGTCGCAACCCCGCGCCCGGCGCGATTCCAGGATGGTCACGGAGTACCTGCAGCTTATCTCGAAGGAGAACGAGCGGCTCAGCCGGCTGATTGACAACTTTCTGACCTTCTCGCGGATGGAGCGGAACAAGCAGGCTTTCCAGATGCGGCGGGTCAGCCCGGTGAACATCGCCCGCACGGCCGCCGAGGCCGTCAAGACCAAGCTCGGCCGCGGCAACTGCCGCTTCGAGACCGACATCCCCGACGAGCTGCCCGAGATCAAGGCCGACCACGACGCCCTGGTCACGGTCCTGGTCAACCTGCTGGACAACGCCTACAAATACTCATGCGACGAAAAACAAATCAAACTGAGCGTCACCACGGAAGATGCCTCGGTGTGCTTCCGTGTCCGTGACAACGGGCTTGGCATTCCGCGCCGCGCCCTCAAGAAGGTTTTCCGGCGCTTCTACCAGGTGGATCGCAGCTTGACACGCCGGGCCGAAGGCTGCGGCCTGGGCCTGAGCATCGCCAAATTCATCGTCGACGCTCACGAGGGGACCATCACCGTCGAAAGCAGGCCCGGCCAGGGCAGCACCTTCACCGTCACCGTCCCGGCCGCCCCGGCGTGATCGCACGTCAGGGGATTGTTGCCGCCCGCACTCAATATCATTCTTGCTTCTGCACGCCGTTCCAAAGCCAATGCTCTACCATCAACGCAAGATCCCTGAAATCCACTCTGCAATCTCCGTTGATGTCTCCGGCCATGATGGTCTCACAGACGGGGCCACCGAAATACGATTTGCTGGCCTCCGTCGTGCCGCCGTAGGCCCCCATGTTGACCCGCCCGCCATTGGGGAAAGGCTCTTGCCCAATGGGGCTGTTCGGGTCCCCGGCGTCGATACAGGGGCTGGTGACGTCATCTTTGGCCCAGCTTTCGCTGATCGGGTCCCAGCGCCCCGCCTGGGATTTGAGGTGATAGTCGCCCTCAACAAAGAAATCATCGTTCGGATCGTCCGGCGTGCCATTCGGGTCCCAGTAGCCTGCATCAGCGAAGCAGGGATCGGCGACGATATTGCCCGGCCCCCATGCAAGCCAGTGCTCTTGACGATTGAATGCTCCGGAACCATCCGGCACGCACGTGTATGTGATCTTGACAGGGACATTACTGCTTTGAATCTCATCACCTTCGTTAGACAGAACGCAATTGGACACAGTGATGGGATTGGGAAACACCCCAGAGTAGTGATTCACGTCAAGAAAAGATCCCTCCGGGGAACGATTATCAACAATCGTACAACTGATTGCCCTGAGCAGGCTTCGCGACCCGCTGACCCAAGCCCCTCCGCGTTCCCCGGACCGATTTCCGGCCAACACGCAGTTGGCCAGCACCACATCACCGCCTGTATGCAAACCGACCCCACCTATGGTGGCTGCCTCGTTTCCGACGAACAGGCAGTCCCTCAGTTCCATGTCCCCCCGGCATACCAATGCCCCTCCATAAGCAGCGCGGTTGCGCCGGAAAACACACCCGACTACTGTATTACCTCTGAAAGGAGAATTGTTCAACGACAGTGCACCCCCACTGCCCGCGGCTCTATTATCCGTAAATGTGCAGTTGACGATCGTGCTATGGTTGAGATGCGCTGCGCCACCGCCCAGGAAACCCCACCCATAGTTGCGCGCGAACTGACAACTATCCAGAGTAATCTCCCGATTCCGCGTCGTCCCAGTGCCTCTCATAGCCCCATCGACTCCCGCATTTCCAATGAACGAGCACCGCGTGAAAGCCACATCCACTAACGCTACGACGCCGACCGCCCCCGCGGAAGGGGCATCCCCGCCGGAGCCACGATTGCCACGAAATGTGCAATCGCTGATCCGCACGGTGGAATCGGGCGAGGGCGGTATCCCTGCAACCGACAGCGCCCCAAGGCCACCACCAGTAATCGTACATCCTTCCAAACGGACTTCGCCACAGGTGATCTTCATCACCTCCGAGTTGTCGTCGCGCGTCGGATCGTTCTGCAACATGCTGGCGTCGGTCACAGGAGCGTCGTTGCCCAGCAGATCACCGCTTAAGACTGTTTGATACGCCTTGATGTCTCGCGCATCAGGGTCCAGAGCGGACAGCCCGGCATAACCGCCCAAGAGGCTCATACCATCACTCAGCCAGAGGAACGCCCCCCTGTCCCCCGTCCCCTGTGGATAAGCGGAATCGCGGTCCGGCTTATAGACACCCCGAGCCACCCTGATCTCGACGGGCTTTTCCGCCGTTTTCGCGTCCGTCAGGGCATCCTGCAGGAACTTGTACGCGGTCTGCCAGGATGAGCCGTCGCCGGGGGCAAGGGCATCATCATCCACGTAGATGACCTTCCCCCAGGCGCCGCAAGTGATTGCCATGCTTAGCATTACGGCAACCCGGACCACCCGCTTTTTCCGGTCGATGTCAGTCAGCATCGAAATACCTCCCTCGCCGCAACAGCGCACGAATCGCGCAGGTGCGGCGCAGCATCCATCCGCCGGTCTTACCCCGCTACTGGTTGAAACTATCTGTCTGCCTGACCCGACGGACGAACTCGGCTGAACGGGGGTAAGCTCGGCATGTGTTCACGAAGGAATCCATAACTCCGCGTTTTTGCGCTCCCGTGACTCCCTTATCCTCAGGACTGGCCTCCATCCGCCAGTCGTCACGCCTGTATGGCAGTATACACCTTCGCCGTCGTGCCGTCAACCGGATTTCCGGACGCGATTATGCCTTTGGATAGTCGGAGCGAGCAGAAGCCATTCGCGCCGGGCCGAAGGCTGCGGCCTGGGCCTGAGCATCGCCAAATTCATTGTCGACGCCCACCGGGGGGCAGATGAGCAGCGCGGTCAGGCGAAGACGTCGGCCTCGCCGCTGGAGTGGACGAGAATGGTGGTGGGCAGATGGTCCAGCAGCGTGTTGAGCCGACCATACATCTGCGCGGATGACTCACTTTCGGCCAGTTGCAGACCCAGGAAGACCGCATCCGCTCCCGCCGACTGGTCCTGCAGAACGCGGGAGAATGGTTCCGCCGAGACAATGACGTGCGGCTCGGCGCGAATGCGAGCGGCCTCGATGAGCTGCCCGAGCGCCTGGCGCGACGACTCGCGACCGGCCGGATCCCGGATCGCACGCAGAACCCGAATGCGGCTGTCGCGCCATTCCCAGTTCTGGGCGAGCAAATGGGCCAGCGTCGCCATGAGCGAGCCGTTCGCGCGGCCGCGCCACCAAATGTCAATGCGCCGCCGGCTGCCATCGCGTGACGGCAGCCCCTTGTCCACGACCACGACGATGCTCTTGCCCAGCGCGGCGATGCTGCGAACGTGCCGGAACATCGCCTCCGCCCGCTCTTCGCTGCGCGGCCAGCCAAACAGAACCGTGTTGGGCTTCAACGGGCCGATGGAATGGGCCTGGGCCAGCGTGCGGATGCCCTCGTCCACGTCTTCGGCAAAGACGACTTCCGGGAACACCGCCAGCTTGTTGCTCCGCAGAAAGGCGTCCATGGCCGAGCGCAGGCTCTCGACCCGCGCCGCGAACGTCTGCAAGTCGCCGGACAGGACCTGGGCCGCCGTGACCAGCCCGCGTCCGCCTTCCATCCAGGCCGCATACTTGATGAGCGTCATGTGGGTCTGCGTGTTGCCGGCCATGACCAGGAACGTGGGACGCCAGTTCTTGGCGTGCGGCGCCATCGTGCGCAGTTTCTGCAGCGTGCGCACGGCCAGCGCGTACTGGAAACCCCGGCGGGCATCGCCAAAGGCCGAGCGGAAAACCCGACGGCTCAGGAAGACATAGATGCTCCCGATGACGAAGGTCGCCACGAGGGCCGCCAGGGCATCGATCAGAATCATGACGGCCAGGCACGCCACGAACCCGAGCAGAGAAGTCGTCCAATGGTAGAACCGGAAGCGGGGCCGAAAAGAAGGGTTCCTGCCAAAAGACTCGACGAAGGCGGCCAGATTGATCATTCCATACGTGCACAGGAAGAACATCGTGACGATCGAGGCGATCAAATCGAAGCCGGCCAGCGAGTCCCGCCCGCGAATCAACACGAAGACGGCGCACGTCAGGCCCAGAGTCAACACCAGGCCCAGACGCGGCTCATCCGTGCCCTTCGAGCCGCGGGCAAAGGGGCTGAGAATCGGGAAGATTCGGTCGCGCGCCAGCGCCTGCAACACGCGCGGGGCCCCGAGAAAAGACCCCACGGCGCTGGAAATCGTGGCGGCGAAGACCCCGCCCAGGACCAGGAATCCGGTGCCGAACAGAGCGTTGCTCACCAGCATCTCGAAGGGCCGCTCGACCAGGTCGGCACGCTGCTGCGAGCCGCCGCACAGAATGATCTCGACCAGGTAAACCGCCAGGCCGGCGGCAATGGCCGCCATCGTGCCGCGCACGAGCGAGCGCGCGGGGTTCTTCAGATCGCCGGACATGTTGACGCCGGCCATAAAACCCGTCACCGCCGGGAAGTAGATCGCGAACACCGTCCAGAATCCGATCGACGGTTTCGTGTAGGCCGCGCCCAGGTTCGCGCGAAACAACGCCGGATCGAAACGGACCCAGGCGCCGCCCAGAAAAGATACGATGGCCAGCGCCAACAGCGCCATCACCAGGTACTGGAAGCGAATGGCGGCCCCGGCGCTGACGAGGTTGATGAGAAACAGGACCGCCGCCGTGCCGAGGGCGATGGGCAGGAACCACTCGGCCAGGCCCGGGAAACTGGCCACGACGGAGTTGGTGAAACCCAGGATATAGAAGGGCACCGACAGGGCCTGGGCCAGGAACAGGGCCAGGCCGATGGCGCCGCCGAACTGCGGACCCAGCGCCCGCGAAATCAGGAAGTAAGCGCCGCCGCCGGCGACGGGCGTGTTCGTGGCGATCGCACTCATGGAAATCGCCGTCAACACGCTGATGGCCTCAGCGGCCAGCAGAATGAGGATCGCGTTGACAATGCCGCTCTCACCCACCACGTACCCGGCGCGGAGGAACATGATGACGCCGAGGATGGTGAGGATCGACGGCGTGAACACGCCGGCGAACGTGCTGAACTGGTTTCCCTTCTGGCCCATACACAATCCTTTTGTCGGCCCAAGAGTATAGACAGGCCGGGGCCGCGCGTAAAGCCCGGCGTGAGGTTCGAAGGGAACCGAGAACGGACGACTGACTGCCGACAACGGCTTTTCAACCGCGAAAGACGCCAACCACGCGAACTCCGGCTTCAAACTTCAAACTTGACACTTGCCGGCCCCCGGCCGCCTTCTTCACACTTCAAACTTGACACTTTGGCCACCCAGGCCTCTGTCTTCTCAATCATCAATCCAAACGGCCGCCGGAAAAAGGACCGGACACCCCCTTGGTTCTCCCGCCCCCTTTGGTTGCGGTGGAGTCTTTCGGTTCAGAGAGAGTATTTCTTGCTTGACAGGAACCCTATATGGATAACCCCCAGCTCCGCAGAATTGCAAAGAACCTAACCGCACGCCAACCCAGCGTTTTCAGACGGCAGTGCCATTCAACGACGAGATCATTTCAACTTTCTCCAGGAGAGCCTATCAGGAGACTGGGCTCGACAAGACGAGCAGAGGCTTTGGGTTTAGTTCTTGCACGCAGCACACGGTTGAATATTCGGGTGGCAAAGGGCATCAGGCCCAGGCGGATGATGGCATCCCATAACGGATCGACCTTCATCCACGCGATGTTGTAGGCCAGGCGTTTGACCGTGCCCGGTAGACCTAGCGAGCGACGAATGATCGAACTGTAGGTCAGGAACTCATGATAAGCCTGCTTGTGGCCCGACTCAAGCTGCTCGGGTGTCATACGCCGCGGACGAAATACTGCGTGGTCAGTATCGTAGTAGTCCCACTTGCGATGCAGGATTCGGCCCTCGGCATCGAGACGCTCGAATGCCCGCGTACCGGGCAGGGGCGTGAGTACGTGAAAGGTGGCGGTTAGGATTTTTCCCTTGATGGCGAATTCGACGGTCCGTTCGAATATGTCCGGTCCGTCACAGTCAAAGCCAAACACGAAACTGCCGTTGATCATAATGCCCGAATCGTGAAAGCGCTGGCAGGCTTCGAGGTAATTCGTCGTTGCGTTAACACCCTTGTTGTTCGCCCGCATATTCTCCGGCGAAATCGATTCAAAACCCACAAACAGACTACGGCAGCCGGCCTCATACACCTCGTCCAGATAGGCGGGATCCCGCGCCACGTCCAGCGAGCCAGCCGCCTGCCACACAATACCGGAACCGCGCAGCACACCGAACAGGGCACGCGCGTGCTGTCGGTTCGCCAGCAGGTTGTCGTCAAGGAAGAAGACGAGGCCGTCCTCGACTGTTTCCAATTCCCGCTCGATCTCTTTGATCGGTCGGGCCTCGTAGTACTTGGGGCCCCAAAAGCTGCTCTTGTAACAGAAGTCACACGAATGGGGGCAACCCCGCGAGGTAACCATAGTATTGCGTATAAGATATGCACGCGGGTTCATCAGGTCGCGCCGAGCCAAGGGAACGAGTGCGGCCGAACCATCGTGCCTGCCCTGGTAGATTCCTTTGAGTTGGCCCCTCTCGAAGTCCTTCAGCATCTCGGGCCAGGCCGTTTCGGCAGGCCCTATGCAGATCGCGTCGGCGTGTTGTAAGGCCTCATGGGGCAGACTCGTCGGATGCAGACCACCCAGGACGACCTTTGCCCCCCGCGCGTGCCAATACGCCGCCAGGGCGTACGCCCGGCCGGCACAGGAGATGTACGTCTGGATACCTACCAGGTCCACATGCCCTTCGACCTCGGAGCTTTCGACATGCTCATCCCGCACCAGGATATCCCACTCGTCCCGCGGTGTCATCCCGGCGATGCTCAACAAACTCAACGGCGGAAAGCGCGAGTACTTGATCAGGCGAAATGTATAACTGTCCAGTTGCTGAAGTGACGGCAGAATCAATAGAAGTCGGCGTCTCATAGGTTTACCCTTTGTGATATGGTGTACTTTGTACTACAAAGGCTTGCTCGAAAAAAATATACGTGCCATCGTCATTTTGATTCGTGCATGGTTTGCGTTCCTTTCGCGATAATCTTGCGCAGTGTCTCGATATAACGACGAAAGGCCTCCTGCCCTAGGGCGGTCAGACGCATGGCCGTATACGGCCGGCGTTCCTTGAAGGTCTTTGCGATCTCAATGTATCCGGCTTTCTGAAGGCTCGTTGCATGCGCGCTGAGGTTGCCGTCGCTCAATCCCAGAGTTGACTTCAGTTCGTTAAAGCTCATCTCGGGCGCAACGGCAAGCGCCGACACAATGGCGAGTCGCACGCGTTCGTGGATGATCGGGTCGATATCGTCAGGTTTGATCGAATCATTCATGTCGATGGCCCTGCCCTGCGTTTACTGATAACGTACAGGCCGAAGGCGATGTGGAACAAGCCGAATGACAACGCCGCCGTGATAACACCGTACTGTTGAAGCAAACTAATAGAAACCACGCCGGCCGCAATAAAGGCCTTCCCCAGGGTCCTCGGCGCCCGGACCGAAAACAGTCCCGCCGTATACACGCCCGTGCCGTAGAGCATCATCCAGACAGGCGCGATATACTGGATCTCCTGCGTTCGCATCTCGGTGGGGGCCAGGAACTTGACTGTCAGCACCATCGCAACGACAACGCTGGGAGTGAGCGAAAAGAACGCCAGCTTTGCCGAGCGGCCTTTCGGTGAGATGCCTTGCTTTTTCGCCTGCAATTGGGCGAAGTGAATCTCGGCAATCACGCCGCCGACACCGATCAGGAACCACATCACACAGAAGGCGATCTGCCCGTTGAGAGAAAGATCCAGCAGCGAGGCGAAGTCGATCGGCGTGAAGCTGGGGTTGTTGACCGAGCGGAACATGAGATAACTGACCAGGCATCCACCCAGGACCATCAACCCGCCGATGATTGCCGATGTGCCCGGTAAGATCGTCCACAGGGTGGCCCGTTCCATGATGCGTTGGATTTCCTGCATTCGGACTTGGGCTTCATCGTGATCCATTGCTACGACCTCCACTAGAAGGAGCACTCTATCACGCAAAGTAGTTTAACATATGGAGGGAATCGCTGCAAGTATTTTCTGAAAAATCTTGAGCCGCCCGGGTGCACGTCATGTTTGTAGGTAGATTCGGCGAAGACCCTCTGGAACTGTCATTTCGACCGGAGGCCAGAGGCCGGAGCGGAGAAATCTGGCTATGGACAAGAGGCACCTTCCCTTCG
>CAYFUB010000137.1:0-3079 GCA_964346195.1 uncultured Pirellulales bacterium
ACGATGTGCCATCTGCGCGGCCATGAGCCGGCGACGAGTTGCATGGTCTGCGTCGTGAAGGTAAATGGCGCGAACGGACTCGTGCCGGCCTGCGGCACCGTCATTAGCGACGGCATGCACGTGGAGAGTGACAGCACAGAGGTACATGAGGCGAGAAAAGCGGCGCTGGAGCTGTTGCTGAGTGACCACGTGGGCGACTGTGTCGGCCCCTGCCGGATGGGTTGCCCGGCCCATATGGATATCCCGCTGATGATCCGACAGATTGCCGCGGGCAAGCTGAGGGACGCGATTGTCACGGTGAAGCGGGATATCGCTTTACCGGCCGTGCTGGGCAGGATTTGTCCGGCACCGTGTGAAAAAGCGTGCCGGCGCAGGCAGCACGACGAGGCGGTCTCCATCTGCCTGCTGAAACGCTACGTCGCCGACGCGGACCTGCAATCGGCGTCGCCGTACCTGCCGACGTGCGCCCGGAAGCGGGAGGAACGTGTCGCGATTATCGGCGCCGGTCCGGCGGGTCTGGCGGTTGCTTACTATCTCCAACAGCATGGATTCGAGTGCACGATCTTCGACGACCACGACGAGCCGGGTGGCATGCTCCGGTACGGCGTGCCGGAGAAGGACCTGCCCCGTGACGTGCTGGCGGCCGAGATCGCACAGATTGTAGGGGCGAATCATCATTCGCCCCTGCGCGTGACATTTCGATTCAACACGCGTGTGGGCGTCGCCGTGTCGATGGCGGAGGTCCGCAGGCAGTTCGATGCAGTCTTCATCGGCACCGGCGAGCTGAAGGCGGGCGACGCTGACGCTCTCGGTATTGACGCATCGCCGGACGGGGTCAAAGTCGATAGTCGGACCGGCGCGACCAGCACGCCCGGTGTTTTCGCGGGCGGCGATGCCGTTCGCAAACGCCGGTTGACGGTGCGAGCGGTTGCGGATGGGAAAGAAGCCGCCGAATCGATCCGGCAGTATCTGACGGGCGAGCCAGTCACGGGTCCTGCCAAGCCCTTCAACCGCCGGATGGGCAAACTCGACGACGGAGAGATGGAGGTTTTCCTGCAATCAGCCAGTTCGGAGTCCCGCCGCAAACCTTCCGGGCCGGCCGGGGGATTCACCGCCGAGGAGGCCCATGCCGAGTCGCCTCGCTGTCTACGCTGTGACTGCCGCAAGCCGGACAGTTGCCTGCTGCGGCAGTACGCACAGGTTTACGATGCTCGACAGGCACGGTACAAGGCCGAACGGCGACGGTTTGTCCAGCAGACGCAACACCCAGACGTCATCTACGAGCCGGGCAAGTGCATCGATTGCGGCATCTGCATCCAGATTGCCTCCGTATCACAGGAAAAGCTCGGATTGACGTTCGTCGGTCGTGGCTTTGACGTACGCGTAGCCGTGCCGTTCGGCGAATCGTTGGCCGAGGGCCTCCGGGTCGCCGCGGCACAATGCGTGGCAGCCTGTCCCACCGGCGCGCTCGCCTTCAAGGACGAGCCACGCAAGTAGCACGAGCATCTTGCCCGTGGTCTTCAATTCACGGGCGCGACGCCTATGCTGCATAGGATGGGCAATTCGTTGCCCATGCTGTTGCACGACCGTGCCGTGTAATGCGCCCAATGACTATTCGTATGCGATTTGTCATCCTGAACGGAGCGTAGCGCCGTGAAGGATCTGGGCCGCGCGGGAGAGAGACCTCTTATTCTGGGGCCAGATCCTTCGCCGATGGCTCAGGATGACACGTCCTGCCGCGCATGGGTTCTTCCCCATCCGTATCAAACCGGGCCGGCCAGCCGCAGCGCGACCTCGGCGACGCGACGGCCGAGTGCCTTCGTTGTTGTTATGCCGAATTCGTCCTTCAGGACGCCGCCCTCGATGCCGCTCCAGACGGTCCCACCGAGACGCGAGCTGGGCCGGCCATTGCCAACCAGAATCATCTCGTGACAGAACAGTGACATCTGTACGGACTGGATCGTCGCTTCCTGTCCGCCATTGCGGGAGCCGCCGACCGCCACGACCCCGCCCACCTTGCCGCTCAGGGCGAAGTCAGGCTGGTATAGAGCAATGCACCGATCCAGGAACGCCTTGCACAGCGAGCTCATGTTGCCGAAGTAGACCGGCGTGCCGATGATAAGGCCGCGGACCTTCGCGTCCGTGAGCCTGGGGATGAGCTTGGGGAAATCGTCCTGCTCGCCCTCCTGCAAGGGGATGCCCGCCGCGACATTGCCGGGAATTCTGAAGTCCGCCAATTCGATCAGCTCGGTTTCGATGCTGTTGCTGACCGTTTTTGCCGCCTCCAGGCAGATCCCCAGCGCCGTAGCGGTCGTTTTGCCCTTGCGGGGGCTGCACGAGATGGCGATGATTCTGATTGCCCTTTCCCCGGGGGTAGGAGTCTGGGATGCGGCGGCTGACGCGGTCGCGGCCGTTACGGCAGCGCCGGCGGCCATCGAGTGGCGGACGAAATCACGGCGGGTGAGGCTCTGCATCGGGCGTCTCCTGAAAGATTGCGCGAACACCTATTGTCACGGCCAGTATATACGGCTACTATGACTATGGGCAAGCCGGACAGGCCCGGAGGATGGAGCAAAATGTAAGTCCTTGCAAACACGCGTTTTATGAAGGGGTTGGAAGGTGCTACAGCCGTTGCGATTCGTCATCTGTGGTGTCATTGTATCCGCAGGAATCCTCACGTTGAGCGCCGCCGCACGGGCCGATGATTGGCCCAATTGGCGTGGCCCGAATCGCGACGGCATCTCTCAAGAGACCGGCTGGGACCCGAACAAGCTCAGGGATGGTCCCGAATTCCTCTGGCGCAAGCAGATTGGCAATGGCTTTGCGTCCGTGGCGGTCAGCAGGGGCCGGGTCTATGCGATGGGCAACACGGGCAAGGAGGGTGACAAGAACGAAAGCGAGCAACAGGACATCCTCTGGTGCCTCGACGCCAGGACGGGCGTGCAGATTTGGAAGCACGCCTACTTGTCGCCCCTGCAGCCGCGGAATCACGAAGGTGGCCCGAGTGCGACGCCCACGGTGGAAGCCGGCAGAGCGTATATCGTGAGCAAGCATGGCCACGTGTTCTGCATCGATGCCG
>CAYFUB010000138.1:0-11514 GCA_964346195.1 uncultured Pirellulales bacterium
ACCGCCTCGCACAACCCGGCCCGGTACAACGGTTTCAAGATCTCCGGCCGGGGGGCCATTCCCATCGGGGTCGATACCGGCCTCAAGGAGATCAAGCATCTGGCCACCGCGCTGCCCCACACCAAGGGCAACGTCACCGGCACGCTGGAGCAGCGGGAGCTTTGGGCCGAGTACAAAAAGCACGTCCTGCAGTTCCAGCGGCGCGGTTTCCGGAAGAAGAAGATCGCGGTGGATGCCTCGAACGGCATGGCGGGCAAGGCGGTGCCGATTCTGTTCGCCGACACCCCGGTGGAAGTCACTCAGATCAACTTCGAGCATACGGGCAAATTCAAGCACGATCCCGACCCGCTGAAGGAGAAGAGCCTCAACCAGGTCAAGGCGGCGGTGAAGAGGGACAACTGCGATTTCGGGGTCTGCTTCGATGGTGACGCCGACCGGTTGGCCATGGTCGATGAGACCGGGACGACGATCAGTTGCGACCTGGTCACGGCGTTGCTGGTGCCGTACTTCCTGCAGAAGAAGCCGAAGTCCGCCATCGTGTACGACCTGCGGAGCAGCCGGGTCGTGATGGAGGAGATCATCAAGTATGGCGGCACGCCGAGACGCGAGCGCGTCGGGCACGCGTACATGAAGAAGGCGATGCGCGACACACACGCGATCTTCGGCGGCGAGTTGTCCGGACATTACTACTATGAGGAGAATTTCTACGCGGATTCGGCGCTGATCACGCTGGTACACGTGCTCAACGTCCTCGATGAGGGCGGCAAGCCGATGAGTGAGCTGATCCGACCGCTACGGCGCTATTTCAGCAGCGGCGAGACCAATTTCAAGGTGGACAACAAGCAGGTGAAAATGGAAGAGCTGGCCCGGCGTTACGGCGAGGGGCAGGTGGACCACCTCGACGGCGTCACCGTCGGTTTCAAGGACTGGTGGTTCAATTGCCGGCCGAGCAACACGGAGCCCCTGCTGCGGCTGAACGTCGAGGCCAAAACGAAAGAGTTGCTCGAGGCGAAGCTGCGTGAGATTGAGCAGCAGCTTGGGACGCCGGTGTAAGAAGAATGTTGCGGTTACGGTTGCGCCGCTCGTATCGCTTGCGTGGGGCGTGGGTCGGCGCCGCTCGACGCAACCGTGTGACGAACCGAGCCGCGCAACCGCTGGACGATAGACGAGTGACAGAAGTAAGGTACGTATTGTGGAAGCATGCACCAAGATCTATCAGACGCGCCACGGGCCTGTCGAGGGTGTGCAGGTCCGCTGGCCGGGGTTCAGCATTCTGATGGTCACCGGGACCAAAGGGTTCCTGGCGTGCCCGGCCATCGACGTGGAGGCCTGCGAGCGCTACGGGGTGGCGGCCGCTCTCGTCGAGAGCACGCCGGCCAACCCCATCGGGACGCTGGACCGGTTTGGGAATCGCAAGGTCACGAAGGTGAATGAAAAGGCCAAAGCCCTGGGCCTTCGGGAAGGCATGGAGGCCACCGAGGCATTTGCGTTGATCGCCTGAGGTATGGGAGGCCTGCGGCGCGACCCAGGAGGGGAGAAGGGCCCCAAACGTGGCCTCCTCGGCGTGGCCTCGGCGCGCAGCGCCGCTGCGCGTCGGGGGTCCTGCGTCGGGCCGTTTGGGAACCCGAACGCGTCCGGGCACCAGGCCGATTCAACTGCGGCGGGCCCGGCTTTGGCCTTATTTGTTGTAGAGCAGGGGTTCTGCGAAATGGAGATCGGGCTTGAGTCAGGAGTCGATATGAGACACAATTTCGTTTCGCGCCGACGTTTTCTGGGTGCCTCCGGCGGCGCGCTCACAGCCGCGGTGCTGGCGAATCACCCGACGCATGCCGCTGCGGCATCGGGAACCGCCTCCGCACGGGGTGCGCCGCTCTTCAAATACTGCCTGAATACGAGCACGATCCGGGGCCAGAAGCTGGGTCTGGAGAAGGAGATCGACGTGGCCGCCCGTGCCGGCTATGAAGCGATTGAGCCGTGGGTGCAGATGATTCAGGAATACGTCAAGGCGGGCGGCAAGCTGAGCGGTATCCGCAGGCGGATCGAGGATCATGGCCTGACGGTCGAGGGTGCGATTACGTTCGCCCGCTGGATCGTCGATGACGATTCCGCGCGGGCCCAGGCCGTCGAGCAGGTCAAACGCGAGATGGACCTGCTCGCCCAGATCGGAGGCAAGCGGATCGCCGCGCCGCCGGCGGGCGCGACGAACGAGCCCGGCCTGGACCTGATGAAGGCGGCCGAGCGGTACCGGGCGCTCCTCGAACTGGGCGACCAGACCGGCGTCACCCCGGCCCTCGAACTGTGGGGCGGGGCCAGGAACCTCCATCGGATCGGCCAGTGCATGTTCGTGGTCATCGAGAGCGGCCATCCGAAGGCGTGCCTGCTCGGCGACGTGTACCACATCTACAAGGGCGGCTCGGATTTCAACGGGCTCAAGATGGTCAGCGCTGCGGCGCTGCCCGTGATGCACCTGAACGATTACCCGGCCGACCCGCCGCGCGAGAAGATCGCCGACCGCAACCGCGTCATGCCGGGCGATGGCATCGCGCCGCTGCCGCAGATCCTGCGCACCCTACGCGATAACGGCGGCCAGACGGTCCTGTCGCTCGAATTGTTCAGCCCGGTGTATTGGGAGAAGGACCCGCTGGAGGTGGCCAGGACCGGTCTGGCCAAGATGAAGGCCGCGGTGGAGAAAGCTCTAGGTGCGGCATAGCGCATGAACTGTTCCCGCAATGACTGTGGGAGAACGGCATTCTGAATAGACACCAGGGAAGGGAGAGACTATGGTAATCCATGCCTATATCATGGCGGTTCTCCTCGGGGCCGCCGTCGGGGAAGCGGCGGACATGCTGCCTCGGGAAGACCAGGACGTGCTCATCGCGGCCGACAGGGTTTTGGCGGACGTGGAGCAGCTTTGTGTGGTCGTGGCCGCGCACGACACGAAACAACTCGAACAGTTGACTGATATGCTGAAGCTCAAGGCTCGGGTTGAAGGGAAACTCCGTGAAGCTGGCATCAAGCCGGTCGCGGGCAAAACGGGACTGGAACCGAAACTGGTCGCTCATATCGAGGGCATTGCCGTGCCCGAGTGCGACAAGTATGTCTTCCGGATTCAAACATCGCTGAACCGCCTGGTGACGTTCTCGAACCGCAGAGACCTGCAAATCCAGGCCGAGGTCTGGCAGGTCAGGCCGGTGATGAAGGTGGTGGACAGGGCAGAGGCGGCCGAGGCGATCGCGGCGGACGTGCTGGTACAGGCGGAAGCGTTCGTTGGCGCCTGCAAGGCGGCCCGGAGCCTGCGGAAACTCGCTGAAGACGACGCACGGCAGAGTCCGTCCGGGCTGGGACCTTTGCATCAGACGCAACCGAGCGTACAGAATCTCCAGGCGGTCTCGGGCTATCGATTCGTCGCATCCAGGAGCAGCTCGGTGTTCCACCGGCCCGACTGCCGCTGGGCCCAGAACATCGCCGCTGACAATCTGGTCGGCTACGCGAGTCGGGAAGAGGCCGTGCAGGCCGGCAAGCGGCCGTGCAAGTCGTGTAAGCCCTGAGCCGCGTTTCGTGAAAGGACATCTGCGTGACCCATCGAGAGCGCGTGTTGGCATCGGTAAGCCACAAAGCCCCGGACAAGGTTCCGTATGATATTCGGTTCACACAGCCGGCCCGCGCGAAAATGGTCGAATATTACGCCGACCCGGATTTCGAATCGAAGCTGGGCAACTGCTTCACATGGCTGCGCCCGCATCCGCCCCAGGCTCGTTTTGTCGAGGTCGATCCGGACATCTGGCGGGATGAGTTCGGCGTCCGGTGGGACCGGCATGTGGACAAAGACATCGGCGTCGTCTGCAACCGGCTCGTCACGCCGGAGAACGTCGGGAGCTTCGAGTTCCCCGACCCCAACGATCCCAGCCGCTATGACTCGTTCGACGAAGTGATTGCGGCGAACCCGGACACCGCTGTGCTCGTCAGCCTCGGTTTTTCGCTCTTCGAGCGCGCGTGGACACTGGCGGGCATGGAGAACGTTCTCATGGCGATGGTCGCGGATAAGCAATTCGCCCATACCCTGCTCGACCGCATCCTCGAATTCAACCTGACGATCATCGAAAATGCCTGTGCCCACGGGGTGGATATCTTCCGGTTCGGCGACGACTGGGGCCACCAGCGGGGCGTGCTGATGGGGCCGCAGTTGTGGCGCGAGTTCATCAAGCCGCGGTTCCGGCAGATGTGCCGGCTCGTCGAATCCAAAGGCAAAATCACCATGCTGCACTGCTGCGGCAAGGTCGATGCGCTCTTCCCCGACATGATCGAGTGCGGGCTGGATGTCTTCAATCCCTTCCAGCCGGAGGTGATGGACGTTTTCGAAATCAAAAGGAGCTATGGCAGCGAATTGGCCTTCTACGGCGGCATCAGCATCCAGCGGACCCTGCCGTTCGGGACCGTGCCGCAAGTAAGAGACGAGGTCCGCCGGCTGCTCGATCTGGTCGGGGAAGACGGCGGCTACATCGCCTCGCCCTCGCACGACATCCCCCGTGACGCGAGACCCGAGAACATCGCCGCCATGATCGAGGTTCTCCAGAACCAGTGACGGCTGCGCCCTGTAATGTAGCATGCGTTGGTAGAATGCCGCGGCCCGCTTTGATTTGTCATCCTGAGCCGCAGGCGAAGGATCTGGCCTGGAATAGGAAGTTGCTCACGTGCGCAGGCCAGATCCTTCACTACGTTCGGGATGACAAAGAGCGTGGCAGGATGATTCAGAGGCGGTATAGGAACCGCGCCTCAGGATTGGATCGATGATTGGCAGGAGCGACATGACGGTTGAGTGGGGCGGCGCGAAGCGGCTGCAATTGCTTGTCTGCAAGGTGCTGCAGCGTGAGGCGTATTTCTGTGCGGCCCGGTCGCGGAACGTGGTGGATATCATGCTGATGGAACAAGGACTGCACGACGAGCCGGACCGGCTCCGCCGCGAGGTGCAAAAGGCGCTGGAGCGCACGCACGATGTCCAGGGCCGGCCCTACGAGGCGTCGCTCTTGGGTTACGGCCTGTGCAGCAACGGCGTGGTCGGGCTGGGGGCCGAGATTCCCATCGTCATCCCCCGGGCGCATGACTGCATCACGGTCCTGCTCGGCTCGAAGGAACGCTACCGGGAGTACTTCGACTCGCACCGGGGCGTCTACTGGTACAGCCCCGGCTGGATCGAATCGGGCAAGCAGCCCAGCCGGGAACGCTACGAGAGGCTGCTCGAAGAATATACGCAGAAATACGGCGCGGACAACGCGCAGTACCTGATGGAGGTCGAGCAGACCTGGATCAAAGAATACGAGTGGACGACGTTCGTCGATTGGGGGCTGGTCCCGCCCGACGACTACAAGGCGTTCACGAAGCAATGTGCGGCATTCCTCGGCTGGGAGTACGACGAGCTCAAGGGCGACGCCGGACTGATGCAGCGCTTCGTCGATGGCGTCTGGAGCGACGAGGAATTCCTCATCGTCGAGCCGGGCCGGCGCATCGCCGAGGACGTCACCAACCGGGGGATCATCAAGGCCCAATGATTACCATGTCCCTGCGAGAACAGATTTCCCTGCTCATCTTCCTGCTCGTGGTTCTTACGCTCTGCGGCCTTGAGGCTACTCTGCTGGCCCGCTATCTTTTGGCTAAAGTGCGCCCGCGCGCCGGCAGGAGGACGTTGGATTCCCGACCCGCCATCGTTCTTCACGCTCTTGCGGCCGGCGGAATCATCTGCCTGCTCTATGGCTGGTTCGTGGAACCCTATTGGATCGATGTGAACGTGATGACCCTCCGCACGGCCAAGCTCCACAGCGCCGGCTTTCGCGTCGTCCAGATTTCTGACCTTCACTGCGACAGGAAACCGCGCAACGAGGAGAAGGCCCTCCGTATCATCAACGCCCTCAAGCCGGATATCGTTGTCGCCACGGGGGACTATCTCAACCGCGCTTCGGCGCTGCCGCGCCTGCGGGAAATGCTTAGTCGCCTCGACGCGCCGCTCGGCAAATTCGCCGTCACGGGCAACTTCGAGACCCATCGTCGGTCCGCTCTCGATGTCCTCGACCGCACCGGCTTTCGCTGGCTCAAGGGGCAGACAGTCCTCGTATCGAAGGACACCGACAACATCGGCATCCTCGGCATGGATTTCGTCCGGTCCGACGGTCCCCGGGTGCCCATCCCGAGTCTCCCCGGCGAGCGCTTTGACATTTTCCTGTTCCATACCCCGGATTTGATCGAGGACGTCAACGGCCTGGGTATTGACCTGTATCTGTGCGGGCACACGCACGGCGGTCAGGTGGCCTTGCCCGGGTATGGGGCCTTGATCACGTTCTCGAAATTCGGTAAGAAGTATGAGTCCGGCCTGTACCGGGTCGGCGAAACGACGCTCTACGTCAATCGGGGCCTGGGCCTGGAGCCGAGTCCCGGGCCGCCCGTGCGCTTCCTCGCCCGCCCGGAAGTCGCCGTCTTCGATATCCTGCCACGGCGGCAATGACTACTGTTCGCGACGAGTGCGCCAGAAAGAACGGGTGGCAGCGTCAAGGCCGCAGGCCTTGGCGATGGTGGCACCGCATCCCAGGAAGACCATCGCCAAGCTTCGCTTGACGCTGCCACCCGGAAACGGAGTGGGTTATCCGCCGTCAGATTGGAATCCTGTAGTCTTTATCCGAGTCACAGATGAAGCTTCTGACTATTCTGTTTGTCGCCATTGGGCTGGCGATGGATGCCTTTGCGGTCTCCATCGTTACGGGCAGTGTGTACAAGGAGCTGCACGTCAAGCACGCCTTGCGCATGGCCCTGTTCTTCGGCGGCTTCCAGGCCGTCATGCCGATTATCGGCTTTCTGGCGGGCCTGAGCCTGCGGGACTACATCTCGGCCTCCGACCACTGGATCGCGTTCGGCCTGTTGAGCTTTGTCGGGGGCAAGATGATTTACGAGTCGTTCAAGATCGAAGCGGCCGAGCGGAACCGCGACCCCTCGAACCTCATGATCCTGCTGGCTCTGTCCTTCGCGACGAGCATCGACGCCCTGGCGGTCGGCATCACCCTGTCGCTGCTGAAGGGCCCCATCACGCCGGCCGTGACCATTATCGGGCTGGTCACTTTCACCCTGTCCTACGCCGGCGTCTCGCTCGGCAAGCGCTTCGGCCATTTCTTCGAAAGCAAAATCGAAGTCGTCGGCGGCCTCATCCTCATCGCCATCGGCCTCAAAATCCTAATCGAGCATCTCACGGCATAAAGCCTCGTGGACTAACGACGGCCCGACGGGTAGCAACGGCGAGCACCTGCTTGCCCGTGAATTTCGGTGACACTCCACAATGGCACTGAGTTAGGGGAATTATGGCTCAAAATGCGTTTTCTCTACCAGCGAAATCACTGAGATTTCCCATCAAACGAGGGTCTTGCTGCGACTCGAAAGCGGTCAATTATGCTTAACTTAGTGCCACTAGTGACACTCCACTTATTTCGGTCCTGAACTGATTATGTATCCCCAGATATGGTAATTTCTAGTCCAAAATGTGAACGCGGTTCCGCTCATTGGCCGGATGAGATTCGTTGCAGATGGAAAGGGCATGCTCGCGGAGCTTGAAGAGAGCGTCCTGAAGCGCCAAGTCAAAGCACCGCCGGATTTCGTCCGTGCCCGAGGCCCAGTTGATCCTCGTGCACGAGCCCCGATACCGTTTTGAAGCGACCGTCTCCTGCTTCTGCAGAAACGTGGCCTCCAAGACCACATCGCAGCACATGGACGTACTCACGGATCGGGCATGGGCTGTCAACAGGGCAATCTCTACATCAAGTATTGGTCTCGAAGGATTGCCGTCTCCGGTCTGGCTGATGCCGATCTGCTCCAAGCCCCGAGCCAGCCACTCGAGGACTTCCTTGTTTTCTACCTTCCGTCCCGCAACCCGGCCCAGTTCCGTCGTCCTGCGTACATCGCGGATGCCAACAAGGTTGAGACGACACGGATTAGCAGCGATGGGATCCTTCACATCGAGTGTGAATTGCTGATCGAGATAGACGGGACTCGTGGTACAACCACCGAAAAGACTGCACACGACCAATATCGAGCCAACTGTCATTCGCCAAACCATAATTCCTCCGCGTGGCCGAGCCGCCGAATCGCGTTGTATATTGCCGTACGTCGCCACGGCGCCGCGGCGTGCCGTTTCGACGGAAACACTCTGTTTCTATCTGTCGTCTCGTTGCACGGCCTTGTTCAAATCCTTGACAATGAGCAACGCCACCTCTTCTGCCGTCTCATCGAGCGCTTCACGCACTCTGGCAGCACTGTTTTCAGCGAGTGTTTCAATTAGCAGGCTTCCTCGTCCTCCGTTCGATGTTGCCTTTCTCCAACGGAGTTCCCAAAACATAGACGCCAGTCTGCTGATTTTGGGAATGGGAGAGTGGGGTGCGCGTCGATCCCTCTCGATCCCGGCGATTCAACGGGTTGTTGATAATTTATCGTTGCTTCCTGAGACCGTGTCCATTCGTGTAAATCCGTGTCGGATAAGGAGTTATCTTTGTGGCGGCGCTCGTGAAGCGTGAGGCGCGAAGCGGAAAATGGGCCGGATTTCACTTGACGGACAATCCGGGTACTTGTATGATAACGAAGCAACCGAATGGTGAATCGCAAATGGTAAGTAGCAAATAGGAAATTCAAAGGGTCTGGTCATAGCTAGTGAAGTGCAAATCTTCGCGACCCGGCGCGCTGCCGAGAAAGGCACGCGCCTCCGGACGGCAGCTGTCCGGTTCTTGAGAGGGAATTAGTTGGCTGCGAAAGTGTATTCTATCAAGGCATCGGTCCGTGAGGGCGAGCGGGCGCTCTCGGAGAAAGCGCGTAGGCTGTTCCGGGCCGGCGGGTTCAAGAGTTGCTTCCGTAAGAAGGACTTTACCGCCGTCAAGGTCCATGTCGGGGAAGATGTCAATACTACCTATATCAAGGCCCCGTGCCTGAAGGGGCTGGTCGAAGAGTTAGTGAAGCTGGGGGCCAAGCCGTTCATCACCGATACCAGCACGTTGTACACCGGCCGGCGGCATAATGCCATCGACCACGCAGTCCTGGCGGCGGAGCGGGGGTTTGGCGTCGAGGGGCTGGGGATACCGTTCGTTGCACCCGACGGCCTGTTCGGGACGGCCGAGACTGCGGTTGCGATAAAGGGCGAGCTGGATACGGAGGTCTCCATCGCGGCCGACATCGTGCGGTGTCAGTCGATTCTCTCGGTTGCTCATTTTACCGGCCACTGTGCGACCTGTGCCGGGGCGACCCTCAAGACCCTGGGGATGGGCTGTTCGAGCCGCAAGGGCAAAATGCGCCAGCACTCCGCTCTCAAACCTCATATCAAGGACGGCAAGTGTACCTGTTGCGGCGAATGTCACCGGTACTGTCCCGCCGACGCCATCACGCTCGACGAGATCCAGGCCCATATCGACCAGGGCAAATGCATCGGTTGTGCCGAGTGCGTGGCGGTCTGCCGGTTCGACGCGGTCGAGTACGACTGGCGGCAGGAGAACGAAATCCTGCAAAAGAGTGTGGCCGAGCACGCCCTGGGCGTCCTGACGGGCAAACAGGGCCGGGCCGTCTTCTTCAATTTTCTGGTATCGATGACCAAGGATTGTGATTGCTTCGACCGTGCCGATATGCCTACAATGGTCGCCGATATCGGGATCCTCGCTTCGACCGACCCGGTCGCCGTGGACCGGGCGGCCATTGACATGGTAGAGGCTCGCGGCGGCCGCAGGCTGCCGGAGCTGATCGGCAACGGGAACCTGGAGTGGCGCCATCAAATCGAGCATGCAGTGAAGATCGGTCTCGGTTGTGCCGAGTATGAACTCATTGACGTGCATTGATAGAGCAGAGGTAAGCATATGTCCCTCGGACAAATCATCAGAAGCAAGCGCGAGCAGTTGAATCTGACCCTGGACGAAGTGAGTAACCGGGTGGGTTTCTCGAAGCCGTACCTGTCCACGATCGAGACGGGCAAGGTGAAGAACCCGCCGAGCGATGAGTTGCTGACCAAGCTGGAGCGGGTGCTTCAGTTCGAGACCGGCTTGCTGCTGCACCTCGCTCACATGGAGCGCATGCCCTCCGACGTGCGGGGCGCCTACGAATCGCGCGAGGCCGAGAATCAGAAGCTGCGCCAGCTTCTCAAAAAGCTCGTGGCCAAGCGCCCGGCCACCGGCGCGCTCAAGTCGCAACTGGCCGAGACCATGAAGAAGATGGGCGACGCCAAGACCTCCCTGGCGGCGGGGCGGCTGGTCCCCATCATCAACAAGGTTTCCGCGGGGTACCCCACCGATTTTGACGATCTCGATTATCCGGTCGGCATCGCCGACGACTACGTGCGCTGTCCGGACCTGCACGATCCGAACGCCTTCGCCGTCCGCGTCGTGGGGGACTCCATGGAGCCGCGGTTCCACGAGGGCGATATCGTCGTTTTCTCCCCGGCGCTGGAGGTCCGCAACGGCGACGACTGCTTCGTGCGTTTCATGATGCCCCACGAGACGACGTTCAAACGGGTCTTCTTCGAGAAAGAAGACAAGGTCCGGCTCCAGCCCCGCAACGAGCGCTACTCTCCGACCGTCGTGGAGGGCCGGCGCATCGACGGCATCTACCGCGCCGTCAGCCGCTACGAGAAGCTTTAAGCTTGCACGGGAGAACGGACAACTGCTGCCGATGACAGGGGTCTGTCCCGCGGGAGTTCTTCGCAATCTGCATCAGTAGTCGACGGTAAAACCGGGGTCGTCGAGCGCGGGAAGCGCCTCGGCCTCGATGATTCCGAACCGGATATCGAGTCCGTCCCGGTTGAACATCTTGTGCTCCATCAAGTCGAGGGCCGCGAAGCGGTAATCCTGAAAGAGGACAGGATAACCCGCATGCCACGGGGGGGACCACGGCCGTCCGTTGGCGGTACGCCGCCATGTCCCGATTGCATCCTTGTAGAGACCGATCCAGACCTCGCGGTAGATCTCGAACCTGGAGCATAGCCAGTCCAGCTCGGACGTACTGTCAAGGGACGCCAGATGCCCGCCGACGGATTGCGCGTAATCCTCGGCCTCCTGCCAGGTCATCTCGAACGGTGTTCTGCGGTAGTAATGCCCCGTGGCGGGATGCCGTTTCCATCCGGCGACATCCTCATCGGGAAGATGACTGAGAACCGTGCTGACCTGCGAGTCCATCTGAGTGTAGTACGCTTCGTCGAACCGGAACTTCTTCTGTCGGAAGTAGTCCCGCAGGTCATGTCCCGCAGCATGGGACATGATGCAGAAGATCAGGGCGTTCTTCTTCTCGGTAGTGTCGGCGGTTTGGCGGAGCGAGCGCGGCACGCCATCGGTTCTCATGGCCCGGAGGGACCGTTCGAGGAACGGAACGCCATACCTGTCGATCAGGTCGATGAGCAGGCCCTTCCAGGCGCCGTATTGATCGCCCGGATAATCGGCCGCGTCGCTGTTGTTCCGTGTCCAGGCCTCGAATGCCTGGAAATGTCCCTGTGCCTCCGCACGGACCCGATTCACGTGC
>CAYFUB010000139.1:0-9627 GCA_964346195.1 uncultured Pirellulales bacterium
ACGGGCAAGATGCCCGTGCTACGTGGGAAGGAGTGTTGTCATGTCAGACCGACCCGTCGCCATCGTGACCGGCGCCAGCCGGGGCATCGGCCGAGGTGTGGCGCTCGAACTGGCGTCCATTGGCTACGACCTGGTCATCAACCGGGCCCAGGAGCAGCAGCCGGACGTCATCGAAGAGGCCGGGGTGCTGGGCGCACGTTGCGAATTCGCACCGGGCAGTATCGCCGAAGCACAGACGCGGAAACGTATTCTGGAGCTGACGCGGGCCAACTTCGGCCGATGCGACATGCTCGTCAATAACGCCGGCTCGGCCCCGCTCAAACGCATGGACATTCTCGAAGCCACCGAGGAGAGTTTCGAGCGGGTCCTGAACATCAACCTCAAGGGGCCTTACTTTCTGACGCAAATGGTAGCCAACTGGATGATCGAGCAGCGCCAGCAGGACCCGTCCCGCCCGCTGAGAATCATCAACATCGGCTCGATCTCCGCCTATACCAGCTCCCCGTCGCGGGGCGAATACTGCATCAGCAAGGCAGGCATCGCCATGATGACCAAGCTCTACGCCGACCGGCTGGCCGAATACGATATCGGCGTCTTCGAGATCAGCCCCGGCATCATCGAGACGGACATGACCCGTGCCGTGAAGGAAAAGTACGATCGGCTGATCGCCGAGGGATTGACTCCGATCAAGCGCTGGGGCAAGCCCGGCGACGTGGCCAGGGCCGTCGGCGCCATCGCCGAAGGCCGGCTCGACTTCTCGACCGGAAGCGTCATCAACGTCGATGGCGGCTTCCACCTGCGAAGACTTTAGGATTTATGAATTCCGATTTATGATTTACGATTTGGGGGCTTGGCACGCCTGTCGGCGCAAACGCGCTCGATCAGGGATGCCAAATCGTAAATCGCCAATTGTAAATCGTCAATTCAAAGAGGGGTTTATGGACATCACGACTGTGCTCACCGCGCTGTTGCGGGACGGCTTCATTCTGGTCTTCAACCAGGACCAGCTCGACATCGTCAAGACGGCCGAAGCCCTCCGGGCCGCGGGCATCAACAACATGGAGGTCACCTGTCGGATCAGCCGGCCTTTGGACAAGCTCGCGCGGCTGCGCCGGGAACTGCCCGATTTCGTGGCCGGCTCGGCCAGCCTGATCGACTGGCCCGACATGCTGGAGGTCTACAACAAGGCCCATCCCGACGACCCCCTGCCCACTCTGCAGCAGGTGGTCGGTGCCGGGGCGTGTTACCTCGTCTCGGCCGTCAACTTCGGCGACGCCAGCTTTCACAAGTTCGCCGGCCGGGTGGCGATGATCCCCGGCTGCGGCAGTGCCACCGAGGTCGTTACCCAGTTCAGTAAAGGCGCAAATCTGTGCAAGATCTTTCCCGCCCGGGAGCTGGGCGGTCCGGCGTACGTGCAGGCGATTGACCCGGCGCTTCATAAGACGATCGGCCTCGTGCCGACGGGCGGGACGACGGCAGCGAACATACCCGATTACATCAAGGCCGGGGTCCTCGTGCTCGGCGGCTCGTTCAGCATGATCGAGAAGGCCACCATGCAGAAAATCGTCGCCGAGCAGGACTATAAGCTGCTGGCCAGGGAACTCGCGGTCGTCAAACAACTGATCGACCGGACGCGCGCCGAGAAGTACCCGGGCTTCGATTTCGCGAACGCCGCGCTCGAACAGATCAGCCAGAAGACCGGGCGGAACTTCAATGTTGGTTCAAGAGTCTGAGAAGTCGCGTGCTCTCCGGGTGGCAGCGTCAAGGCCGACGGCCTTGGCGATGGCTCTTTCATATGGCCCTAAGACCATCGCCAAGCTCTGCCTGACGCTGCCACCCTTCGGTTTGCTGAACAATGGTTGCCTTGGTTGCTTGTGCGCCCACCAGGATCTTCGGGAGGACGATTTATGATCGGACCGCTATTGTCCTCGACTCTGCTCGCGATCCTGCTGAGTACGGCTACGAAGGGCGATTCGGAACGCACTCTTACCCTGAACGCGAAAGACACCGGCTATCGCGGCATCTGGTACATGAATCAGCCGCTTAAGAACGAGTATCGCTTTAAGTACAGCGGCGGGCTGGCCACCTACTGTGCCAAACATCGGCCCTTTGCCGTCTACTGCGAGAAGGTCAATAAGACGTTCTTCTGCTACGGCGGAACGTCGGAAGACTCCCATCTCAAGCACGACCTGACCAGCGGGCAGGACCAGGAGGCCGTTTCCGGTGTCCTGCTGCATATGGTTTCCTATTTTGACCATGTGACGGGTAAGGTCCCGCGTCCCACTATCCTGCTCGACAAACAGACCCGAGACGCCCACGATAACCCGGTCATCGCCGTGGATGACGGAGGATTCATCTGGGTTTTCTCCACTTCACACGGCACCTCACGGTCGTCTTATATCCATCGGAGCAAAGAACCTTACAGGGTTGACGAGTTCGAGCGGATTCGCGCGACGAAAGTCGAGAACGGGCGGGAGGAGGTCGCCATGACGAACTTCTCCTACATGCAGCCGTGGTTCATTCCGGGCCGGGGCTTCGCCGCCTTTTTCACCCGCTACGACTATCCGGCCAAGCGAACGCCGTGCTTCATGACCAGCCGGGACGGCATGCACTGGTCCGAATGGCAGCGGCTGGCGGCTATCGATGAGGGGCACTATCAGATCAGCAGCGCGAATCGGCACAAGGCAGGCTCGGCCCTCAATTACCATCCGCGGGGCAAGGGCCTGAACTGGCGCACCAACCTGTACTACCTCCAGACCACGGACTTCGGCCGGTCCTGGCACGCCGTCGATGGGCGGGCCTTGACATTGCCCCTGACCACGCCGCAGAACGCCGCCCTCGTGCATGATTACGAGAAGGAAGGCCTGCTCGTCTATCTGAAGGACATCCGCTTCGATGAGTCCAATCGTCCGGTGATCCTGTTCCTCACGAGCAAGGGCCACGAGTCCGGCCCGGCGAACAATCCCCGCACCTGGATGACCGCCCGCTGGACCGGGAGCGATTGGGAGATTCGACCCGTCACGACCTCGGACAACAACTACGACATGGGCTCGCTCTATATCGAGAAGGACGGGGCGTGGCGTATCATCGCCCCGACCGAGCGGGGGCCGCAGCCGTACAATCCGGGCGGTGAAATCGCCATGTGGACCAGCGATAACCGAGGCGCCACCTGGAAGAGGGTGCGGCAGCTTGCGACTGACAGCCTCTTCAATCACACCTACGCCCGGCATCCGCTGAACGCCCACGACGGCTTTTACGCCTTCTGGGCCGACGGTCACGGCCGAGAGCCTTCGCGGTCTTCGCTGTACTTTTGCAGCAAGGCCGGAGATGTCTATCGCCTGCCGCCCCGAATGACGGATGAATTCGCAGACCCCGAGAAAATGGACTGAGGGGGAATCATGGAAACGAGAGAGACAGCGAACCAGCAGGTGACGTTTCATCGCTATAACACGATCGTCGTCGGCGCGGGTGCGGCCGGCATGAACTGTGCCGTGCACCTCTACGAGTTCATGAAGCGCAGGGGTATTGAGAACGCGCAGGACCGCATCGCCGTCGTCACGCGAGGCCTGGGGCTCGGCGCCTCGCGGATGAGCGGCTCGGACAAGCAGACCTACTACAAGCTGGGCACCAGCCCCAGCGTGCCGGATTGCGCCCGGGCATTCGCCGAGACCCTCACGACCGCCGGCTGCTGTCACGGCGACCTCGCCCTGGCCGAAGGAATCAACTCGCTCCGTGAGTTCTATCACCTGGTGCAACTCGGCGTCGCTTTTCCCACGGACTCGACGGGCGCCTTCATCGGCTACAAGACCGACCACGACCCCGCCGAACGGGCCACCAGCGCCGGGCCCAAGACCAGCCGGTTCATGAGCGAGTGCCTCCAGCGGCAGGTAGAGCACTACGGCATCAGGATATTCGACAATCAGGAAGTCGCGCACTTGCTCACCATCGGCTCCGACAGATCGAAACGGATTGCAGGAATCTTGACGGTTGACGGCACGCTGGGCGGCAGCGTCAAAACCGAAGGCCTGGGCGATGGCTTCTCCCGGTCTGCACAGGACCATCGCCAAGCAAGCCCGCAGCGCCGCTGCGCGCCGGGGCTCGACGATGCCACCCACCGCAATCCGCAATTGAGGGTTTTCCTCGCGGCCAACGTCGTACTCGCCGCGGGTGGGCCGGGAGAACTCTACAAAACCAGCGTCTATCCGGCGGGTCAGTTCGGCATCCATGGATTGGCTTTCCAGGCGGGCCTGGCCGCGGAGAATTTGACGGAATCACAGTTCGGGCTGGCCAGCCTCAAGTTCCGCTGGAACGTCTCCGGCACGTACATGCAGGCTATTCCGCGCATCTTCAGCACCGACGCCCACGGCAGATACGAGCGCGACTTTCTGGCCGACTTCTTTCCGTCGATGAAAACGATGGCGACGAACATTTTTCTCAAAGGCTACCAATGGCCCTTCGACCCGCAGAGGATCGAGAACCTGCGTTCCTCGCTGATCGATGTTCTTGTCTTCAACGAGAGGGAGAAGGGCCGGCGGGTCTTCCTGGACTTCCGGCAGAATCCCACGGGCCACGGCGTCACGAGGCCGTTCAACATCGACGAGCTCGAGCCGGAAGCATTCGAGTATCTTCGAGAGACCGGCGCGCTTCAGAAAACCCCCCTCGAGCGGCTGGCCCACATGAATCCGCTCGCGATCGAGATCTACCGGGAAAACGGCATCGACCTCGCGCGCGAGCCGCTGGAGATTGCCGTCTGTGCCCAGCACAACAATGGCGGTTTCGCGGTGAACAAGTGGTGGGAGTCGAGCATCCGCCACACGTTTGTAATCGGCGAAATGGCCGGCACGCACGGCGTGAAGCGGCCCGGCGGCTCGGCCCTCAACGCCGGGCAGGTCGGTGGCCTGCGTGCGGCCCAGTACATCGTCAACGCCTACGGCTGCGAAGTAGTCGGCCCGGCGGACAATGACGAAGAAGTGGAACGACAGGTTCAGGGCGTTGTCGATAAACTGGCTCGATGGGGCAAGTCGTCGGGACGGGTGCCGCTGGAAGTCATTGAGGAAATCCAAGGCCGGATGACGGCCTCGGCCGCACACATTCGAGAGGAGAACGATGCCAATAGCAGTCTCGAGAAGGCAATCCAGCTCTACCACGAGATCCGTGACAAGGGCCTGGCGGCAACCGATCGGGCGTCATTCATCGCCGCAATACAGGCCGAATATCTGGCCCTGACGAGCATCGCCTACCTGAAAGCCATCGTCGAGCTGATCGTGCACGACGGCGGCTCACGCGGCTCGTATCTCGTCCTCAGTCCACACGGCATACCGATCCATCCCGACATCATCAACAAGACGACCGGCGAGCCCCTGGCCTTCCGGCCGGAGAACCAGGACCTTCGAGGCAACATCTTCCGTATCAGATACGATGAGGGCGCGCCGGATCTGTTCGAATGCGCGACAATTGCTCCGCGTCTGATGCCGAGCGACAGGAAAGCCTTCGAACCTGCCTGGAAAGATTTTCGAGAAGGAAGAATCTATAAAGTGTAGCATATCGAGTTTCAAGCTTGAAGTGTGAAGTTGGAGGAGTAAGGTATGAAGTATGAGGTCTTCGGGTGCACGTCATGTTTGGAGGCAGTGCGACGTGTGGCATGGTTCGTCATGTCAAGCGTAGCGCAAACGCAGTTGAGACATCTGGCAGCGAATGGAAAGTATCCCTCCCCTGCAGCCAGATTGCCGTTCCGGGCTCTCCGTGCGGCCTCCGGCCTTGGTCGAAATGACAACTCCGGGGGCTTTCGTGGGATGCACCGACAAACACAACGTGTACACGCGGTTTTCAAACTTGAAACCTCACACTTAACATTGTCTTGGGAGGCCCTATGGCAGTTGTCGATCTGAAATCGGAATTCCAATGCAAGTACGACATCCTGTCGCTGGGAGAGGTCATGATCCGGCTCGATCCCGGCGACGAGCGGATTCACACGACGCGGCACTTGCGGGTCTGGGAAGGCGGCGGCGAGTACAACGTCGCCCGCGGCCTGAGACGGACCTTCGGCAAGCGAGCCGCCGTGGTCACGGCCATCGCCGACAATCCGGTCGGCAGGCTGCTCGAAGACCTGATACTCGAGGGCGGCGTCAGCCTGGAGTACGTCAAGTGGGCGCCGTTCGACGGCATCGGCCGAAGGACCCGCGTCGGCCTGAACTTCACCGAGCGGGGCTTTGGCATCCGCGGGGCCGTCGGCTGCTCCGATCGGGCCAACAGCGCCGCCTCTCAACTGAAAAAGGGCGACATCGACTGGGAAAAGATCTTCGGGCGGGACAGCATCCGCTGGTTCCACACGGGCGGCATTTTCGCCGGCCTCTCGCCCACCACGCCCGACCTCATCATCGAAGCCGTCACGATGGCCAAGATGTTCGGCGCGGTCGTTTCCTACGACCTGAACTACCGCCACTCGCTCTGGCGGGACGTCGGCGGCCAGGCGAAAGCGATGGAGGTCAACCGGGCCATCGCGCCGTTCGTCGATGTCATGCTCGGCAACGAGGAGGATTTCACTGCCGCTCTCGGCTTCGAAGTCGGCGGGGTGGACAAGGGCTATTCCAAGCTCGACCCGACAAACTTCAGGAGGATGATCGAGGCCGTCCTCATGGAATTCGCGAACCTCAAGGTCGTCGCGACCACCCTGCGCAATGCCAGGACCGCCAACATAAATGACTGGGGGGCGGTTATGTACGCGGATGGGCAGTTCTACGATGCGGCCCCGCGGCCGGGCCTGGAGATCTACGACCGCGTCGGCGGCGGCGACAGCTTTGCCTCGGGCCTGATCTATGCCCTCATGGAAGGCAAGGACCCCGAACAGGCGGTCAACTACGGCGCGGCCCACGGCGCATTGGCTATGACCACGCCCGGCGATACGACCATGGCCACTTTGAGCGAGGTCGAAAGAGTCATGAGAGGAGCCGGCGCCAGGGTCGAGCGATAAATGAGAGGGCACGGTTCCAAGACCATCCTTCCGGCGGCGAAATTGCCTCAGGCTCTCTCATTCCGACAAAGTATATGTTCATCGGCCCTCAGGCATTCAGTGCGACTGTCCGGGTGGCATCGTCAAGCAAAGCCTGGCGATGGTCCCCTTTCGTGGCGCAGGCGTCCCGCCCTTGCGTGCACGAATGCAAAGCAAGGCCAAGCCCCCAGCGCCGCTGCGCGTCGGGGATGGCCTCGCCATAGAGGAACCATCGCCAAGGCCTGCGGTCTTGGCGATACCACTCGAAGACTTGAGCGGAACGCATATGCCGCGAACACCGGAATTCAGGGGCCTGTTGTGGAATTCGGGCCGTCTCACTTTTGTGCAAGCGACGCGTCTATCGTCGTCTTGCTGTCGTATTGATGAGTGTGATTTGGCTTTTTGTCGGGTGGATTCATCTGCCGAAGGATGCGTATGGTCGTGGAAACCGTGAAATGGGTGGACGGGATCGACGGTTTTCTGGATTTGATCGACCAGCGGCGTTTGCCGGCCGAGTTGGTCAGAATGCGGATTCGCACCGTCGAGCAGCTCTATGAGGCGATCAAGACGTTAGCCGTTCGCGGGGCGCCGGCCATCGGTGTTGCCGCTGCTTACGGCCCCGTGCTGGCCCTGCAAAGGCTCACCCATCACGACAGTCCGCAAGACGCGCTGGATCGAGTGCTCAAGGCGTGCGACTACCTCGGCGCTTCGCGGCCTACCGCCGTCAATCTGTTTTGGGCCCTCGACCGGGTTCGACGCCGTGCGGAACAGAACGCCTACCGGCCCGCGCTGGGCATCCGACACCTGCATGCGGCAGTTCTGGACGAGGCGAACGCCATCTACCGCGAGGATATCGAGATGTGCCGACGGATCGGGGTCAACGGCGAACGGTTCATCCGCGAGGGCGCCGCCATCCTGACCCACTGCAACGCTGGGGCCCTGGCCACCGCCGGCCAGGGGACCGCCCTTTCCATGCTGTACGAGGCGCACGACAGAGGCAAGCGCTTCGACGTCTATGCCGATGAGACGCGACCGCTGATGCAGGGGGCCCGCCTGACGGCCTGGGAGCTCCGGCAGGCCGGCATCAAAGTGACCGTTATCTGCGATAATATGGCGGGTTTCCTGATGAAGCAGGGAAGAATTGACGCGGTTCTCACCGGCGCCGATCGAATCGCGGCCAACGGCGATACGGCCAACAAGATTGGCACCTACAGTTTGAGCATTCTGGCGAAACTGCACGGCGTTCCGTTCTACGTGGCGGCCCCGTCAAGCACCTTTGACCTGCGCCTCCGGAGCGGAGATGAAATTCCCATCGAAGAAAGGAAGCCGGAGGAGATCACCTGGTTCGGACACGTGCAAACGACCCCGGACGGCACCGCCGTTTACAATCCCGCCTTTGACGTGACTGATGCGCAGGACATCGCCGCAATCATTACGGACAAGGGTGTGATTGAAATGCCCGATGCAGACCGCATCCGCGAGTTTTTTGCAAAGACCTCCACTCACAGTCTGTCAGACGATGCGGAGCGATGAGGTCGTACCGGAAAATGAGCTTTCGCTCAGCCGTCAGCCGACGGCGACGACCTGCTTGACCTCGGGCACCCGCTCCCGGAGAATCCGCTCGATTCCCATTTTCATCGTCATCATGGCCCCCGGGCAGCCCTTACAGGCCCCTTGCAGGCGGACCCTGACGGTCTTGTCTTCGTCCACGCCAAGCAGTTCCACGTCGCCGCCGTGGCCCTGCAGGGCGGGTCGAACTGTCTCTATGACCTCACTGACCTGTTCCTCGAAGCTCTTCTCGGCGCCGGCTTCGTTGCGCTCCACTGTCTCGGACATAAGCAATCTCCAGAAATCGGACTGACGCCATTATAGCAGCATGCCGACCGTCAGCCAACCCCTTTCATCAGTACCTTCTCCAAGCCCCCGGGTTCGCATCTTTCTGGGCCTCCCAGGTGATTTCATGCCGGCCCAAAGTCCAAGAATTTCGCAGAAATATTCAACTCCGTGCGGATTTCTTTCGATAAGACTCTTACCAAAGAAGATTTGTCCAGACAATCATGGGGTGGCATCATGCACATCACCTACGTTGTATCCACGATGGTCTTCCGGTGGCGTGAACACCCTCTATCGTTCGAGCAGGAATGCGAGTACCTCAAATCGCTGGGCTTCGGCATCGAGTTGTGGCCGACGGTCCGAGGGCAGACGGGCTGCCGGTACGAGCGGCGTCATTGGCCCCGGCTCCAGGCCGCCACCCACGGGATGGTCGTTTCGATGCGCGCGCGGACCGACAAGCCCACTCTGGACCAGTGGGCCGAACAGATCGAGTGCGCCGGGATGCTCAAGGCCAACATCGTGACCGATTTGGAGAGCCTCGACGTCGCTCCCCACGCCGAACTCGACGGGGCGAACTTCGCCGCCGAGGTGGTACGGATGGCCGACGCCGGCCGCGTGAAGCTCTGCCTCGAAACCGGCCCGTTGCCGACCGTCGTCGCTTTGGGCAAGAGGTTCGAATCCCTCGGATACTGCCTCGACACCGGGCACGCGAATATCGACCGCACGCACTCCTTCAAGCAATACGTCGACGAACTGGCACCGCGCATCGTGCACCTGCATCTGACGGACAACTACG
This sequence comes from uncultured Pirellulales bacterium, assembly GCA_964346195.1. Classification (GTDB taxonomy): domain Bacteria; phylum Planctomycetota; class Phycisphaerae; order Sedimentisphaerales; family Anaerobacaceae; genus PLanc-01. The sequence continues at coordinate 9,618 of CAYFUB010000139.1, forward strand.
GCCAGGCGGA
>CAYFUB010000140.1:0-1858 GCA_964346195.1 uncultured Pirellulales bacterium
CCGGAGCCGAAGGCGCTGGACACCGCCGCCGAGAACGCACTTTGCCCGACGGGGGCCATCAAGCGGACCTTTGTCGAGGACCCCTACCACGAGTACACGATCGATGAGGCCCTGTGCAATGGCTGCGGCAAATGCGTCAAAGGCTGCCTGGCCTTCGGCAACGGGTCGCTGTTTCTCCAGGTGCGTCACGACCGGTGTGTGAACTGTAACGAGTGTTCCATTGCGGCGGCGTGTCCCTCGCAGGCGTACCGGCGTGTTCCGGCGGACCAGCCGTATCTGCTGAAAGGGGCGGAGCAGACCGAATGACGCGCTTCGCCTGCATCATAGCTTTTCTCATGGCCCTGCTGGTCCCGTGGCTCAGCGCGCAAGCCGAATTGCGTTTTCCACCGCCGGAGTTCGAGAGCGGCTACGAGTTCCCCGAGATGACCGTTCCGCCGGCCAAATCCGCTCTCTACGAATGCTTCGACGCGGTCGTGCTGGTGGTCGCGTTGCTGCTCGCGTCGTATTTGATCCTGAAAAGGCGCAGCCGCCGCGCGATCTTCACGCTGATGATTCTCGCCTTGCTGTACTTTGGCTTCTGGCGAAAGGGGTGCATTTGTCCGATCGGCGCGATCCAAAACGTCACGTTGACGGTTTTCGACAGCAGCTACGCCATACCCATTACGGCGGGGGTATTCTTCGTCGTTCCGCTGGTCTTTACGCTGTTCTGGGGCCGGGTATTCTGCGGGGCGGTGTGCCCGCTGGGGGCCATTCAGGACGCGGTGCTGCTTCACCCCGTCAGCGTACCGCGCTGGCTGGAGAGCGGATTGCGGCTGTTGGCCTACACATATCTCGGTGCGGCGGTGCTCTTCGCCGCCACGGGCAGCGCGTTTCTCATCTGCCGCTACGACCCGTTCATCGGGTTCTTCCGCCTGAGCGGCAACTGGAATATCCTGATCCTCGGCACCTCGCTGCTATTGATTGGCCTCTTCGTAGGACGGCCGTACTGCCGGTTCCTGTGTCCTTACGGCGTCATCTTGCGGCACTTGTCGCGACTGTCCAAACGGCGCGTGACCATCACTCCCAACGAGTGCATCAAGTGCCGCCTGTGCGAAGATGCCTGCCCCTTCGGGGCCATCCGCGAGCCGACCGAGGACTGGCCGGAAGGCGAGTACCACGTGGCTAAGAAGAGGCTAGCCCTCTTCCTGGTGCTGCTGCCGGTCCTGATTGTTGCGGGTGGGTGGGCCGGCCATTTGCTGAAGGGGCCATTCGCCCGGATGCACCCGAGAGTGCGGACTGCCGAGCGCGTGTATCTCGAAGAGACGGGCCAGGTCGCGGGCACGACCGATGCCAGCGATGCGTTCCGAACGACAGGGCAGACTAGTCAATCGCTCTACGCGGAGGCCACGGGAATCCGCCATCGATTCGCTATTGGTGGGGCACTGCTGGGCGGATTCGTGGGATTTGTCGTCGGTGGCAAGCTCGTCGTTTTCTCGGTCCGTCGCCGACGCACCGAGTACGAGGCCGATCCGGCGAGCTGTCTCGCATGTGGGCGATGCTATCAGTATTGCCCGAAGGAGCACGAGCGATTCAGGGAAAATGCGGATGCACGTTTGGTGTGAGCAGAGCAATTAAGGGTGGCAGCGTCAAGGCCGAAGGCCTTGGCGATGGCTCTTTGTGTCGCGGGCATTCTGCCCGCGATTCGAGGGCGAGGCGCCCTCGACACGACGCGGCCATCGCCAAGCTGCGCTTGACGATGCCACCGGTCAACCACGAGAAAGGGTAGTACAAAGTCGATGACGCGGAGAACGGAACAGATGAACAGGTGCGACATGAGTCCGTGGTATCGAGCTGCGCGAATGACAGCGGTGGTCGGGGC
>CAYFUB010000141.1:0-4865 GCA_964346195.1 uncultured Pirellulales bacterium
ATCCTTCGCTGCGCTCAGGATGACGAAGTCGTACACGGTTCATCCGTCGTGCTCTCTTTCAATCCCAATCATGTCATCCCGGACCCCGATCCGCGACCGCAATCCGAAACCTACAATCCACTCAGGCTGGCTTCGGGAATATAGGCGAGCGAGGTTTGCAGCGGGAAGCCGCACGTGCAGCCTGAACTGGCTTCCGGAAGCAGCAGCAACCCACCGGCCGGGATCATGTTGAGCCAGCATCCCGGTCTCGTGACCGGATTGAGTCGCATCGGGCCCCCTTGCGGTCCCAGGTCGTACATCCACGGGTTTCCGCCCCGCCAGAAGAGGCACTGGGCCGAGGCGGTAATGCCGCCGCAGCCATGGCCGCGCCGCTCGAATTTCCAGCCTTCGACGCGCGTGCCGCTGCCAACGCGGTACGCATAGGGCCAGGCATAGAGGGTATCGCCGACGATGGTAGGATGCCGGTTGTACTCGCCGTGCCCGCCGTCGATGGCCAACTCGCTGTCATGTTCGGCGTGCCAGAGCTTGCGGCCCGTTTTCGCGTCGAAGGCGTCATAACTGTATCGTATGGATTTGTCGATCAGGCGCGAGCCGCTCAGCAGCAGGACACCCTGCCCGAAGTTCAGATAGACCGGTTCCTCGAAGTGGCTGCCGTCGATCTTCTCCCTGAACACGGTGCGGCCGGTCTCTTGTTCCAGACTGACGAGATACTGGTCACCGCCGGCGAAGAGGGCCTTGACGGGCAGGCGACCGACGGTATCGCCCAACGCTTCGGGACTGCACGTCTCGACGAAGCAGACCCGCCCTGCCGCTGCCGTGATCGTCGTGTTGAGAATGACACCATCCCGATAGGTCCAGAGAAGCCTGTCGTCGCGCTTATCCTTCGCGAACAGATAATCGCTCGTCACCAGCTTCATATCGCGATGCCAGAGGGAGTTGTCCGTTGCGAGGCTGGTCTGGGTATACGAGGCGTCCGACTTGCAGCCCGACCCAAAGAGAATCGAGTCCTGATAGGCCACATAGCCCCATTTGTGCGGCGCGCCGCCGACAAGCTGCGGCATCGTGAGAGTCAGCTCGCGCCGGCCGTTCTCCACGTTGTACGCATGGCACTTGTCATCGGCCGCGAGGTAAAGAACACGCTCATCGGCGGCCATGCTTCCGCAATCGAGGAACGCGCCCAGTCGCCGTGAATCCGGCACTTCGAGCCGCCACAGGACCGTGCCGTTGTAGGCGTCCACAGCGTAAACGACGGAGTCGCCCGGGACGAACAGCCGGCCGTCCCGGCAAAGCGGCGGGACATTCCGATGATGGCGGTCGATCATCTCGGCCGGCCCGGGCTCGCCAAACCATTGAATCGTGAGCGGACCCTTGATGAGCTGGTCACCGGTGCAGGCGCTGTTGCCCGGCTCGGCGTACATGTGCGTCCACTGTCCCGCGCCCGGCAGCGCGCCGCGTCGAAAACTGCCCCACGTCAGACCATCGTGAGTGGCAGCGTCCCACGAGGAGAAAATCGCCCGCCCCCAGCTTCGCATTTCGCTCTCGGCGCCGACGTCTGCCGGTGTGCCCAAAACGAACATACCCCCGCATGGGCGCACGAGCTTCATGATCTTGTCCCCGTAATCCGGGAATCGTTCGCCGCGCAGCACGCCGTCTGAGACCACCACGTTCGCGAAGTAGTTTGCATAGGGCAACTCGCCGTTGGGGAGATGGTGGATTGTCACCCGACCGCAGAGTCCGGCCTCATCGAGGAGCTGGCGCGCCCGGTCCGCCTCGGCCGCATCCGACTGAACGCCAATGATCTTGAGTTGGGTCCGCCGGGCCAGTTCATACGCCAGCCGGCCCACGCCACAATCGAGAACGAGACAGTAGCCTTGCGCGGATGGGACCTGCTCGACGATATAATCGGCCGCCTGCTCGTATCGTTCCGACAGCTTGTCCTGCGGATATGGATTCGCGCGAATCTCCTGAGCGGTCAACTGCGGCGCCGCCCGTACGGCGTGTCGGAAGCACTGTATGCGACCGGTATCCGTGCTGACATAGAGCGCCCGACTGGCGACGCACAATCCGAACGCCTTTCCCTGGACGCCACCCGTCCAGACGATTTCGCCCGTATCGCTGTCGATCGCGGCAATCTCGTCCCGGCCACCCAGGAACAGGGTCTTGCCGGCCTTGATCATGGAATACGGATAGGAACAATCGACGGTCCAGAGATAGCAGGCTTTCATCTGCGCATCCAGCCGGCCGATCTGAGACGCCAGATCCGCCAACTGGGCCCGGGCCTGCTCGGCTTCGGGCTGGTCCTTCGGCATCTTCTCGAGCGATTTCTGCAGCGTGCTGCGCGTCCGCTGCAACTGCGTCCGTTCCCGCGAAAGCTTGAAGTACCGTCCCCGGTCGAACGCCGCCAATTGGCGCTCCGACTGCATGTACGCCACCGATCCTGAGACAACCATGCGCAGGCCGCCGAAAGTGGCAACAGTATCCTTCGTCTGCACGTCCCCGGCCTGAAGCTCCTTTACCCCCCGGCCCGGGCCGGTCACCAGGACATCTTCGGTCAGCAAAGCATACGCGCCGCCGGCGCTCGACAACTGCCCTTCCAGGTTTCCATTCCCGCGCGAGAAGATTACGGGATTGGTCCTTCCCGTGGGAACGTACAAGCGCCGGCCCGAAGCGAGCATATAGCCCTGGGGCGACACTTCAATCCGCTGCCTGTACTTCAGCCTGCCGGCCCGGGCGTCAAGGGCGGCCAGATAGGTCCCCTGCTCGGGGAACAGGCCGGCCGTGCAGAAGACCGTGCCCCCGTCAACAATCAGGCCGGTCCGGACCGGCCACAAGGAGATCATCCGCCCATTTCCGGGAATGATCCGCTCCTCGGGCGCCACCCGGGCTTTCCAGATCAGCGAGCCGCGGCGGGCCGACAGACAGTACACGCGGGCGTCGTCCGAGCCCACATAGACCCGCCTATCCGAGAAGACCGGTGCAAAGCGGATGGGGCCTGCCGTGACGAAGGTCCAGCGGACTTGGCCGCTGTCGGCATCGAGAGCATAGACCTTATCCTCGGAAGACGAGCCGAAGTAAAGCGTATCTCCGCCCGCGATCACGTGAAAAGCACGGTCGTACGTCTCCACGACCCGGAGGTCGAAGTGCTCGTGAAAGAAGTCCTGTTTCGCGGGGTCGCCCCAGGCCGGCGCCGGCGGCTGGAGGGGTTTGAACGTCCATGCCAGTTTCAGCGGCAATTCCAACCGGGTCGCCGTCAGGCCGCTGCGGGAATCGTCGCGCATGTAGGTGGGCCAGTCCTGACCGCAGGCAGTACCGACAAGAGCCGTCAGCAGGCAGAAGGCCGATACGGGCAAACTCGAAGTTTGAAGTTTGAAGTTTGAAGTTTGAAGACCCGCCGCTCGCTGCCCTCCACTTGACACTTGACACTTGAAACTTGAAACTGTCTTTTCAAACCGTGTCATGCTTTTTTCGCTCTCCAGAGGACAATCACCGATGCCGCAGCAACAAGCACAGCCATACCCCCCAGAGAGACAGCCAGGACACCGAGCCCCAAGCCCCCTGGCTTCGATTGCAGATCATCGAGGGTGGCAGCGTCAAGCGCAGCTTGGCGATGGCCTATTGTGTCGCGGGCATCCTGCCCGCGATTCGAGGGCGGGACGGGATCCCCAACGCGACGTTCTGTGTTGGGGAGCCCCACGCCCTCGACACGACCGTCGTCAAGGCCTTCAGCCTTGGCGATGCCACCCTCCGTCATCGGCTCTTCGTTCTCCGGCTCGTCGTCGCCGATCTGCATTTCGCGGTAGCCGAAGGGCACGCCCGGGAAGTCGAAGCCGCCCATGCCGCGGCGGACGATGGAGACCATTTCCATCTTGACCATCGGGCTCTCGGGGTCGAAGCCGAGACTCTCCGCCGTTTTCTGTCGGAGCGTCTCGTCCCATCGCGCCGGCAGCATCGTGCCCTGCAGCCACCGGTGGTCCAGGCCACACTCGCAGTCGGCCCCGACGATAAAGAGAATCTCCGCCAGGTGGTCGGCGGTGAGCGTGTCACGCTCGAAGAGCGGTCCCATCCACCGGCCCCTCCCGTAGAAGACCGCCGCGTGCGGCTCGTTGATGTCCTGCGGCCTCAGGCCGAGCATCCAGAGCAGCACGTGCTCGCGGGCCAGTGACGGCTGATCGACCGCCACCATCACCGGTGGCTGCGCGATCGGCTTGGGCAGGTACTCCAACTGCTCCCCAATGCGCTTGATGACCGTCGAGATGGCTTCACGCGCCGCAGCATTCCGTTGGGGTTGCGGTCCTTCCAGCAACAGCACGACTCCGTAGCTGTCCGCCACCTTCTCCAGAATCTCCTGCCGCGTCGGCGAATGCAGCACGCCCTCCAACGCGAGCGACACGGTCTCGGCCAGAGACCGTCCACTGGCTGGCAGAGGCAACGGCATCGACTGACCGTCCGGCGAAACCAAGACCGCCGCAGGGAAGCTCTCTATGCCGTGTGTCTTGACGAACTCCAGCGCGGGATGGTTCGCATCCGTGCCCATGGTGACCGGCTCGAAGCGGATATTCGTCTCCATCAGCGTCGCGTCAACAGCTTCTCCCAGTTCCGTGACCTCGTCCGGCGCGGTGCTTGCGGGAAGATAAACGAAGAGGTAATACGGCTCGATACCGACATCGATGAAACCCACTTCCCGGACGTTGTACCGGCAGCCATACGCAGGCAGAGCATGCAGGGTCAGACAACAGGCGACGATCACAACCAAGGGACTCAGTTTTGCCACGCTACGTTACTCCTTTGACCGCCAAAGCACAGGATCTTGCCATCCGTCAGGGTTACGATGACCCGGCCGGCCGCGTCCACGGCCAGACCCCACG
>CAYFUB010000142.1:0-3639 GCA_964346195.1 uncultured Pirellulales bacterium
TCTTGCCCATGAGTATCACGGGCGTCCCGCCCGTGAAGGCAGGGCCAGGATGGCCCTGCGACTCATGGGCGGGACGCCCATGCTACGAAAACCACAAGGACCGCCACTGTATTCCGGCCACACCCATGGGTCGTGTGGTGCGGTCGGAACACGGCGGCGGATCCTGTAGGGTGCGTACCACGCACCATGCGACGGTGCCCTGGAAGAAAAGGACGGTGCGTGATACGCACCCTACGCCTGCTGTCTGTTATGTGCGTGGCTTGCTCCAAAACCTAGTCGCACACTGCAAGTCCGTGGTCGCCCGGGGATCTCGTGACGGCGGAGACCTCAGGCAACGCCCATGAGCCGTTTCAGCGTCCTGGCGTTGTTCAGGGCGTGGCCGCTGATGTCATTGTTGAAATAGGCGTACATGGCGCGGACGTGCGCCGCCTGGCTCTTCATCCACTTGGCCCAGTCCTGGAGCAGGTGGTCGGGGTAATTGCCGGCGTATCGGCCATTCGTGCCGTGGAAGCGGACATAGACCACCCCACCCGTGACGATGCGCGGCGGGGCCCTATCCTCCATGTCGTGGACGCACAGTGCCACGCCCCGGCGGTTCAGCAGGTCGAAGGTGTCCTGCTCGTACCAGCTCTTGTCGCGAAACTCGAAGACGGCCCCGGCCCGGAGGGCCGCTGCGCGTCCGGCCCGCTGCGGCAGGCAGTCGATGAATTCGTCCAGCCGTTCGAGGTTCTTGTGCAGGCTCGGCGGCAACTGGTACAGCACCGGCCCCAGGCGGTCGGCGAGCAGGTCGGCCAGGTCGAAGAATCGCTTCACCTCGTCTGCGACGTTGTGCAGCTTCTTGATATGCGTGATGTACCGGTTCGCCTTGACGGCGAAGAGGAAGCTGCTCGGAACCTTGTCATGCCAGTCCACCATAGTTTGTGCTTTCGGCAGGTGGTAGAACGTGTTGTTGATCTCCACGGTATCGAAGTGCTGGGCGTAGTGCTCCAGCCATTTGTCCTTCCGCAGCTTCTCCGGATAGAACCGCCCGACCCAGTGATTGTAGTGCCAGCCGGAGGTGCCGATCCGAATTTCACAACTCCTGTTGCCCATGACAGGCCCCCTTCGGATTTACAATTTACGATTTACGATTTATGATTTGTGGTACGATGGAGAACACGAATTGTAAATGGAAAATCGTAAATCGCAGATTCTCATGGGGTTCGGACCACAGCAATTCGGGAAATGGCTGATTGTCATCGGCGCCGTTATCATCGTGATCGGCCTGCTGATGGTCTTGCTCGGTAGGATTGGGCTGTTCCGATTGCCGGGTGATTTCGAGTTCGGCGGCCGTAACTGGCGAGTCTATGTCCCCTTGGCCAGCAGCATCATCCTGTCCATTCTCCTGACGTTGATCCTCTGGCTCATTCACTATTTTTGGCGCTGAATCCCGCCCGGCGGCATGGCGCATCACTCAACATCCTTGTAGTACTCTGCCTTTCTGTCCGACAGCCGCCCCTGGTCGATCAGCGTTCGGATCTGCTCGACGTCCACATCGCGGGGCTGGCCCCCTGCCGCGACCGTCGCGACCGACTCTTCCAGGATCAGCGGCATCACCTGACGGAATCGGCTCAACGAGACCCCCGCCACGAAGAGACCGGATATAAGTGCTGTGTACCACAATGGTTGCGCGAACGCGCGCCTTCGCCGGCCGGCGTCTGTGTCTGAACGGGCGGACAGGTCTCGCGTCTGAGGATGGCGGCATCGGTCGCAGTAGATACAATCGAGGTGATCCGATGCCGTGAGCCCGAACTCGCAGGTGCCGAACCATTTTGCCGGGACCCACTGCCGGAGCAGGCGGACATGGTTGAGCAGGGACAGAAACGCCCCCACCGGACACAGGTAGCGGCACCAGAAACGCGAGTAAAACAGCGACCCGATTGAGGCGATTGCCACGGCGGCGAACATCCATGCGGGCCACCTCGACACCGTGGACCGCAGGCTGAAAACGGCGGTGAGCGGGTCGCCCGCCAGGGTCCGGCGGTCGCGCGATACGAAGAAAGCAATAATCAGCACGATGAGGACGGCGTATTTGACAAAGCGGGCCAACCGCATTTCGTCGCACGTCGGTGAAAGTCTGAATCGTCCCGGCAACACGTAGCCCAACAGTTCCTGGGCCGCGCCGAATGGGCAGACGTAGCCGCAGTAAAGGTTCCCGAACAGTAGCACGAAGACCGGCACTCCCACGACCAGCAGGAACACACCCGTCATCGCCGTCGCCGGCGCGTCCAGCGACAACACGGTCGCAATCTGCTCGCTCGAATACTGCGCGTTCAAGACGATGCCGCCGACAAGAAATGCCAATCCCAGCACGACGAGGCGGCTGCGGAAACCGCCACGATGCGCCACGACCAGGGCCAGAACAAAGGTTCCCATCAGATACCATCCCGCCAGGTCCGGCCGGTAGGCAGCACGTGAACGTGCGGGCGACCATGCCGATTCCACCTTCAGAACGTCGGCTGCGAATCGCTGCCCGGACTCCTCCAGCGAAACCATGATGGCTTCCGAGCTGATCGTTGCTCCCGTTACGGCATTGACACCTGCGAAAGGCTCGGGATCGAAGAGGGCCTTGCCCTTCAGGGAATCGAGCCAGCCTCGCAAGAGTTCCAAGTAAGATGGCGTTTCATTGGACCGCACGATGAGCAAGTCGACGAGCTTGCCCGATGGATCCGCGTGGACGGCCAGATTGAGCCTGCCGCCGAAACCGCGTACTTCGGGGGCGAAATCGGCCGAACTGAACAGGTAGCCGGCCGGCTCTCCCTGTTCGTCGGTGACGATGACATAATTCGCCCGCCCACCGTCATCGTGCAGAACCACCGATGCCTGTTGTGTCTGGTTCTCGCCGGCTAACGCGTGTACGGCATACTCCGGCAGCGTCGGCTGCCAGCGCGCGCCGGCGCCGGCCAGAACGTCCGAGCAGATGACGACGCAGGTGCCGATACCGAAGAGCGCGTATCCGACCTGCTTGAAGCCCCGGTTCTCATCGGCCGGTGCCGCCGCTGGCCCCTGCCGCAAGATTGCCACGGCAGCGGGAGCGTTGGCCAGCAGCAGACCTGTGAGCACCAGCAGTGAAACCGGAATTCCGAGCACGGGAACCATAAGGAGACTTGTCACAAGACCGCCAAGGCAGGCGCCAAGATGGTCGGCGGTCTCCAGGCGGCTGCCCGCCGCGCCCGGATCGAGTCTTCGCTCCAGTTGGGCCGCAGCGACCGGCCAGTAGCCGCCGCAACACAAACCGGACAGGATAAACACGACGGCAAAGAAACCCTGCCCGGACAATCGCAATATCGCCGGCCCCCTTGTCACACTCAAGCCCACCGTAGCAAGAAACAGTCCGTGAACGAGCAGAATGCCGATAAGCAAACCGTGCAGACGCCGACGGCCGCTGCCTGCCGCCGGTTCCGTTGCGATGAGTCGGCCGACGAAAAGGGCTCCGGCCGTCAAACCCACCATGAACAACGACGAGATGACGCCGACGTGTAGATAGAGCGAGCCGAAGTGCGTCTCATAGGAGTACATCAGGATGACGACCATCGCAATGCTGACCCAGCCGGTGGAGAAGATCAGGAAGGAGCTGTCGAAGCTCGACTCACGCCCGCC
>CAYFUB010000143.1:0-5692 GCA_964346195.1 uncultured Pirellulales bacterium
CAGGTGTGGCCGGGAATGGGCAGGCCGAGGCCACCAAACTCGCCGAGCACGACGGCTCGGTCCTCCTCCAGGGGCGGGACCGCCGGGCCCGGGTAGCTGTGGATATCGTGCACGTCGCCGACGCCGCGGTCCGTCCAGCCGCTGGCGTTGTTCACCAGCCGGGTCGGGTCGAGCTTCCTGATCAAATCAACTATCCGCGGCGTGTCGTACTGGCCCCAGCCCTCATTGAACGGCACCCACATCATGATGGATGGATGGTTGCGGAACGCCTCGATGATGCGCGTCAGCTCCGTCTCAAACTGCTGCGCCGACTCCTGCGTCCGCTGGATATCGGGGTCGTTGCCCCGGATGAACCGGTCGCCGCTGGGCATATCCTGCCAGACGAGCAGGCCCAACCTGTCGCACCAGTAGTACCAGCGAGCCGGCTCGACCTTGACATGCTTGCGGGCCATGTTCATGCCCAGCTTCTTCGTCACCTTGATGTCGTACCGCAGCGCCTCATCCGTCGGCGCCGTGTACAGTCCGTCCGGCCACCACCCCTGATCCAGCGGCCCATATTGAAACAAGGGCTTGTTGTTCAGGACCAGCCGATTGACGCCGTTCTCGTCCTTGGCCAGCGCGATCTTCCGCATGGCGAAGTAGGTCCGGACTTCATCAACTACTTTGCCGTTGTGCCGTAGCGTGACCTTCGCGTCGTAAAGGAATGGCGAATCAGGCGACCACACCTTCACGCTTCCTATCGGCAGTTTGTGTTTCGGCAAAGACTCAATGCCTCCTTTTTGTTTTGTGGAAGCCTGGGTGCTGCCGGTGATCACTTTGCGCTCGTGGTCGAAAACAGCGATCTGGATTATCAGCTCCCCTTCAGTCGGCGGGAACTTGCTGTCGAAGCTAACAGTGCCTCTGTCCAAATCCGGCGTAATCTCAATTGTCTCGAGATGCACCGGTGCGACCGGTTCGAGCCAGACGGTTTGCCAGATGCCGGTGACGGCGGTGTACCAGATGCCACGCGGATTGCGGACCTGCTTGCCGCGCGGCTGGGTGCCGGCGTCGGTGGGGTCCCAGACCGCGACGACGATCTCCTGCTCGCCGCTCGGCTTCAGAGCATCGGTGATGTCGAAAGTGAACGGGTCGTACCCGCCGCGATGGCTGCCGACCTCCTTGCCGTTGACCCAGACGGTGGCGTCCCAGTCCACGGCCCCGAAGTGCAGGAGGAGGCGTTTCTTGTCGCGCGTCAGGTTCCACTTCTCGGGCACGGTGAAAGTGCGGCGGTACCAGAGGCGGTTATCCGGGCCGACCGGCTCCATCACGCCGGAAAGGGCGGATTCAATCGGAAAGGGGACCAGGATTTGGCCGTCGAAGCTAGCCGGCCGGGCCGCATTCGTGGCGAGGGCATCTTGGGGCTCCCCAACGCGGTATTGTGCGTTGGGGACCCCTTGCCCTTGCGTGTCGCGGGCATCCTGCCCGCGATTCGAGGGCGGGACGCCCTCGCCACGGGGCCCAAGGGCGGGACGCCCTCGCCACTGTGGAGCACCAGCGTCTTTCGGCCGGATGGGGTAGTCCCACAGACCGTTGAGATTGAGCCAGTCCTCCCGGACCATCTGCGGCCGGGGGTACTCCGGATGGACGGTCTCCGGCGAGACCTCTTTGGCCCATCGTGTCATCAGCGGCCCTTCCGCAGGCTTCCAGTCGGCCGGGGCCAACGACGAGAACAACAGGACGGTGACCATCGCCCCGCAGACAGGGCTGGTCCTGGATAGACGACTGACCATGATCGAACCTCCAATTCACGGTTGCGAACCGGCCCCGGCGGCTTCGGACCTATAATCGCCTGTCGTCCGGGCGCCAGGCCGAGGCCCAAGCTACCCCCTGACGACCCACTTTTCAACCACAAACCGCCGGCAACGACCGCCAGCGCCTACCCTGCTGCACCCGGCGGCCGACTGCCTGCTGTTCCTCCTGGGCCCGGCCAATCGGGACGCATATGCCGGCAAAAAGAGAGTTTTTCCTTGATTGTGAGGGTGGGGAACTGGTATAAAGAGTATGGGTGGGTGTCACGCCTGCTCTTCATCTGTGCAACGGGTCTGCGTGTCAGGTTTGACATCTTTGGAAGGAGGACGGGTATGTGCGCATCCAGGTATCGCAGTATCCCTTTTGTCCTTGCCTTGCTGGCCATATCGTTCTCGGTCGCCAGGGCCGATGTCATTACGGGTCTGGTGTCCCACTGGATGATGGACGACGGGGCCGGCTCGGTCGCCACCGACAGCGTCGGCGGCCATGACGGCTTGCTCCAGGGTGACGCGACCTGGGCCGAAGGTTTCATCGGCGGCGCGCTGCTGCTCGACGGCAACGGTGACTATGTGGACTGCGGCAAAGACGCAGCCTTCAACATCACCGACGTGGTGACCCTGGCGGCCTGGGTCCAGGCCCGCAACGATTTCGCCTATCCCGACTGGTCCGGCATCATCATGCGAGGCGGGCCGAACATAGACACCTACGCCCTCTACTACCACTGGAGCTCGAAGCGGCTCGGCTTCAAAACGACGGGCACGAATCCCAACTGGCTCGCCAGCAGCACCAATGCGGCCGCGGCCCTGTTCGACGGGGACTGGCACCATGTCGCGGCGACTTACGACGGCACGACCAAGAGGGTATACCTCGACGGCGTCGAGATAATCAATGCGGCGTCCGCGGGCAGGATCGAGGTCAGCGACGGCCGGCTCCTGCTCGGGGCCGGACGCGACCAGAACCCGCCGGCCCTCTTCGTGGCCGGCCGAATCGATGACGCACGCCTCTACAAACGTGGTCTGTCGGTCAACGATGTCAAGGCGCTCATGCCGCCTAAGCTGCAGGCATACGAGCCCGAACCCGCGAACGGAACCGTCGGCGTTGCGGCGTCGCTGTTCCGGTGGAAGGCCGGCGACACGGCGACATTCCACGATCTTTACCTGGGCAAGACGCCGGACCTCGGTCCCGCAGACCTCGTCGCGCCCCACCTGACGACTCTCGTCTACTGGCATCAGCCCGGGCTCGATCCCGGCGAGGTCTATTATTGGCGTGTGGATGAGATCGAGGCCGACGGCACGACCGCCCACACGGGAAACGTGTGGTCTTTCGTCACACAGGCCGAAACGGCCTATCGTCCCGATCCCGCCGACGGGGCAACGAACGCTTCGCCCACCCCGACGCTCAAGTGGCTGCCGGGCCAGGCGGCTTTCACGCACCACGTTTACTTCAGCGACAGCTTCGACGCCGTCAGCCAAGGCGCTCCCGACGCGGACAAAGGCGAGCAGACGGAAACCAGCTTCGTCCCAGGCGACCTTCTGGCCGCAAGCACGTATCATTGGCGCGTGGACGAGACGGTACCGGGCTCCATCGTCAAGGCCGGTCCGGTCTGGACCTTTACCACCTATCTGCCGATCGATGATTTCGAGAGCTATAATGACGAACAGGGCAAGGGCACGCGCATCTACGAGACCTGGATCGACGGCTGGACCAACAACAACGGGTGTACCGTCGGCTACACCGTGCCCCCGTTCGCCGAGCAGAAGATCGTCCACGGCGGCCTACAATCCATGCCCCTTGATTACAACAACATCCCAGCACCCTATTACAGCGAGGCCGAGCTGGAGTTCCTGCCCGTGGCGGACTGGACGCTCAACGGCGTCAACACGCTGGTCCTTTTTGTCCAAGGCGACCCGACCAACAGTCGCGCCCCGTTGTACCTCCGGCTGGAGGATTCCGTGAAACGGACCGCCACCGTCGTCCATCCCGACCCGGCCGTAGTCGTCCTGGCCAAATGGACCGAGTGGAGAATCCCACTGAGTGACCTCGGCAGCATAAACGCCATGAGAATGAGGAAGATCTGCATCGGCGTGGGCGACCGGGCCAATCCGAAGCCGGGCGGTACCGGCCTGATTCTCATCGATGACATCTACGTGTGCAAACCCTGAGAGTTTGCCATCGATGATTTACCATGGGCGGCCAAACCCGGCAGATGAGGTGAAACGGCGATCTGCGGATAGCTAATCCCAATCGCATTGGCGGCCGATAATAAACCCGGGGCCTGGGTCAGTATGACCCGGGCCCCGTCCAATTATCCCCAGGATTCCCACGTGGGTCGGCACAGCAAGCAAAGGTCTTTTGACAGTCGCGATTGCAGCCGGTATATTGCCTCTGTTACAATCGCAGGACACTCGATTGGCGGCCGATGATTTCGGATGAGCATCGTATCCTGCGTCCGCAATCATACCGTGTCGAACGCAGATTCGGGGCCGCAGTCGAGGGGTTGACAGGGAAGGAGCATGGAGCGATGAACGTTCACACGGAACCTTTTGGACGGACGCCGGAGGGGCAAGAGGTTTTCGTATATACACTGACCAGTTCCAAGGGCCTGCGGGCCCGGATCACGAGCTTCGGAGCGATCCTCGTCGCCATAGTCGTCCCGGACCGCCACGGGAACCTGCACGACGTGACGCTGGGCTATGACAGCCTGGAGGGGTATCTGAGACAAACCTCCTACTTCGGCGCCACGGTCGGTCGGTACGCCAATCGCATCGGGTCGGCGCGGTTCATCCTCGACGGCGTCGAGTACCGACTCACCGCCAACGAGGGGCCAAACCAACTGCACGGGGGTAACAGGGGATTCGACAAGGTGCTTTGGAGCCCCGAGGAGGTCACGGCGGCGGAGAACCGGGCGTGGGTCAGGCTGGGCTACCTGAGCAGAGGTGGCGAGGAGGGCTACCCCGGGAACCTGCACTGCAAAGTCACTTACATGCTGACCAACGACGATGAGTTACACATCAGCTACGAAGCCGAGACGGACAAGAAGACGGTCGTGAACCTGACAAACCACAGCTACTGGAACCTCGCGGGCCAGGGCGCCGGCGACATCCTGGGCCACGAGCTGATGATCAACGCCAGCAAGTTCACCGTCGTGGACAAGGCCCTGATTCCTACGGGCGCCATCGCCAGCGTGGTGGATACGCCCCTGGATTTCCAATCGCCGAAGACCATCGGCTCGCGCCTGCGGCAGCTTGGCAAGGGCTACGACCACAACTACGTGCTGAGCGGGCAGGCCGATGCTCTGAAGCTGTGTGCCCGTGTGCACGAGCCGCGCGGCGGCGGGCTCATGGAGGTCTACACGACCGAGCCGGGCGTCCAGCTCTACACGGGCAATCATTTCGACGGCTCGATCATCGGAAAAGGCGGAAAGGCCTATGTCAAGCACGCCGGCCTGTGCCTGGAGACCCAGCACTATCCCGACTCGCCCAACAAGCCGACCTTCCCCTCCACCGTCCTGGAGCCGGGCAAGAAATTCACCAGCCTGACCGTCCACAAGTTCTCCGCCAGGTAGCTGACATGGTCTCGCAATACAGATGCTCGCGCAATGACCTCATCATAACACACTCCACAACTTCCAGACACAGTCGCGAGCTCATCCGGGTCCAGGAAAACCTCTGATACGGATTAGGAAAAATTCTTGCGCCGTGGGCTCTGTCATCCTGAGGCGAAGCCGAAGGATCTGGCCCCCGGATGAGACGTTTCTCCCGTTCATAGGCCAGATCCTTGGGGCCCCCAAACGCAATCATTCGCGTTTGGGGAACCCCTTCACTGCGCTGCGCTTCGTTCAGAGCCTGCCCTGAGCGTAGCCGAAGGGATGACACACCGCGCACGAATTAATCAGAATCCGTAT
>CAYFUB010000144.1:0-3709 GCA_964346195.1 uncultured Pirellulales bacterium
ACGCTGTCCCATGGCATCGACCAATTCGACGCGCTCGCCCGCGTTGTTCAGACTGCCTTTATACTGCCCGAGGACAGGCAGTCTGGTGCCGTATTTGGCCTCGAACGCGGCGATGTCCCTGACCAGCAGACAATAGCCTCCGACCGGCAGCTCGAAGCTGGGCAAAGTGCAGTCCACTCCATTGACAAACCGGACCAGATTCAGGTTGACGGTCCGGCTGCCGGCATTAGTCAGCTCGATGTACTCGGTATTCGGATCGTTGGGGTCGCCGGTATCGAGCGGGTGATACATCATCTCGCTGATGCGCAGGCTCTCGGCCACGGGCCCGACGGCAAAAATGGCCTCGTGCAGAGCGCTCCAGGCGTTGCCGCTGCGCGTGCGGGCTTTGACCGGCACGCTCTTGTCCAGCCGCACGGGTCCGGTGTATCGGATGGCCGTGGGCGCGACACCGCCGCCATCAACTGCGGTTGCCTCACCGGCCTCCAGGGCCGCGGAAATGATGAAGTCCGAGCTGCTGGCGGACACGTTCATAGCATGAATCGCGAGGATATTAGGGCCCCGTCGAAGGAGACCGATGTGACCGGAGATATTGAAAGACTCGGGACCGTCGCTCTCGTGGTTACCGCCGGCGGCCGACCTCCACTCGGGCGTGCCGGTGAACAAGACCCGCTGGACCTCCACGCCGTTGAGATACGCCACGAAGCCGTCATCGTAGCGGACCTGGAGCGTCAGGGAGTTGAACTGGTTGGGGTCAATCGTCAGGTCGAACGGAATCCGAACGTAGCAGCTTGTGGCGCGCGTGTACATCAGGTGCGCGACGTCGTAGCTGATCAGCGGCTCATATCCCGAGCTTCGCTCGTAGCCGATGCCCCCGGGAGCACCCGTGACGAGTACCCAGGCGGGATCGTTGACATCGTCGAATGGTCCCCCACCCTTCCAGGCCTCATCGACCTCCGCCGTCGGAACGAGAAAGCGCTTGGTCGCGTTCTCGGGGACGAGGGTCTGGACTCCCACGATCTGGCCGGCCTTCTCGGGCAGGCGCGGGTCCGTACCGTCCAGCGTGTAGTAGATGTCGCCCGAGGCCTGCATTTCCAGCTCGAAACCCTCTGCGACATGGCCGCCGTGCTGGTTCCAGGCCGGCGGATCGAGGCTCGGGTACCAGCCCTGGGATTCAAGCTGATTGAAGACGACCCCGGTCCGCGACGGGAAGTAGTTGTCGACCATTCCCTGGATGTCGGGCAGCCAGTCGTCATCCCTGGTGCGCGGCCTGGACCGCTTGGAGTCACCCCATCTGGCAGACTCGGCGATAATCGCCATGTCGATCTGATGGGCGCGGGCCATGAAACGGTCGATGCACGGCTCCGGCATCAGCAGGCCGTCATTGAAGAAATGCTTGTACATGCGGTCGGCAAAGCGCATCCGGTATTCGGGATGGAGGATAAGATGCGTGTGCAGCCACAGGGGATTGGATTGATTGAAGCTCCTGCCGACCGCGACGGTCGTCGGCGCGAAGAGGCGGGACTCATGGAGGTCCCAAAGGGAGTGCTCCGCGTCGTGCCGAAAAAACATGAAGCCGTCCGGCTCGACGCGATTGTAGATGGCAAAGAAGTTGTTGGCCACCCGGGCCCACGCGCTGACGGGCCCGTCCGGGTCGCCCACGTAATACGTGCAAATCATATAGTCAATCAGGTTGCCCACGTCGAGCAGCTTTTCGTAATCCGGGTCGGGCACGCCGTTGGGGCCCAGGCCCTGGACGCGGTAGTAGGTCTCGTCGTTGTCGAAGCCCGATCCCGCGGCCTCCCAGAGCCGGCGCCAGGCGTCGAGATTGCCGTCGGTCGCCTCGATATCGTAGTTCTCGCCCCCGCCGCCGCGCGACTTGACCACGTCGTAGTCCTCTTTGTCGCCGCCGAAGTAGGACGCCGCGAAGGACGCCTCGGGCCGCTCCTGGCTTTGAAAGAGACCCCAATAGTGCCCGTCGACGTAGAGGTGGTAGTATCGGCTGCGGGTGTACGGCTGTCCCATGTCACGCTGGGTGTCGCGTGAGAAGACCTCGCGCACGAAGGTCTCCCGGTTGGTCCCTTCGAAGCTCCAGGAGTAATTCTGGCTGGTCCGCAGGTCGACGTTTTCGAACTCATCGACGCCCTCGTCGTCAAACAGCGGGTACTTGAGCCTCGGGGCGCCGTATTGGGCGTCAAAGAACAGGCGGAACGCGTGCTTCGGATTGCCGCCGGAGCGGCTGTAGCCGCCGCGTATCCGCATGCCGGCGTCGATCTGGAAGCCGTCCGTGCCGTCGGGGTAGATCAGCTCGACGGATACCGGCCGCTGCCAGGTGGGGCCCAGGCCCAGCGCGTTGACGTAGATTCCCTTCTGCGGATCGAAGAGATTTGCCAGCTCGGTCACCAGCGACACGGACGGGATGGCGACCAAGGCGTCGTCCATCAGGTCTTTGTAACGCGGGTCGTTGACCACGTCGGGATCCATGCCGTAGTCGATGGTCTGGCTGTTCACGTGGCTGGAAGGCCAGGCGGACCCGGGCCGGGACCCGGTCGGTGATTGCGTGATGACGTCCGTCACAAAGATGTACGTGTGCGTCTCGGTGCGCGAAGCTTGCCACCCGGGCCTGACCGCCGCCGCGCGCAGGCACGTGGTCTCGGCGATGGGGATAGGTCCGCTGTATACACCGGCCGTGCTCCCGGGCCGCATCCGATCGATGAGGTACGGCTCGCTGCCGTCGGTCGTGTAGTAGATGATCGCGCCTTCGGTCGGGCAGGCGAGGGACACCAGGACCGCGCGCGTGTAGAAGCCGCGCTGGGGGCTGCATCGGGGCTTCTCCGTGAAGCCCTGGAAAATGCGGAAATTCGGCCCCCCGGGCGTGGGGAATGACAGGGCCCCCCACGTATTGGGGTCCTCCGGCAGCCGGCCGTAGGAGACATCCGCGCTCTGCGCGCCGAAACTGACGCTGTCGAGCAGAGTCGCCCCATCGTCGTCGAACAGGCCGACGGCCTCGCCGCCGGCGCTGAGCTGGAAGGCGGCGTGCAGGCCGGGATCGAGCGTGTCGTTGTCCGCCCATACGAGCAAATAGCCGTGTGCCGGGATGGTCGTCAGTGCGGCGTTATCCATCGGGAATTGCCACTTGGTCGGTCGGGCCAGATTATCGGTGAGGTACATGCCGCCCACGTCTATGGGCGCGTCGGTCCGGTTGTACAACTCGATCCAGTCGTCGTATTCGCCCTGCGGGTCCGCAAACTTCTGGGTATTTGACGCGAGAAGCTCGTTGATGACCACCGGGGCAGCACCGGCTTGCGGGTCGGCCGCCGATGCATCCACGGGCCATGCGGCCAACAGAAATCCAGCCGCCAGCACAAAGGTACCCAAACTATTGAAAGACGTGCTCACTCAATCCTCCTTTCGATGGCCTGAAGTCGCAGCGGTTTGGGACCCGGAACACGATGCACCGCATTTGGGAACCCTTTTCCCTCTGCCGTAGGATGCCCGTGAAGGCGATCCTGGTGAATCAATCCAATGGCATTGTAGCACAAAATGCCCAGGCCGGTCAAATCTTTGTCACGGGTCGTGTCCCCCGTTGTTCTACACATTTCGGAACGGCGTGAACAGCATGTAGGATGGGCTTGGGTCCCCAAACGCCATGTTTCGCGTTTGGGCTACCCTTCAGCCCATGCGGACTCTCATCGCCTCCGGCGGGGCATTT
>CAYFUB010000145.1:0-37256 GCA_964346195.1 uncultured Pirellulales bacterium
CAATCATCCCACCGTATTGTTCACGGGAGTGCGTTTGGGGCAATGGCCAAGTCCAACCCCTCGTCTATGAGCCACTCAAAGCCCACCACATGCCCGCATCCATCCATCTGCGCGCCAGAAGCACGGCACCGGGAGCCGAGGCCGCCCTCGTGCGAACTATCGGCGAACGGATTCGAAAGATCGATCCTCGTCTGCCGGTCCTCTCGGTAGCGTCTCTGGCGGACCGACATCGCAATCATCCCACCGTATCGTTCACGCGAGTCGTTGCCCGACTTGCCGTGATGTTCGGGGCCATGGCCCTGTTTGTGGCCGGCCTGGGCCTTTACGCCGTCAAGAGCCATATGGTCGCTTCGCGGACCCCTGAGATTGGCATCCGCGTGGCGTTGGGCGCCACGCGGCGGGACATTCTGACCCTGGTACTGCGTCAGGGCGCAACATCGACGTTCGTAGGGCTGTTGGTCGGCATGCTGCTGGCGATCGTCATAACGCGGGTGATTCGCAGCGCGCTCCAGGGCATCAGTACCGTTGATCTCGTGAGTATCGTTGTTACCCTGGTTGTGCTCACAGCGACTTCCCTGCTGGCCAGCTACCTCCCGGCCCGCCGGGCCGCCAAGGTCGATCCGATGGAAGCATTGCGGTACGAATAGGAGAAGATGATGGGAGCACTGTGGCAAGACATTCGATATGGCTGCCGGATGCTCAGGAAGGCGCCGGGGTTCACGGCCATTGCGCTGATCACCCTGGCCGTCGGCATCGGGGCCAACACCATCATGTTCAGCATGGTCAACGTGATGCTGTTGCGTCCCGTGCAGGTGAAGGAGCCGGACCGGCTGGTCTCCTGCAAAGTGCGCAATGCGTTGTTCTCCTACGACATCTATCGCGACGTGCGGGACGACTTCCCACCGTTCAGCGACGTCACGGCACACGCGCGCGATCTTCAGGCGGTTACTGTGGTCCAGGGAAGCGTCGCCAAACAGGCCACCTCGACATTCGTTTCTGCCAACTACTTCTCCTTCCTGGGCGTCAGGCCGGCGCGAGGGCGAGACTTCCTGCCTGCTGAAGAACGGCGTGGCGCTGAGCCCGTCGTTGTTCTCAGCCATCGCGCCTGGCAGCGACAAGGGGGCGATCCGGACATCCTCGGCAGCCAGACGGTCATCAATGGGACGCTCTTCCGGGTCGTCGGCATCGCACCGGAAGGATTCACCGGCACCGCGCTGACCGGGCCGGACCTCTGGCTGCCTTTGGGCACGTATGGCCTCGTGGGCCACCAGGGCAGAGACGAGCCCCAAGGGAGAACGATTGACATCTGGAATTATCCCGTGCTGTCACTGGTCGGTCGGCTCAAACCCGGCCTGGACATGGCGGCCGCTGAGGCGCAATTGCAGCCTCTCGTTCTGCGTCTGAAAGAGAGTCACCCAAGGCCCTGGAGTGAGAACGCCACCCTCGGCCTCCAGCGGCTGTCCCGGGTCATCCCGGACGTCGGGCCGGACGACAGGACGATGCTGTACATCACCAGCGTCTTTCTGATGGCGGTCTCGGCCGTCGTTCTGCTCATCGCCTGCCTGAATCTGGGGAACATGATCGTGGTGCAGGACGCTGCCCGGCATCGAGAGATCGCCATCCGCATGGCCATTGGGGGAGGTCGGCTGCGGATCGTGAGGCAATTGCTATGCGAATCCCTGCTGCTAGCCCTGATCGGGGGAGCGCTGGGATGCGTTCTGGCCTTCTGGGGCACGAAGATCGTGAGCGTCTGGTTGGTGGCAGCCCCTCAGGTTCCCGAATTGGCTGGCGTGCCGAAGATAGGCCTGGACGTGCGTGTCCTGGGCGGCACGTTGGGCTTCTGCCTGATCGCCACGGCGCTGTTCGGTCTCAAGCCCGCCCTACGTCTGTCCAAGCGGGACGTCATTGCCGATATGAAGGAGTCCGGCAGCGAAACGCCCCGCTCGCGGCGCAGCCGAGGGCGATTCGTGCCACGCGGCTTGTCAGTCGTCGGTCAGATCGCCCTGTCGGTCGTGCTCGTGATGGGAGCGGCGCTGTTTACGCGGAGTGCCCTGTACGCGGCCCAGGTCGATCCCAGCCTGGCCCTGGACGACAAGGTGTTGATTGAGATCGACCCGTTGGCCGCAGGATACGACCGTGCCCGCAGCATCCAGGTCTACGAGACGCTCACCGATGACTTGCGGTCCCTCCCAGGCATCCAGGCGGCCGCTGTTTCCAGTTCGTTCCCGCTTTGTGGTGGCGGCGAGTGGGGCAACGCGATCGTCGAATACACACCGGGGACCGAGATCGACGAGGACCGCAGGTTGCCGAGGCCACGGGAACCAGCGTACGTCGAATACCACGTCGGCGAGGGCTTCTTCGAGTCGATGGGAGTCCCGCTTCTGCAAGGTCGGGCCTTCAATCGTCTCGACGGCATTGCTGGTGCGGAGAAGGTCGTGATTATTGACGAGAACCTGGCCCGCAGGCTGCGGCCGGATGGCAATGCTCTCGGCCGCCTGATCCAACACGGCTTGTTCTACGTGTCGTCGCCGTGCAGAGTCATTGGCATTGTGCCGGAGATGCGAAGCAGCGTACAGGACCGCCAGAAGTTCCCGCAGATCTATGTGCCCATGGAACCCGATGAATTGCCGAGACATATCCATTGCTCGGCCGCCGGCGCCGAGTCCGGCGCGGCTCTGCTGGAGAGAATCACCGCAGAGATTCACAAGACAGACCCGCGGCTGCCGGTAGCCTCGGTGACGACTCTGGCCCAGAAGTACCGTACCAGCCCTTCCGTGTGGGCAGCGGGCCTGGGCGCGCGGCTGGCGGTCACGTTCGGCGCGATGGCGCTGTTCCTGGCGTCGCTGGGCATCTATGCCGTCAAGGGCTATATGGTCGTGTCACGCACGCCGGAGATCGGCATTCGCAAGGCCCTGGGGGCAACGCACAAAGACATCATGGGCATGGTCTTCCGGGAGGGCACCGTGCTTACGGCGGCCGGACTGGCCGCCGGATTGCTGGCAGGATTGGGGGTAGCGCGCCTGATCGGCAGCTTGTTCTACGGCGTCAGCCCGGTCGATCCCATCAGCATCGCTGTAACCGTGGCCCTGCTCGGGTCCGCCTCGCTGCTGGCCGGCTACCTCCCGGCCCGCCGGGCGGCGAAGGTCGATCCGATGGTGGCGCTACGATATGAATAGGAAAGGAATGGTATGAGCACCTTCATCAAGGATATCCGGTACGGACTTCGCCAAGTGGCGAAGAACCCAGGCTTCACGCTGGTGATGGTGCTGGTCTTGTCCCTGGGGGTCAGCGTGAGCGTCGCCCTGTTTGTTTATGTCGACTGGCGCTTGCATCCCCCGTCCCCGTTTGCGGACCCGCAACACATTGTGCACATATCCGCGTCCAGCGAGACAGAGGCACAGGAGGAGTGGTCCTACTTGGACTTCCTGGCCCTCCGGGAGCAACTCTCCTCGCTGGCGCAACTGGCGACGGTTCGTTACGGGCGGACCATCCTGAAGAAAGACCAGTGGTCCAGGGAATACGAGACAGCCGAGGTCTCGCGGAACTTCTTTGCCGTGGCTGGGGTGCACGCCATCTTGGGGACGGCGTTCTCGGAAGCGGACGGCGAGGAGCTGCGCAGTCAACCGGGAGTAGTTCTCAGCCACCGGCTGTGGAAATCTCAGTTCGGCTCCGATCCAAAGATCATCGGCCGGCCGATTCTGCTGGACGGCGTCAGCCGGATCATCCGGGGTATCGCCCCTCGATGGTTTCACTCCGTCGCGTCGCGTTTTGAGCACGGTCCCGCCATCGACTTTTGGATTCCCGTGGAGGTAGAGGGCGGACGGGAAGACGACACGTGTGAGAGACTCGTCGGACGTCTGAAGCCTGGAGCCTCCTTGTCAGCCCTGCGCGGGGCAACGGAGTCCGCGTTCCGAAGACTGGGGCTGAGAAATCCGGATACCCTGATTCCCCTGAAAGCAGTCGTTCTGTCGGACCGCGAGTACCGCAATGCGGCAGGCTACCCGGCTCCCGCCATATTATTGATCGGTATCGGCTGCGTCGTCTTGCTGATTGCCTGTCTCAATGTGTCGGGGTTACTACTGGCTCAGGCGGATGCCCGGCGCACGGAGATGGCAGTGCGCCGGGCCCTGGGAGGAGGGCGTATCCAGTTGACATGCCAATTGCTCGCGGAAGGGACTCTGTTCGCCGGATTGGCCCTGGGGGTGGGTCTGTTGGCTTCCTACTGGTTGATGAGCCTGTTGGTGTTTGCTTCGTCCGATGCCGCCCTCGGCCCGGCGCATTACCTGAATCCGCGCGTGGCCCTCTTTTCTCTCTCGATCATGCTGGCCAGCACCTTGCTGTTTGAATTCCTGCCGATCTGGTACGCTTGCAAGACAAATCCCATCGCTGCTCTGAAAGCGGACCGGAGCGATCTGGCCCGCGGCGCGCGACGGCGCTACGGATTCTCGGCACTGGTGATCCTTCAACTGGCGCTCACTCTGGTTCTGATGTATTGCGCGGGCCTTCTGTTTCGCAGCTACCTGAAGGCGGACGCCCTCATTTCGAGTTTTCAGAAGAAGGATGTCCTGCTGGCACGCCTGCAACTCCACGGAAACCAGGGCCAGAACCAGGCCTTCTTGCGAGACCTGGTGGCTCATGTGCGGACGCTGTCGGGTGTGCAGAATGTGGGCCTGGGTCTCTGGGGCCCGACGGACGACCAACGCGGCCGGAGAGAATACCAGGTGTCCGTGCCGGGCGGCAGCCCGGTCCGGAACGGTCCGCGCCGGGCGATTCAGGCCAATATTGTTACTCCCGGCTATTTCCCCACGACGGGCATGGCGATTCTGAGAGGTCGCAACTTCGCCGAACCAAGCGGTCCCTCGGATGCGGGGGAAGTCATCATCAATGAAGCCTTTGCCTCTCACTTCTGGCCAGGCCAAGACCCAGTCGGTCGCTTCGTGCAGTTGGTGGACCCGGACAGTGACCATGCCGCCAGGGAGACAGCCCAGGTTGTGGGCCTGGTCCGGGATGTCAGAAAACGGGCGCTCAGCGAGGCTCCGGATCCCCATCTGTATGTCCCGTTGGGCCAGGCGTTTTCCGACGAAATGACCCTCCTGGTTGAAACCCGGGGCGATCCCCATCTGCTGGCCGATCCCATACGCAACATCATAGCACGGCTGGATAGCAGCACGCCCGTGTACCTCATGACCACCCTGTATGAAGAGACTCAAAAGCTGATCAGCGGCCGTGCGACGGATGCCAAAGTGCTTGGGACGCTCAGTCTGCTCGGTATGGTGCTGGCAGGAATCGGGTTGTATGGCATTGTCGCCTTTGCCGTGACGCGGCGGACCCATGAGCTGGGTGTCCGCATGGCCTTGGGCGCCCGCTCCCGAGACGTCCTGCGTGTCGTGATCGGTCCAGGCCTGAAGCTGAGCCTGATCGGCGTCGGGATGGGCCTGATCGGATCGTTTGTCCTGAGTCGTGCCTTGCGGGCGTCCCTGTTGGCGGTGGGTCCCTTTGATTCTTTGGCTTTTGCAGGTGCCTCCCTTGTCCTGTTGGGAGCAGCGCTGCTGGCCTGCTACCTCCCCGCCCGTCGAGCCGCGCGGATTGACCCGATGGTGGCGCTGAGATACGAATAGGAGAAGAAGATGGGAACGCCGGTGCACGACATCCGATACGCCCTCCGCCAACTGCGGCAGAACCCCGGTTTCACGACTGTGGCCGTCATTTCATTGGCTCTTGGGATCGGCGCAAACACGGCGATCTTCAGTACGATCAACGGCATTCTGTACAAGTCTTTGCCTGTCTGTAATCCGCATGAGTTGCGTTCGATCATCTGGACAACTCGTACGTTGCCTAAAATACCTCTTCTTGAAGGGGGATACAGCAGCACCAAATCTGGTGGGCTCTGCTGCGGGTCGTTTCAGTATCAAACATACCTGGATTTCGCTGAACAGGCACGAGGATTCTCCGATGTCTTTGCGTTTTCCAACCTTGGGGAGTTCGTAACGATCAGCGCGGGTGGCCTTGCGTCCCGAGCATACCCCGAAACGGTGTCGGGCAACTTTTTCCAGAGTTACGGCGCAGAGGTCTTGATTGGAAGACCGATTACACTCGAGGATGACCGCCCTGACGCTCCGCCGGTAGCTGTCATCACCTATCCTCTCTGGCAACGCGTCTTTGGTTTCGATCCTCACGTCATAGGCCGGACTCTCGCGGTACGTGACACAATTTTCACTATCATTGGCGTACTCCCTCGCCACTACGTGGCTCCCCTCGTCGAACAGGAGCGCGTCGATTTCTATGTGCCATTGGTGGCCCGGCCGCGGCTCATGGACGAGCGGCTCATGCACGATGAAAACAGGTGGCTAAATTCCTGGTGGGTTAGGATCATGGGGCGACTGGCTCCCGGGGCGGATGAGGCTCAGGCGCAGGCCTCATTGGAGCTTCTATTCGGCCAAGCCCTGAGTCGTTCGGAAGTGGAGATTGACCGGCCGGGGATCTTGTTGGAAGAAGGTCTCGAAGGGGTATTTGGTAGACGGCAAGACGCGGCTGGACCCTTCTGGCTCATGCTGATCGTGGTAGGTCTGGTCCTGCTAATCGCCTGCACGAATCTGGCGGGTTTGCTCCTGGCTCGGGGGGCGGTCCGTCTTCAGGAGATGGCCGTGCGGGCGGCGATGGGCGCCGGGCGGTGGCGTCTCATACGTCAATCACTGACGGAGAGCATGATCCTGTCACTGGGAGGAGTTTGTCTTGGATTGCTACTGTCCGTATGGTTAAGAGGGATACTGAGCAGTTATATCCTCGATCCTTCAGGCAGCGGACAGTTCAACCTACGGATTGATGCAAATGTTTTGATGTTTGCATTGGGCACTGGCGTGTTCACCACCTTACTGTCCGGTCTTTTTCCGGCATTACGTGCCGGCAACACCGATCCATTGACAGGGCTAAAAGATACCGGGAGCTACAACGCGTCCCGGCTTCGCTTGGGGAAGGTGTTGGTCACTGCACAAGTAAGTATGTCCGTCCTTTTTGTTGTGGTCGGCGGGCTCTTGTGCCGGACCCTGACGAATCTCTATCGAATGGATCCGGGATTTGTCACGGAGAATCTCTTGTTGGTTCCAATCGATCCCGGCGAGTCCCTGTACCCTCCGAGAGATGAGCAATCCTTTTATGATTCCGTGCGTCAGGAGATCGCGGCAATCCCCGGCGTCCGATCCGTTGCCCTCTCAAATACGACATTGACGGGTGGATCAGGATGGAACCCTAAAGTATCGATCCCCAGCCGGCCCGAGGCCAGGCCGCGCAAGTCACTTTTACTGAGCGTGAGTGAGGGATACTTTACGACCCTGGGAATCAGCTTGCTGAAGGGGCGCGACTTTCGCGTAACGGATACAGAAGACTCCCAGCGTGTTGTCATCGTCAATGAGGAATTCGCACGTTTGTTTTTCCCGGATGAGAATCCGCTCGGCCGGTTTATAGCCATGAGTGGTTTTGAAGGTGAAGAATATCAGATCGTGGGTCTGTGCGGTAACCACATATATTGCGGCTTGTGGCGAAGAATTTCACCGATTCTTTATAGACCTCATAGTCAATACCAGCTCTCTAGTATGACCTGCATGATACGCAGTGTGCTTCCCCCTTTGTCTCTGGTCCCCGCCGTGCGCAGGGCCGTGGCCGAGGTTGACCGGAACCTTCCGCTGGAGGGGATCACGACGCAGAAACTCGCTATCAAAGAGTCGCTTCGCGTAGAACGGCTTATGACATCGCTTATTGGCAGTTTTGCCCTACTGGCCCTGGCGCTGTGCTGCATCGGCCTGTACGGACTGATGGCCTACAATGTCGCCCGACGAACGGGGGAAATGGGCATTCGCAAGGCTTTGGGCGCCTGTCCCTGGGACGTGGCCTGGCCGATCCTCCGAGAGGCCCTGACACTGACG
Source organism: uncultured Pirellulales bacterium (assembly GCA_964346195.1). Taxonomy (GTDB): domain Bacteria; phylum Planctomycetota; class Phycisphaerae; order Sedimentisphaerales; family Anaerobacaceae; genus PLanc-01. The sequence continues at coordinate 7,920 of CAYFUB010000145.1, forward strand.
GCCATAGGTGTAGCCATCGGCTTGCCTGTCGCACTGGCCCTGGTCCGCTTGATCCGGTCTTTCATCTACGGCATCGAACCTTATGATCCTATCACGATGATCGGAACCGTCGGAATCATGGTCATCGTCGCGGCCCTGGCCGCCTGGATCCCCGCCCGCCGGGCGGCGCAGATCGATCCGATGGTCGCGCTGCGATACGAATAGGAGAAGACGGATGGGAATTCTATGGCAAGATGTTCGGTACGCTTTTCGGATGCTGGCAAGGAGTCCCGGCTTCACGGCGGTGGTGGTCCTGACTCTGGCGGTCGGGATCGGCGTCAACACGGCGGTCTTCAGCGTGATCAACGCCGTGCTGCTCCGGACCCTGCCCTACCACGAGCCGGACAGGATTGTCAGGATCCGGGAGCACAGAAAGCAGCAAGAGTTGGCCTCGTCGCACCGGCACCTGGTTTACTGGCGCCAACACAACCAGGTGTTCGAGTGCATGGCGGGCATGCAGAACCGGCGTGCTTATGTCACCGGTCCAGACAGATCCTACCACGTCAAGGCGGCGGCCGTGTCTGCCTGTTTCTTCCCTGTGATGGGCGCGCAGCCCGCGTTCGGCCGCGGCTTCCTGCCTGAAGAGGAACAGGCTGGACATGAACAGGTGGTGATCCTCAGCCATGGTTTCTGGCGGGACCGCATGGGTGGCGAGCCCGAAATCATCGGCAAAGACCTGGTCCTGGACGGAAAGCCATACGAGGTCGTCGGCGTCATGCCTGTGGGCTTTCGTCATTCACTGCAGCGGAACCCGCCCTTCTGGGTGCCCCTGGTGCTGGACCCGGAAGGACGAGGGGGAGGCACCGGGGTGTTGGCACGTCTCAAGGAAGGCGTTACCCTGGAGCAGGCGCGCGCGGGAATGGGCGTCCTGGAGAGCCGCATAGCGCAGCTAGATCCTGAGTTTTCCGCCGGATACACCGTAGCGGTCGACTCCTTTCTGGATGACGAGCTTGGGAATAATCGCACCCTGCTGCACATCCTGTGGGGTGCGGTGGGTCTCGTCCTGCTGGTGGCTTGTACAAATGCGGCCGGGCTTTTCCTGGTGCACGGGAACGTCCGTCAGAGAGAGATGGCCGTGCGTGCGGCCGTAGGGGCATCGCGCGGACGGATCGTACGCCAGATGCTCACCGAAGGCTCCATCGTGAGTCTGGCTGCCGGCCTGATCGGTCTTCTGCTGGCGTTTTGGGTGATCAAGGGATTGATCCGGATGTGCCCCGCGGACATCCCGCGAATGAACGAGACCCGCATGGATGTTTCGGTCCTGTTGTTTGCCCTCGGCCTGTCCATTTTCACGGGCCTGCTGTTCAGTCTCCTGCCGGCATGGAAAGCCGCCGACGTCCATTTGGGCCAGACCATGAAAGGAGCCTTGGCCAGTGCTGCCACCGGGTGGCGGTGGCGACATCTGCGAAAAGGACTGGTCATCCTCCAAATCGGGGCGGCTTTGGCCCTGCTGATGGGTGCGGGGGTCTTGATTCGGAGCCTGATCAACATGCAGCGCGAAGACCTGGGTTTTCAACCCGAAGGCGTGCTTGTCGCGCACATCGAACTCCCCAAAATCAAATATCCTGACTACCCGCAGTGGAACTATTTCTTCGAGCAGTTGCTGCACCAGGTGCAGATCCTGCCGGATGTCCAAGCCGCCGCCATTGTCTCCGGCGGGCTCGATCTGAGCACGGGGGGAGGTTTTATGCGTTTCTCCATCGACGGGCGTCCCCCCGCCGGTCCCGGGGAAGAACCCCTGGCAAGGCTTGAAAGTGTCAGTCCCGATTTTCACAGAACCATGGGCATGGCAGTCGTCAAAGGCAGGGGATTCACGAAACAAGACCCGCGAAGCAACACCATAAACATCATTATCGATGAGACGTTGGCCCACAAGTATTTCCCCGGCATCGATCCCCTCGGCCAGCACATCGACGGACGGACTATCGTGGGTGTCGTGAAGACGATTAGAGACTTCGAAGAATTGGCCCCGTCCGTAAACACCATCTACATGCCCATGTACCAACGCTGTTACATGATATCGGATCTGGTCGTCAGGACCGATGGCGACCCCTTGAAACTGGCCGACGCCATACGAGCACAGGTTGCCATCCTCGATAAGGACCAGGAGATCTCGGAGATTCACACCCTGAAGGAGAACCTTGCGGAGATGCTGGCTCCGCAACAGTTCACCACGGTCCTCCTGGGTATCTTCGCACAAATCACCCTCGTCCTCGCCGCCGTGGGTCTCTATGGCACCATTCAGTACACCGTGACCCAAGGCACGCGGGACATGGGGATCCGCATGGCCCTGGGCGCCACACGTACCCATGTGCTGATCGCCGTCCTGAGGCAAGGGCTCACCGTCGCGCTCATCGGTGTCGTCGCCGGCGTGGTGGGAGTGTTGGCCGTAACTCGCGTTCTGTCCAGCTTTCTCTATGGGGTCACCGCCACCGACCCGCTGACGCTTGCGTGCGTTTCACTTGTCCTGACGGGCGTTGCTCTCGCGGCCAGTTATATTCCCGCCCGCCGAGCGGCGAAGATCGATCCAATGGAAGCTTTGAGATATGAATAGGAGAAATAGAAATTATGAGAACGAATAGAATCATTCTGTTGAACATTAGTATTCTATATAGTAATGGGCTGTTATGTCTTGTGGGCACAATCCGGGAAGTCCAAACCGTTTGATGCAACGGAACTGGAAGGAATGGCAGAGGATCTCTGGGGCAACAAGATCAATCTATCCAAATATGATAAAGGTGTCGTTCTTATTCACCCATTTTCGCCTGCCGACTGTGGCTACTGTCTGATTGATGGGGAATTTGTCAAAGAGAATTATTTCAAGAACAATGAATTACTCTCATGAGGGTCGGACCAGTATAAGGGGGCAGGTCAGGTGGGCAAGTTATACAGGGGCAATGGAGTTGGGAAGTATTGTATCATGAGAAAGTTTAAAATCATCATTGTTGTAATTATTTGCTGGATTTTCTGCATAACCAATTGTTTTGCAGAATTAAATGAACAAACGCTGACGAAAGAGCAACGGATTTCGGGTTTAGTACAACTTTGGTCAGCCATTAAATACAAATGTGCTGTACTGGAATACGCTGAAGTCGATTGGGATAAAATTCTACCGGAATATTTTATAAAGGCGGAACATGCCGATAATGATGAGCAATACTATTTAATTCTGGAGGAGATGATTGCTTTAGTCAAAGATAACCATACGGATTTAGAAAACATACCTGGGCGGAAAAATCTATGTAAACCAAACATCTATATTGAACCAATTGAAGGTCAATACAGGATTAGTGGTTTCTATGATAACAACAATGTTGCTGCGGACATCAAGATCGGTGATATTATAGTCGCTGTGGATGGCAAGTCTGTTGAACAAAGTGTTGATGAAGTTAAAACATACATTTGTGCTTCCTCAGAAATAGAGCGAACTCATAGAGCTCTTGATAGAATGTTGTGGCGAACCAGAGGCAAGAATGTTGCCTTAGGAGTCAAAAGAGGACAGAAATCGTTGGATATTATTCTTTCAGCGGTCGTTCCACATCAACAGTGGTTTAACCATATTCACGCTGCTTTTTTTCATCACTTGATTGATGAAGAATACGGATACATAAGAATTCCGAATTTTTGGGATAAGCATATTGTCGAGGATTTCACAGAAGCATTAGAGCAATTGAAGGACTCTAAAGGTCTGATTCTGGATCTTAGGGGAAACGGTGGTGGTAACGAAAGGAAGGGGGCACAAATTGCCGGAAGGCTTGTGCAAGAACGCATATACTTCCATCAACCTGTATTAGAAAGTGTGTCGCTTAAAATGGTTCAGGAAGTAATCGATTCAAAGATGAAGGATGCTAATGAACTTAAGCAGAAGTATTGTATCTCGGCAGGGCCCTGCGGGCCGTGGCAATATGGTAGGCCTGTAGTGATATTGGTGAACTGGAGGACAGGAAGTGCTGCCGAAGGTTTTACGATGGGATTAAAATATTCTGGTAGGGCGTGTGTTATTGGTGAGCGGACTCTCGGCAGTACGGGTAATCCTTATTATGTAGGACTGCCTGGTGGTGCAAGGGGGAGAATTTGCTGCAACAAATCAAGCCGTCCTGATGGCTCTCGTTTACAGGGCGTATAGGTTTTCCTCTTCGCCTCTGTTTGGGATTCGGTTGGCAGCAAATTAAGGTGGCAGGCTAAACCTATCGACCTTACGGCCGCTCTCCTGCCGTCCAAGCGGCCTTGGCGGTGGTGATATATAGTTCACCCGCCGTGCGACGAAGATCGATCCGATGGAGGCGTTGCGGTATGAATGATTTAGGGGAATAAAGAACACAGAAAACAGAAGGAACGACAAGTGAAGACGATATGGCATGACGTACGTTTTGGGGTTCGCCAGTTGCATAAGAGCCCCGGTTTTACGATCATTGTCGTGCTGACTCTGGGCATCGGGATCGGGGCTAATACTGCTATGTTCAGCGCGGTTAATACTGTGTTGCTGCGTCCCTTGCCTTATCCGGATTCGGATAGACTGGTAGTGATTTGGGAGACCGAGCCCAAACAAGGAGAATCCAATTTTCATGTGTCCGGTCCCAGTTATCAGGATTGGCAAAGGCAGAGCCGGTCATTCGAGTCCATGGCATTGATAACGAACTGCGCATGGGACATTACGCATGGAGATCAGTCTCGCCGGGTTGGAGGTGCGGCTGTTTCTTCAAGTTTTTTTTCTGTATTGGGTGTCAAACCGGCGTTAGGCCGGGTATTTACCGCCCAGGAGGATCAGCCGGGCAGCGAGTTTGTAGTAGTTCTTTCATATGATTTATGGCAGAGTCAATTTGCCGGGGATCCGAATATCATAGGACAAACAATCACGGCCGAGGGGGGGGCTTTGCAGCATACGGTCGTTGGCGTTCTCCCGGCCACCTTTCAGCCTTCTCATGAAGACTTTAACCATGCTCAGTTTTGGTCATCATTTAGCTCCATGCAGTGGGTGCTTCAGAAACGGGGAAATCGAACCTCAACAGTCATAGCAAGGCTTAAGACTGACGTGCCGTTGATCCAGGCGCAGACAGAGATGGATGGTATCGCTGCGCAATTGGCCGAGCAATACCCTGAGAATCGCGATCGTGGTATTAAAATCGTTCCGTTGCTCGAAGAGATAGTCACGGATGTTTGGACAACGATGTGGTTTCTCCTTGCAGCCGTGGGATTTTTGCTGCTGATCGTGTGCGTGAATGTGGCGAATTTGCTCTTGGTCCGGATTTCCGGCCGTGAAAGGGAGATCGCCATACGTGGCGCGCTGGGAGCCAGACCGTTGCATTTGATTCGTCAGGTCTTTATCAACTCTCTGTTACTGGCAATACTGGGTGGTGGTCTGGGATTATCGCTGGCTTTGGTGGGCAATAGGATTCTTTATGTCTGGCTGCGAGGGCGTATTCCCAGAATGCACGATCTTACTATTGATGGTTATGTGCTGGGTTTCACAGCCCTGGTCTCGATGTTGTCCTGTGTCCTGTTCGCATTGGCCCCAGCGATCCGCCTGCTCGGTCGTGATATTCTACCCACGCTTCAACGTAGTGGGGGACGATCGACAAGTTCACACTTCCGCATGCTGCAGGATGGATTGGTGGTTGCACAACTTGCCCTGACACTGGTCTTGTTAGTAGGGGCGGGTTTGCTCGGGCGCAGCTTCGTCTCTCTGATGTACGCGGACGTTGGCCTCAAGCCTGAAAATGTCCTGACCTTTTGTGTTGGCTTGCCTCTTGAACAATACGGACAAAGCGGTGTGCATAGTGCGCGCAGTGCCTTCGTGAATCGTCTCGAAACTGAACTGAAGAACTTGCCCGGAGTCATAACAGTCGGGGCAACCAGCCGGCTACCCTTTACCTATTGGAGCAGCGTGAACTTTTCAGTGAAGGAAGGACTGCCGACTCAATCCGATATCAAACGAGAGGTCTATTACCAGATGGTGTCATCGGGCTACTTCAAGGCCATTGGCGCACGCTTGGTCAAGGGGCGTTTCTTCGACGACTCTGACACCCCAACCAGTGGCGGTAAGATCATTATCAATGAAACTATGGCCCAACGATTCTGGCCCAATCAGAATCCGCTTGGGACACACATTAAGCCTGGCTACAACTATGACGGTGCGCCTGCCTCATACGAGATTATCGGGATTGTTGCTGATATCAAGCAATGCTCCATTCAGGAAGATATCCAACCGGAGATGATGTGGCTCTACCCGGAACGAGCAAGAATGTTCACAATTCGTATGGCAGTTGAACCCATGAGTTTGCTCAAATCAATCAGAACCCTGGTGGCTGGCCTGGAGAAGACCGCTACGATCTCAGACGTCAGCACGTTAAAGGGGCGAATCAAACAAACTCTCGTTCGCGAGCGGTTTTCCTTGTTTCTGTACAGTTTCTTCTCCGTCGTAGCTTTGTTATTGGCATCTTTGGGCGTGTATGGAGTGATGGCCTATGCCGTGAGCAGGCGTCAACAGGAGATCGGCATCCGTATCGCCCTGGGTGCTCAGCAAGGTAACATTCTCGGCCTGATTCTCAAGCGGGGATTCCTGCTGGCGAGTATAGGCACCGCGATCGGCTTCATGGGAGCTCTGGCTGTCACCCGTATCATGGGATCCATGCTCTATGAAATCAAGCCGCTTGATCCATTAACATTTGCTGTCGTTCCATTACTGTTAACAATGGTCACGTTACTGGCCTGTTATATCCCCGCCCGGCGAGCGACAAGAATCGATCCGATGGTGGCGCTGCGCTACGAATAGGAGACGTTCGATGGAAACGCTGCAGCAGGATGTTCGCTATGGCTTTCGCATGATACGCCGCAATCTCGGCTTTGCCGTAATTGCGGTACTGATTCTGGCCGTGGCGATCGGTGCCAACACGGCGCTGTTCAGTGTGGTCAACGCCGTGATGCTGAGGCCCTTGCCTTACCAGGAGCCCCATCGCATCGTGAGAATTCACGAGGAAGATGTCCCGTGGAAGGAGGGGTTCTCACACCGCCCGAATTTCACCGTGCTGCGAGAGCAGAACCGGGTGTTCGAATCGCTGGCTGGATACTGTGGTCGCTCCTCTTATGTCGTGGGGATCGAAAGGCCACGCGAGGTGAGGTCGTGCGAAGTGACCTGGAATCTCTTCTCCCTGTTGGGCGTTGGGCCTCTGTTGGGGCGCAGTTTCCTGCCGGAAGATGAAGAGTTGGGCAGCCCACATGTCATGGTTCTGAGCCACGCCTTCTGGAAGGACGAGATGGGTGGGGATCCGGACGTCATCGGCAAGAGCATCAGTATGACTCAGAGCCGAATGAGCGCCGAGGTCACCACGGTCCTGAGTCACGAAAGCTATACCGTTGTGGGGGTCATGCCGCCCGGCTTCGACTTTCCCTTTGCGCGCTCCATGCCGTTCTGGACCCCCATGCTGCCGGATGAACGCCCGGAGGAAATGTGGCCTCTACTCGCGATCCCGCTGGCTCGGCTGAGGCAAGGCGTCACCCTGGAGCAGGCGGATGCGGAACTCGCGGTGCTGGCCGGTCGTCTGTGGCAGGCAAGCGCCAGCGCCGACGTCAGCGGTCGCCGGGTGTACGCCCAGCGGCTGCTGGATACGATCGTGGCAGGGCATCGGAGGGTGCCTTTGCTGCTGCTCGGTGCGGCCGGGTTCGTTTTGCTGATCGCCTGCGCCAATGTCGCCAACCTGTTCCTGGCGCGCGCCGCGGCGCGGCAGCGCGAAATGGCGCTGCGCGTGGCCTTGGGCGCATCGCGCCGTCGGGTCATCCGGCAAATGCTCACCGAGAGCCTCCTGCTAAGCCTGGCCGCCGGCATCCTCGGGTTGCTGCTGACCTTCGGCGCGGTCAAGGGATTGGTGCATCTGTGCCCGGCGGAGATCCCGCGCTTGCAGGAGACGAACGTCAGTCTGCTGGTCCTCGGTTTCACACTGGGCCTCTCGGTCCTGACGGGTCTGCTGTTCGGCATGATGCCGGCCCGGCGGGCTTCCGACGTCGGCGTGATGGAGACCCTCAAGGAAGGCACTGGGCGGACCACGGGCGGCCGCGGCTGGCGACGCCTGCATAGCGGCCTCGTGGTCACTCAACTGGGGCTTTCCCTCGTGCTGCTCATCGGCGCGGCGCTGTTGATTCGCAGCCTGATCGGCCTGACGCACATGGACCTGGGATTCCGTCCTGAGCATGTGCTGGCCTTCTGTATCGAACTGCCGGACGCCAAGTACGAAGAAGATGCCCCGCGCATAGCGTTCTTCGATACGTTGCTCGAACGGCTGCCAACGCTTCCTGGCGTTCGCTCGGCGGCGGTGACGTACCATCTCTCCGACCTGACCGGCGAGCGCATGATGGTCGGTTTCTCCCTCCCGGGTCACGGGGAGCATATAGCCCAGTTGCTGGACATTTCTCCCGACTTCTTCGCGACGATGGGCATCAGGCTTCTGCGTGGGCGAAACCTGGTCGATCAGGACCGGGAGCAGAACAACGTCATCATCGACGAGACCCTCGCCAAACGGCATTTCCCCAACACCGATCCGGTGGGACAGAAGCTGGGTGACAGAATGAACATCATCGGGGTCGTCAACACTGTGAGGGATTTCGTGACGCCGGATCCCACCCAGGGAGTCGTCTATGCCAGGGGCAGTGCCTTGACGGGAGCAGGCGTCTTCGTGGTCCGAACCGACGGAATTCCGATGCGTCTGGCCCCGGCGGTTCGAGACCAAGTGGCCCGACTGGAAAAGGACCAGGTGATCAAGACCATCGCGCCGTTGCAGGCCATGTTTTCTCAGACGTTGGCGCCGCGTCGTTTCGTCATGCTCCTGCTGAGCGTGTTTGCCGCCATCGCCCTGGCCCTGGCGATGATCGGCGTCTATGGTCTGCTGCAATACAGCACGACGCAGCAAACGCATGACATCGGCATTCGCATGGCCCTGGGCGCGCGCAAGGCCGATATCTCACGTGCGATCCTGAGACGCGGGCTCACACTGACGCTTATTGGCGTCGCTGTCGGCCTGGCTGGAGCTATGGCCCTGACCCGCATCCTTTCCAGCCTTTTGTACGACGTGACTGCCACGGACCCGTTGACCCTTGCGAGCGTGTCCCTGTTGTTAGTTGCTATCGCTCTGCTGGCGAGTTACGTTCCCGCCCGCCGGGCGGCCCGGGTCGATCCAATGGCGGCCCTGCGCTACGAATAGGAGAAACGCATGGAAACACTGCGGCAGGATCTTCGCTATAGTCTTCGCATGATGCGTCGCAATCCGGGCTTCACGGCCATCGGGATTCTGATTCTGGCGGTGGCCATCGCGGCCAACACGTCGCTTTTCAGCGTGGTCAACGCCGTGATGCTCAGGCCCTTGCCCTATAAGGACTCGCATGAGTTGGTGTGGATCAGGCAGCCGGGTATCGACGTAACCGAGCGGTTCAGATATCGTCCGAACTTCTTCTATCTCCGGGAACACAACAACGTGTTCGAATCGGTCGCCGGGTATCGCGGCAACCGTATGTACGTCCGAGGCATAGAGACTCCCCATCAAGTCTTGGCCCTTGACGTCACGGCCAACACCTTCTCCCTGTTGGGGGTTCAGCCGAACCAGGGACGCGGGTTCGGTCCGGAAGATGAGAAGCCTGAAAGTCCGCGCGTGGTGGTCGTCAGTCACGCCTTTTGGCGGGATCACCTGGGTGCGGACCCGAACGCGATCGGTCGGAACCTAAACCTCACTTCTCTGAAGGGCAATGCGGATCGGGGCATTGGCCTGGAGTCCGGGACGCATACGATCGTCGGCGTGATGCCTCCTGGCTTCAGCTTTCCCTTCCACAGGGCGGTACAGTTCTGGCGAGCGATGGTCTTCCCTGAAGGTCCGGCGCAGCCTTTGTATTTTGATGCCCTGGTCATCCCGTTGGCCCGTCTCAAGAAGGGCATCACGCCGGAGCGGGCCAGTGCGGACTTGGCGGTTCTGGCCAGTCGTCTCCGGCGGACCGAGTCTGCCGACACCGCACCCAATGTCGTTAACGTATACCGGTTTCTGGATGGGCTTGTCCGCCATCATCGGAGGTTGCCGTTGCTGTTATTGGGGGCGGCGGGATTTGTGTTGTTGATTGCTTGTGCCAATGTCGCCAATCTGTTTCTGGCGCGTGCTACAGTTCGGCATCGCGAGATGGCCATGCGCATGGCACTCGGGGCCGGGCGCGGTCGCCTCATGCGTCAGATGCTCACCGAAAGCCTCCTGCTCAGTCTGGCGGCCGGTGTCCTGGGGCTCATCCTGACGTTCTGCTCGGTCAAGGGGTTGGTGGCCCTGTGCCCGGCCGACATCCCGCGCTTGCAGGAGACGAACGTAGACCTGCGGGTCCTCGGCTTTATCCTGGGGGTTTCGCTGCTGACGGGATTGATGTTCGGCCTGGTACCGGCCTGGAGGGCCTCCGACATCGACGTCAACGAGACCCTCAAGCAAGGGACGGGACGCACTACAGGGGGCCGGCGATGGCGTCGTCTTCACGATGGCTTGGCAGTTGGCCAGTTGGGTCTCTCGTTGGTCTTGCTGATCGGTGCGGCCCTGTTGATTCGTACGCTGGTGGCGTTGCAGACGGTCGACTTGGGGTTCCAACCACGGAACCTCCTGGCCGTGGGTGTTGAGCTTCCATGGGCGAAATACAACGAAACCGACCAATGCAACGGCTTCTTCGGCCCTCTCTTCGAACGAATCCAACCCCTTCCTTCTGTCCGTTCAGTGGGAGCTTACGTCGAATTCCACAACGTGACCGATATCTTCAGTTCACCCGATGCTTACGGCAACGATTTCACTATCGCCGGACCGATGGGGTCAAAGCAATCCCATTCGGCTCGATGGCTACCAGTGACGCCGGGCTTCTTCGATGCCGTGGGCATGCGCTGGCTCGCCGGGCGGGCGTTTGATGACCTAAACCCGGACGCCATCGTGATTGACAAGACCCTTGCGCGCGAGTGTTTCCCCGATAGCGATCCCCTGGGCCAGACCTTCGTGACGGACGATCCGTCCGGACAGAAGGCCCACACCATTGTTGGGGTCGTGGATACGATTCGCTGTTTCGCCGCGCCCGGGCCGGTCAAGGGGACCGTCTACACACGAGGCAACGAGTTCTCGAAATCGGCGGTCCTCCTGGTGCGAACGGATGGCGACCCGATGCGTCTGGCGCCCGCTATTCGAGGGCTCGTCGCCGAACTGGAAAGGGACCAGGTGATCAGGACGATCGAGCCTTTGGAGGCAACGCTGTCGGAGATGCTGGCGCCGCGGCGTTTCGTGGTGATCCTGCTGGGGATCTTCGCCGGGATCGCGTTGGCCTTGGCGACGATTGGCATCTACGGCCTGCTGCAATACTGCACGTCTCGACAAACGCACGACATCGGTATTCGCATGGCCCTGGGCGCGCGCAAGATCGATATCGTACGTGCGATCCTGAGACACGGGCTCACACTGACGCTTATCGGAGTAGCTGTCGGTCTGGCTGGAGCCCTGGCCCTGACCCGCATCCTCTCCAGCCTTTTGTACGACGTGACTGCCACGGACCCGTTGACCCTTGCCAGCGTGTCCCTGTTGTTAGTTGCTATCGCTCTGCTGGCGAGTTACGTTCCCGCCCGCCGGGCGGCCCAGGTCGATCCAATGGCGGCCCTGCGCTACGAATAGGAGAAACGCATGGAAACACTGCGGCTGGATCTTCGCTATAGTCTTCGCATGATGCATCGCAATCCGGGCTTCACGGCGGTCGTGATTCTGATCCTGGCAGTTGGAATCGGCGCGACGACGGCGGTCTTCAGCGTGGTCAACGCCGTGCTGCTCCGGCCCCTGCCGTACTACGATGCGCAGCGGATCGTGGTCCTCTGGAAGCAGACGCCGAAGGGCGAGAGACGCCCCTGGCATCCGGAATACCTCCGCTGGCGTGAGCTGAACCAAGTATTCGAGTCCATGGCCGCCTACTCGCACGAACGTCTCCACGTCACGGGTATCGACAGATCTCGCGAAGTCATCACTACCGCCGTCACGTCCGACCTCTTTCCTTTGCTTGGCGTTGCCCCCCTGCTGGGCCGAGGTTTTCTGCCCCAGGAGCAGCAGGCCGGTAATGACCGCGTCGTCATTCTCAGTCACAGTTTCTGGAAGAACGAACTCGGAGGAGCCCCTGAAGCTATCGGCGCAATTCTGAGCCTCGACGGGAGGGGCTGCACGATCGTGGGCATCATGCCACCCGGCTTTGAATGCCCGTTGGGCAGATCGATGCCCTTCTGGGTCCCCCTGGTGTTCCGGCAAGATGAAATATTCCGGTCCGGAGTCCCGGTGGCTCCCGTGGCCCGGTTGAGGAAGGGTGTCTCGCGGGAGCAGGCCCGTGCGGCACTGGCCGTGGTGGCGGATCGCCTGAAAGAGGCGGACCCCAAAGCCAACACCGACTGGACCATCGGCATCGACCGGCTCCTGCACAAGCAGGTGAAAGGGAGCCGCAGACTGCTGCTGCTGTTGCTGGGAGCGGCGGGATTTGTGTTGTTGATTGCCTGTGCTAACGTCGCCAACCTGTTTCTGGCCCGCGTCACGGTGCGTCAACCCGAGGTCGCGATGCGGATGGCGTTGGGAGCGTCGCGGCGTCATGTCTGGCGTCAGATGCTTACCGAGAGCCTCCTGCTGAATGCCTGCGCCGGCATTCTGGCTCTTGCGACAACCTTCGTGACGATCAAGGGGCTGGTGCGTCTGTGCCCGGCCGATGTTCCGCGTCTGAAAGAGACGGGCGTGGACCTGTCCGTCCTGCTCTTCACGCTCGGCCTGTCGGTACTCACCGGTTTGTCGTTCAGCATGATGCCGGCCTGGAAAGCCTGCGCTGGCGGCGCCGGCCAGGTTCTCAAAGGGGCACGGGGGCGTTCGGGGATCAGCCGGAGCTGGCGGCGCTTTCATGGCGGCCTCGTGGTGGCGCAGATCGGTCTATCCCTGATTCTGCTCATCGGGGCAGCGCTGCTGGTGCGGAGTCTGATCGCTCTGCAGCGACTGGACCTGGGCTTTGTGCCCAAGAACGTGCTGGCCGCGAAGATTCAACTACCGGAACCGAAGTATCCCGATGCCGAACACTGCACGGCTTTCTTCAACGAATTGCTGCAAGGGGTCCGGGCCCTTCCCCAGGTCCGCTCCGCCGCCTTGGCTTTAGGGGAACTTCAGTTGGGGGCGCCCGACTGGTTGCTCTCGGTCTCCGTCCTCGGCCGCCCATCTGCCCGTCCTGAGGAGACGTTGCAGGCAAAACAGACACATGTGACGACCGGCTTCCTGGAGACGCTGGGTATCCGGCTCCTCAAGGGCCGGTCTCTCACCGAGGAAGACAAACCGTTCGACGCCGTGCTCGTAGACGAAAAACTGGCTCGGAAGCTCTTCCCCGGCGCCGATCCCATCGGGCGAAAACTCGTCCACGACGGCAATCTTATCATGACCATTGTGGGTGTCGCCGACACGACGCGGGATTTCGGGGCAATCGATCCGCCCGAAGGTACACTGTACACACACATGGACAAGGTCTACCAGACGATGATCCTCGTGGCCCGAACGGAGGGCAACCCCATGCAGTTGGCGAGCGCCCTGCGGGCCCAGGTGCGAGCGCTGGAGACGGACGAGGTAATCAACAAGATCGAGCCACTGGAGACGATGCTCTCCGGCATGCTCGCGCCGCGACGGTTTAGCATGATCCTGCTGAGCCTCTTCGCGGGCATTGCGCTGATTGTGGCGATGATCGGCGTTTACGGCCTGCTGCAATACGCCACGACGCAGCAGACCCACGACATCGGGGTCCGCATGGCCCTGGGCGCCCGGCGGTCGGATGTCCTGCGGACGGTCTTGGGACAGGGGCTTCGACTGACTTTGGCCGGCGTGGTCTGCGGCTTGGCCGGAGCCTGGGCCTTGACCCGCGTTCTTTCCAGTCTTCTTTATAAGGTAACCTGCACGGACCCGATGACCTTCGGCGGTGCCGCGATGCTTTTGGCCGCCGTGGCCCTGCTGGCCAGTTACCTCCCCGCGCGCCGCGCGGCGCGGATTGACCCGATGGTGGCGCTGAGAGACGAATAGGAGAGATCGATGGTGACGCTATGGCAGGATATCAGGTACGCGTGGCGGATGCTCGCACGGAGTCCGGGATTCACGCTCGTCGTCGTGGCGATCCTGGCGCTGGGCATCGGGGCCAATACCGCGGTCTTCAGCGTAGTCAATGCCGTCCTGCTGCGTCCGCTGCCATACCGGGAGCCCCACCGCCTCGTCAATCTCTATCAACAGTGGAAGGGAGGAGCGGAGACCAACATCGCGCGGGAAAGGTTCACCTACTGGCGCGAGCACAACGAGGTCTTCGAGCAGATCGCCGGCACCGGTCGTCGCCAGGTGTACCTCACCGGCCTGAATCGCCCGCGTCAGATTCAGGCGAGGGGGGTCTCGGCGTGCCTCTTCTCTCTGCTGGGCGTCCGGCCTGTACGGGGACGGACCTTCCTGCCGGAGGAGGAGATGGGCAACGATCGCGTCGTGGTTCTCAGTCATGCGTTCTGGCGGGACGAGTGGAGGAGCGACCCGAATGTGATTGGCCAACCCATGGTGCTGGATGGCGAGCAACACACCATCGTCGGCGTCATGGGGCCTGATTGCAGGGACGCCGAGCCTTTCTGCCTGCCCCTGGTTCTGGAGAAGACCTACGGGCTGAAGGCCATCGCGCGGCTCAAGAAAGACGTGACGCTGGAGCAGGCCCGCGCCAACATGGCCCTCCTCTCCCGCCAGTTGGAGCAAGTGGACCCCAAGCGGAACGCCGCGTATGCCGCGACGGTTCACCGGTACCTCGACGACTACTTCGGCGCGCAGCGCCGGACGCTCCTGTTGCTGCTCGGCTCCGCGGCGTTCGTGCTGCTGATTGCGTGCAGCAACGTGGCGAACCTGTTGCTGGCCCGTGCGGCTCTGCGGCGTCAGGAGATCGGCATCCGGCTGGCCCTGGGGGCCACCCGAGGGCGGATCATGCGCCAGGTGCTGACCGAGAGCGTCCTTCTGAGCACCGCCGGCGGACTGCTGGGGCTGTTGGTAACCCACGGGGCCGTGAAGGGATTGGTGGGTCTGTGCCCGGTCTATATCCCACGCCTCGGGCAGACGCGGGTGGACCTGACCGTGCTGGCGTTCACTCTGGGTCTCGCGCTCGCCACCGGTCTGCTGTTCGGTCTGATGCCCGCCTGCAGGACGGCGGATGTCCGTCTGGGGCAGGTTCTGAAAGAGGGACAGGCACGCTCCTCGACCGGCCGAGGCTGGCAACGCCTGCGCGACGGCCTCGTCGTATCCCAGATCGCGATTGCCCTGGTGCTGCTTATGGGGGCGGCCCTGCTCATTCGGAGCCTGATGGCCCTGTACCGGCTGGATCTGGGCTTTCGACCCCGCAGCGTGCTGGTTATGGAGGTCGAACTGCCCGAGATGAAGTATCCGGAGCCTCAGCAGCAGAAGGCGTTTTTCGACCTGCTCCTGCAGAACGTCCGCGCCATGCCGGGCGTGCGCTCGGCGGCGCTGGCCCTGCGCCGGGTGTGCCTGGCCGAAGGAGGCTCCACCCGATTCATCTCCATCGGCGCCCCTGCTGCCAAGCGCGAGGAGAGTTTCGAAGTGATCGGCCGGGAGGTCGGCCCGGACTTCTTCGAGACCATGGGAATGCGGGTCCTGCGGGGGCGCACGTTCACGGAGCAGGACGTGCAGACGGAAGCCACCCTCTGGGGACAAAATCTCATCATCGATGAGGCCCTGGCCCGCACGTACTTCCCGGACGCCGATCCCATCGGCCAGCGCATCTATTACGGCGAGGACATGAGCGGCACGGTGTCGGGAGTGGTGTCAACCCTCAAGGACTTTACGGCGCTGGCACCTGTCCAAGGCATCCTGTATCGGCTTCTGCCGCCCTGGTACTTCTACCGGATGGCAATCGCGATCAAGACCGAGGGCGAGCCGATGCGCCAGGCCGATGCTTTGCGGGCCCAGGTCCGGGCGCTGGACAAGGATCAGACCTGCGAACTGAAGACGCTGGAGAGCACCCTGACCGAGATGCTGGGGCCGCGCCACTTCAGCATGGTCCTGCTGGGTGTTTATGCCGGCATAGCTCTGCTCATCGCCTGCGCCGGCCTGTATGGCCTGCTCCAGTATACGGTGGCGCACCAGGGGCATGAGATCGGAATCCGCATGGCTCTGGGGGCGAGGAACCGGGATGTGTTGCAGGCGGTCCTGAGACAGGGGTTGGTGCTCACCCTGGTTGGCGTGGCGGTCGGCGGAATCGGCACGCTGGTCCTGAGCCGCGTGCTGTCCAGTCTTCTGTATGGCGTTCGCGCCACGGACCCGGCGACCTTTGCCGGCGTGGCGACGCTGTTGGTCCTCGTGGCCCTGGCGGCCGGCGGGATTCCGGCCTGGCGGGCCGCCCGAATCGATCCGATGACGGCGTTGAGATATGAGTAGGAAAGGCGATGAAAATACTGTAGCGGGGTTTTCGCGATGTGCGGATACTGGCTGGGATTGACGCAGGCGCTCAGTGAAAAGGAGATGAAGATTGGTTGCTCAAACAGATAAGGAAACACCCCGTGGCGATGGCGAGCGGCCGGCAGTGGTGGAGTGTGGAGGGTTGACGAAGATTTACCGCAAGCTGCTGGCCCGCCGGACCAGGGCCGTGTGCGCGCTGCGCGAGGTCTCGCTGTCGGTGCACAAAGGCCAGATTGTGGGCCTGATCGGGCCGAACGGGGCGGGCAAGTCCACGCTGCTGAACCTGATCGCCGGGCTGATTCTGCCCACGGAGGGGACGGTCACGGTCTGCGGACATCCGGCCCGGTCCGTGAAGGCGCGGGACGGCCTGGGCTATATGCCGGAGCATCCGGCCTTCCTCGGCGGCTATTCCGCGCGGGCCACGCTGCGCTATCATGGGGCGCTGCTCGGTCTGTCCCGTGAGGCTATCGCGGCGCAGGTGGACAAGTCCGTCCAACAGTTGCAGATGCGGGACTTCGTCGACAGGCCGTGCGCGGACTTCTCCCAGGGCATGAAGCAACGGCTGGCCCTGGCTATCGCGATGATGAACGACCCGCAGTTGCTGCTGCTGGATGAGCCGAGCAACGGCCTCCACCCGCTCGGCATCATCCAGTTGCGCGACCTGCTGAAGCAGTTGCGCGGTGCGGGTACGGCCATCGTCATCAGCTCCCACCGCCTGGGCGAGTTGGAGAAGCTGACTTCCGACTATATCTTTATGCACCGCGGGCGAATTATCACCTTTGCGGACCGGGTCGCCCCCGGTCAGGCGGGGTGCCTGCGCGTGGGGGTCGTATCCAGCGGCCGTCAGATCGCTCAGACGCTGCTGTCGGCTTCGCAGGTGCTCGACGCATCCGATACGGAGTTGCTGCTGAATGTGAGCGACCCGGCGGAGGTCCCCGATATCGTGGCCAAGCTGGCCCAGGGCGGCGCACGCATCACCAGCGTGTTCCTGCAGAAAGCGGATATCGAAGAGATTTTCCTGCGTCTATGCCAGGAAGAAGGAGCGTAATTCATGAGAGCCTGGGAGCTGATGAAAGAGACGCTCTGTCGAAGGGAATACCTCTGGATCGTCCATGTGGTCTGGCTCGCGTTCTACGCCGCCTTCTGGTGGCTGTTCCTCCCGGACCCGGAGGAGTTCGGGAATTTTCTGTTTACCTGGGGTGGCTTCATCCTGCCGCTGGCCTTGAGCGCCGGCATCATCGGCGACGATATCGCTTCCGGGCGAATTTGTGTTCTGGTGACCCGGCCCTTCTGGTCCGGGAAACTCTACCTTTACAGGCTGCTGGGATTGTCTGCGCAGGGCGCTTTGCACTTCATCCTGGCCGGCGTAGTGGTGTTGGTGCTTCACTTAGTCACGCGCAGGGGTACCATGTCCGGGGTGGGCTTGTGGCTCCTGTCGACCTGGCTGCTGTTCAACACCTTCGCCGCGTTGTCAACATCCTTATCCGTCCTCGTGAAGCGGGTTCACAACTCCCTGCTGCTGTTTGTCGCGGCTCTTACGCTTATCGTCGTGGGGAGCATTCTGATCCACAGCGTGCAGGGCCATGCCGTGGAGCCGGTAGTGACGGGCTTTTTCCGGTATCCGTTTCCGCCTTTCAAGTTGCTGAGCGACCTGGGCAAGGGAGAATACGTCAAAGAGGCTCTGACCGTCGGAAGCTGGCACATCCCGAAGAGTGTCGCTTGTGCCGCACATAGCCTGATGCTGACGGCGATCTACGCCGGGATGGGAATGTATCTGTTGGCCAGACGGCAATTTCTGTCGCAGCGCGAATGAAAAAGCAGCACGGGCATCTTGCCCGTGGAAAGGCAAGGTTTGCAGGGCCAAGATGGCCCTGCGACCGGGCGTGCCAAACGCGAGGTTCGCGTTTGGGGACCCTGCATGGGCAGGATGCCCATGCTACGAAGAACGGAATTCCTGTACATAGTGTGGGGACCATAAAGACAGGTGATCGAAGTGAAAAAGAAAACTCGCATGTGGATCGCGATTATTGCGGCCGGCGTGGTGCTGGAGGGCTGGGCCATCTACGTCCTTCGACCTTCGGCCGGACGCTGGCGGTATGAAGCGATTGTCAAAAATGAGCCTGCGGCGCACGCCTTGTACGACGAGATGATTGCCGCGCTGCGCAGTGCCGACAGCCTGTCCTACAAGTGTTCGTACAGCAGTCCGGGCGAGAAGGCGGAGCATTACCTGATCTGGCTGAAGAAGCCTAACTCCTTCCGGGTGGAGGCGATCAACGCCCACGGGGCTCGGACCGGGACGCTCGTCGGCGACGGCGAGCGTCTGTGGGTCTACTGGCCGGACGTTTGTCCCATGATCGATCCCGAGGACACCAATATTCCGCGCGAGGCCTGGTCAAGCTTCTACAAGACCCACGCCACCCCCGTCGGAAAGCACTCCATTGGGCACGAGGTGATGGACCTCGGGCGGGGTATGCACATGCCGTTCATCGACCCCAGCACCTTCCATGGCTATACGGACAGTCTTCAGCCCTATCTGGATGGGGTCGCCAGCCGGGGCACGGACAAGATCCGACACGAGGAGTGCGACGTGATCGAGGTCAGTATCATGAGCGCGCAGCGGACCTGGTACCTGTGGCTGTCCCAACGGGACCATCTGCCGAGGCGGGCCAAGCAGATCATTCGCGGCTGGTGGGGGAACCTCATCGGCGTGGAGGAGTGGCTGGACGTGACGGTCAACGCGGAGATCCCGCAGGATAAGTTCGTCTGGTCGCCGCCCGAAGGGTGGCAGGTGTGGGTCTCGCCCGATCCGGCGGACAAGCTCCTCAAACCCGGCACGGAGGCGCCGCCGTTCGCGCTGCGGTCCATGGACGGTGGCAAGATCAGGTTGTCGGACTTCCGCAACGAGATTGTCTGGCTCTATATCTGGCGGTCGGGGTGACCGGTGTGCCGCGAGGAGATGTGTCATCTCCAGAAACTGTATGAGAAGTATAAGGACAAGGGCCTGGTGGTTCTCGGCTTCAACTGCTCCGACAATCGGGGGACGGCTCGGGCCCTGCTGCGCGAGAACGGCGTGACGTTTCCCAACATCCGCGATGGCACTCGAATCGCCTGGAAAGTGCTTGACCGGGGGTACAAAGGTGGCGGCGGCGTGCCGCTGAACTACATCATCGACCGTGAAGGCAAGGTCGTGGATGCCTGGTACGGTTACGAAGAGGGCCACCCGCGGGCCCTGGCCGCCCTGAAGAAGGCGGGCCTGGAGGTGGAGGAATAATGGGTCGGACTGTGAGAGCTGACGATGGAGTCGATACGAGCGTATGAGCTGATCAAGGAGACGTTCCTGCGCCGAACGTTCATCTGGGTCGTGCACCTGATCTGGTTCGGGATTTACGGCTTGTTCTGGCTGCTGTTTCTGCCGAGCAACGTGGAGGCGGGCCAGTTTCTTTTCATCTGGAGCGGCTTCTTTCTGCCGCTGGCCCTGAGCGCGGGCATACTCGGCGACGATATCGCCTCCGGACGGATCTGCGTTCTGGCCACCCGGCCGTTCTGGCTCGGACAACTCTATCTCTACCGCCTGCTGGGACTGTCCGCGCAGGGGGCTGTGCACATCCTCCTGGCCGGCGGGCTGGTATTCGTCCTCGATACCCTCATGGGCAAGGGCACCCCGAACAATCTGGGCGTGTGGCTTCTTTCGTCGTGGCTGCTGTTCAACGCGTGCGCCGCCCTGTCGACGTCCCTGTCGGTGGTTGTGGGAAGGTCCTACAATTCTCTGCTGACGTTTTTTGGCGTCGCCATCGTCTATCTGCTGTTGGATGTCCTGGCGGGTTACTGGCTGGAGTACGGGACCGCCGAGGTGATGCGAAACGTGATCCGGCACGCCGGCCTGCCCTTCGGACTGTTGCATGGTTTGGCCAAAGGGGACTACGGCAAATACAGTCTGGCGGTCGGAAAGTACGACGCGGTGAAGAGCGTCGCCTGCGTTGTGCACTGCCTGATCCTGACGGCGGCCTATGCCGGGGCGGGGATTCTCGTTCTTACCCGGCGACCGTTCTCGTCCGAGCGTCAGTAGCTGCTCAGAAGCGCCAGACCAGGCTCAGGCCGTACTGGAGCGTGTTGTTGCGCGGCTCGTACCAGCCTTCGGGCGACACGTCCGATTCATCGACCCACCAGTACTGGACGAACGGCGCTACCGCCAAGTCCAGTGAACTGCCGCTATGGCGCAATTCCACCGAGGCCCTGGCGCCGAACCCGGGCCATTGCGTGTTCGTGACACGGCCGTCGATATCGGAGATCTGAACTCCGATGAGCAGCACATCGAACTCACCCCCCACCCCGAGATACCAGTTGTCGCCTAGCGGGCCGTACATCCGCAGACCCAGGGGCATATAAAAGTAATTGGAGTGCCTGTTGTAACCGGCCGGATCGTGCGTCGAATCGTCGTTCAAATACCGATACCCCAGCCCACCATAGAACTGGTTATCCCAGCCCTCGGCCTGCCACAGGTGTCCCCCGAGGATGCGCACATTGATCAGAAGATCGTCGTCACCCGCCATGGTATAGGGCGTCCCGTCCATCAGGGAGCCGTCGTACTCGACTTCACCGGCGCTGACTCCGCCCTCCAGCCGCCAGAGTTCCGGGTACTCGTAGTGCGTGTATGAGGCGACCACGCCGTACAGCGTGCCGGTGTTCCTCATGACGCCGGGCTCCTCGTACCGGTACCAGGAAACCTCCGGGGCGATCTCCCACCGCGCCGCAAGCAGCGTCTCGACGGGCAGGTCATCTGCCTGCTGCCCGTCTGCCGCCGCTCCCAGGAAGACCAAGACCACCAACATATGATAGGCGTTCATAGCACCGTCCTATAACCAACAGCCGGCACATGACTATTCCGTCCGGATCTTTACTGAAAATCCCGAACCCGCCACCCGCCGGATACACCCGGACAAGCGAACCCCGGCACCATGGACATTCTTCGGCTGATGACCCCGCCCGGAATAAATGTAGGGCTTCGATTTTCGCAAAACGCCGCGCCCGGCGTGGCCTCCAATTACCCTGGTCTCACCTTGGCAACCAGAGAAAGTGGGATGTCCACATTTGCTCCACACAAAATGCCGTGGCTCTGAACGCCGGCAAGGCTACGGGTGAACGTTTCCAGCCAGATGTGCGGCGTTCTCCGCAATACGCGGTGCGGCGCCCAGCAGATTACTGACGACCATGTTGCCCTTTCCTCCCGCGACCGCCAGGGGAATCGAATTGGCGTCGGGGCGGTCGTCACGGATGAGGCAATCGGACACACGGCTGTCGCTGACGTTTCGGAGCAGCAATCCCGTGTTGTCGCAGTCGAGAATCGTACAATTGGTGACGTTCATCCGTTTGCAGTTCTCCATCAGCAATCCGGCGGAGTCCTGCCAGACCTTAGTGATGTGCAGGCCCGAGAGCGTGCAATCCTCACTGTTGCGGACGACCAGGCTGTTCCTGGCCTCCAGACTGTCGCCATAATTGTAGCGGGGATTGCGGTCGAAATTGTTGGCGGCCATGACAATGCTTGAGCAGTCCTCGATCAGCAGGTTATGGGTAAAGCCCATCCAAAAAGTGTTGCCGGTCAAGGTCACGCCCCGGCAGTCTTTCAAGTGGACGTTCGTCTTGACGTCGCTGAGGATATTGCCGGTAATGGTCACGTTGCCTTCGCGAACAAGCTCGAGCCTGCCGCCGGGCTGGCTACGACCGATGATGCGAATGTTGGCCGAGTCCGGGGAGTCGTGGTTGTGCTGGATCGTGCACCCGGTAATGGCCACCTCCCCGGTACCGTACGGACTGCCCGTGCAGTCAATCAGGATATTGGCGGTCGGCGCGGCTCCTGGAGCCATGTTGCTCTCGATGTCGCAGCCGGTGACATGGATGTTCCGCACATTGCCGGCGCGCGACACGATGCCACCCCCGCGATTATAGCTGATATGACAGCCCGTGATGTTCGACTGGTGCAGGTTGACGTCGTCGTAAAAGACGCCCACGCCGCGATTCTCATAAATGTGGCAGTCTGAGATGATCACGTTGCGATTGTTGCCCGCCAGACGGACGCCGTGCAGGACGCCGCGAATGTGAAGACGGGTGAGAGTCAGTTGCATGGTACCGGCGGCCTCGATCCCGACGGCCTCGGAGTGGTCGCCTTGGATGGCCACGCCATCGACCAGGGGCATGCGCTGTCGCTCCCAGACATCCTGCGAGAAACCCTCTGGGTCCGCCGACTTGAGGTGCGTGCCCACGAGTTTCAGGGCCGGCCCCGGTCCGGCCATGACGATGCGCGAGACCCCGTCGCCGCTGATAGCGGTGTAGCCGACTTTGTCCAGGTCAATCACGATTGGCCTGGTGATGTGATACACGCCCTTGGGCAACCAAATGACACCCTGGCCCGAATCGACGGCTTTCTGTATCGCGGCCGTGTCGTCGGTCCTGCCGTCGCCCACAGCCCCGAAGCGGCGCACGCTGCCATCTTCCCCCCGTGACGCTCCACGCTCCTGAGCAGACACCTGCAAACCGAGGGAAAGGCCGACCAGCCAAGCAGAGGCTATCACGGCAGTCACCGGCAGTTTCGTACGCATAATCGATCTCCCGAGAAATCAGTGTTGAATTTGGCTGCTCCTTCGACCACGCTGGCGGAGTCTATCATCGTCACAGTATACTCCATAAATGCCGGCCGAGGCACGCGCTCTTCAAGATGCCGAGGCATTCTGATTGCCGCAGACTGAGGCGTGCACTACGATGATACCGTTGGATAGTTGGAGGTTAAGAGAGATGACCGGAAAGAGAAGAAAACTCGTGACGTGCTGTCTCGCGGGCGTCGTCCTGCTGGTTTCCGGGCTCTTCTGGCTGTGCTGTCTTTCGGAGTCCGCATTTCTGAAGGAAGCACCGTATGATGTCGAGCTCCCTGAGTTGCCGCAGCTTGATGCCAGGCTCTATTCTCTGGATGCGCAGCGCTATCTTCTCGTTGTTTATGCTCCCGGAACGTCCATACGAAGAGGCTTCACCGTGGACATATTGGCGAAGAAAATGGGGATGCCGGACTTCACAAGCTATACTCGTTTTGGGAAATTCGCTTTGGTAGATAAAATGACCTTGCTTGGCTACTGTGAGACCTGCGCCGGGCTTGCCGCTGAATTTGAGGCGAGCGGCGATAGTTGGGCCATCAAGGTCACGGGGTATGCTGATGATCCCACGTTCCGCGACTCTTTCCTGGAAAAGCAGCTTCTTGTTTACGAGCAGAGAGTTGTTCTGAGCCCGCGGCGGAGAGATACATCTGGGCGGCAGCGTGTCGAATCGGCAATCTGAGGACCAGACGTATGAGCGATGATCGTTTCCACGCTTCTGGAATCAAAAAGGAGCGTTCTGTGGCTCGTTGCGGGGAACGAGAAGGTTCGTTTTCCGGGCACTTCTCGCGGCTGCTAAGGCCGTACCGCCGGAAAGCGGGGATTTCGTCCATTGGGTCGTCCAGCGTGGGCGCATGAGGGCCGCTCTGGGGGACAACGGACGAAACGTGCGGAAGTGGGGACATTCTACTTTTCCCGGTTTTGTCAACGAGAGCGAGGCGGGGTGCGCTTGCGAAGAGAGCCGGGCTACGGGTCTTGAGGGTCGATTCGCGTGCTCAGGATTTGCCGGCTTTGTAGGCGGCTTCCGGGTCGTAGGTTTTCTCGGCGGTGAATTCGAGGTCGATTTTGCTGGCGGGTTTCAATGCCCGATAGAAACAGGATTGGTAGCCGACGTGGCACTGTCCTGCGTCGACGGCGACTTTCAGGACGAGGCAGTCCTGGTCGCAATCGACGAGGATCTGCCTTACGGTCTGGAAATGGCCGGACTGCTCGCCTTTGGTCCAGAGTCTCCCGCGGGAGCGGCTGTAGTACGTGGCGCGGCCGGTCTCGATCGTCCGGTCCAGGGCCTCGCGGTTCATGTAGGCGACCATCAGGATTTCGCCGGTGTCGGCGTCCTGGGCGATGGCCACGATCAGGCCGTCGGCGTCGAACTTCGGCGAAAACTGCAAGCCTTGCTCAATCTGCTGCGATTCCAAGGGCATATTCCTCTAAATTCTTTGCCGGTAACACCTTGTCGCGTCACGTTTTAGCGATTATGCTTTGTGTTGGCAAGCGCTTTTTGGGAGGCCGGTCTTGTCGAACGCACAGGATGTCGGAAAAAAGGGGCACGGATCGCTGATAGCCCGCATTGTGGTGGCGACGGCCGCGATCTTATGGGTCTTTCGCGGTCAGGACTGGGGGGAACTGACGGCGGTTTTGGGCGGACTCAGTCCGTGGTATTTCGGCCTGAGTCTGGCCATTTTTGCGGCGGCACAGGTCATTACCGCGGTGCGCTGGTGGTTGCTGCTGCGCGCTCAGGGTATCCATATCGAGGTGCTCGCCGCCGTGCGGCTGTTTTACCTGGGCCTCTTCTACAACAACGTGATGCCGGGGGCGGTGGGGGGCGATTTGCTCAAGGCGTGGTACGTCGCGAAGCATACGGATAGACGACTGGAAGGAGTATTGAGCGTCGTAGTGGATCGGGCCATCGGACTGGCAGGCTTGGTCGTGATGGCCGTCTTGACATATTGGACGTTCGTGCGGGGGCGTATTGCCGGGCCGCTCGCGGCTGAAGGCGGAGGCTCCCCGGGGTGGCTCTCGCAGCACAAAACTGCGGTTTTCTGGGTCTTCGCGGCCGTGGTGGCGGCGCTGGTTGTTGTGCTGGGGCACCCCTACGGGCGGCTGCGACTCGGCGGTGCGGCTCGGCGGGTGCTGCGACGGGGCGTTGCGCTGCTGAGGAGGATGAAGGGTGCATTGGTCCTCTATTGCCGCAAGCCCGGGACGATATCCTGGGCCTTCGCGCTAACCTTCATTTCACAGAGCACGGTTATCGTATCGTTTTGGCTGGTGGGGCGGGATTTGGGGATTGAGGCGGAGCTGAAATGTTATTTCGTCATCTTCCCGCTGGCCTGGGTGGTCGGCGCGCTGCCGATCAGCGTTGCGGGGCTTGGCGTCGTGGAAGCGGTGATCGTCGAGCTGTTCACGCGCCTGACCGGGACGCCCCGCGAACTGGGTATGGCCCTGGCCCTGTGCCAACGGTTCATTTGGGTCGTGGCCTCCCTGCCCGGCGGGCTTATTCACCTGCTTGGCGCCCATTTGCCGCGTGATATTTGTATTGACGCCGAACCGCCGGGAAATTAAGGTGGTGCGCGTCAGATAGACGCGGCTTGAGAAGTACACGCCGGAAAGAGGTCCTTCAGAAGTGGCGGCAAAGGCTGTTGTTGATACATGAATGTAACCAGAAGGCTTAAGACCTATTTCCTTCGCGGGCTTGCGGTGCTTCTGCCGACGATCCTGACCCTGTGGATTCTGGGCTGGGGGTACGGCAAGATTCAACGAAATGTCACCGTTCACATCAATAAGGGCCTGGTGAAGGCGCTCGTATGGGCTCATGAGCGGGAAGGGGTCATCTCTGAGACGGCGCTTGAGGATTACGAGAAGAGTCTCGATGAGAAATTCGTCAACGGGCTGGCCGGCTCGTTCGTGGGCCTGCTGATCGCGATTCTGGCGATTATCCTGGTCGGGGCGCTGCTGGCCAGCGTGGTGGGCCGGGCGTTGTGGCGCCTCGTTGAAGCGTTCATCCTGAGCACCCCCGTCCTGCGACGTGTATATCCCTACATCAAGCAGATCACCGATTTCGTGTTGACCCAGGAAGAACAGAAGCAGATGTTCTCACGGGTGGTCGCGGTGGAATACCCGCGCAAAGGCATCTGGTCTGTAGGTTTTGTCACGGGTGCGGGCTTTCGACAGGTTGCCGAGACGGCCCACAAGGAGCTGCTGACGGTCATGATACCTACCTCTCCGACGCCGATTACCGGATACGTGATTACGGTGGCCAAAGAAGATACCATCGCCCTTGACATGACGATCGAAGAGGCCTTCCGGTTCATTGTGAGCGCCGGCGTAATCTCCCCGGGCGGCGTGCAGGCGGCCGCTGGGCCCAAGTCGTGTGAAGTGGCGCCCGGTGTGGCGGGAACCGTTGGAATCAGTGAAAACGTTGGTTAAGGAGACAAGCATTGCTTTTTACAATCACAGGCAAACATATTCCCATCACCGACGCGATCAGGGCTTATGCTCAGGAGAAAACCTCGAAGCTCCCGCGGTACTATGACGGCGTCAACCAGGTGGAGGTGATTGTTGACAGCAGCAAGGGGGCCAGCAAAGTCATGGTGGAGATTATCGCGCGGGGGGAACACAGCAACGTATTCGTGGCGACGGAGGTGGGCGAGGAGCCCCAGCAGTGTATCGATGGGGCGGTACACAAGCTGGAAATGCAGCTTCGGAAAAAGAAGACAAAACAGCGGGACAACAAGCATCTGGGTGAGAAAGGATAACTGGGCAGGACCATCGCATTCGTCGTGGCGATGCGGCGTCGTGCCCGTCTCGTTGAATGGTTGCGGTAACGGACAAAGCTGGATGCAAAGGATGAAGTTCGAACAGTTCGTGTCTTTCGAAGCGACGATTCCTCAGTTGCAGGCACGGGACCGGGATGGAGCCATTGCCGAGCTCGTCTCGGCGCTGGTCGTGGCGGGCAAGATCTCCGCCGAATCGGCCAAGGACGTGACGAAGGCCGTGATCAAGCGGGAAGACGAGGCGAGTACCGGCATGGGCAAGGGTGTGGCTGTGCCGCACGTCAAACACTCGGCGGTCAAGAAGGTCGTGGCGGCCGTCGGCCACAGCGGCACGGGAATCGACTTTGCCGCGCTCGATGAGCAGCCCGTTTACTCAGTGATCCTGCTGATTAGCCCGCTCGACAACCCCGACAAGCATTTGCAGGCCATGGAACATATCTTTCGCCATCTCCAAAAGGAGAGGTTTCGCAAGTTCCTCAGGCAAAGCCGGGCGCCTGAAGAGCTTCAGGACCTGCTCAGAGAGGCCGATGAGAACCCCTCGTGGTGAGTCAGTCCGGTCGGTCGTGAAGTGGGGAGAATCCTGATGCAGGTGGGAGAAAAGCTCTTGGAGAAACTGATTTCTGAAATGACCGTCGAAATCAAGAATGCCGACGGCCTCCATATGCGCCCCGCCATGCAGTTTGTCGACCTCGCCAGCCGGTTCGACAGCAGCATCACCGTCAGCACCGACCAAACCAGCGCGGATGGAAAGAGTATCATGCAGATGAGCATGTTGGCGGCCACGTGCGGGACCCGCCTGCGCATCCGGGCGGAAGGCCCCGATGCCGAGAAAGCCATAGAGGCCCTGCGCGAGCTCGTGGAGACGCGCATGTTCGGGGAGCCGCCGCCCTGAGGCCAGCGCAACAAGACTCGATAGACTCTGCCATGGAGATAAAAAAGGGAATAGCCGTCTCGCCGGGTGTATCGATCGGCAAGTCCATCATTATCGATCCCGAGGACTACCGGATCCCGCGCCGGGAGATCGAATCCTCTCAGAGGATGGTGGAGATTCAGCGCGTACGCAACGCTTTTCGCGATGCAATCGACGAGCTTACCCGACTCGAACAAAGCCAGGGCGAGGCCGCTGGCGGACGCATCAAGGACATCTTCGCAGTGCACCTGCGGTTCCTGCGCGACCGCAGCCTGCGGCGCAAGATTACGGATCTGATTCATACGGAGTCGGTGACGGCCGAGTATGCGGTTGCCACGGTGCTGCGCGAGTTGGCCTCGCACTTCACGAACGTCAAGGACGCTTATATCAGCGAGCGTGCGGCGGACATTTACGATATTGAAAGGCGTCTGTTGCGACGTCTGCTGGGGACCCGGCGGGAGGACATCCTGCACCTGCGGGAGGAAGTGGTGGTGATCGCGCGGGAGTTGAGCCCCACCCAGACGGCCGGCTTCAACCGGGATTTCGTCAAGGGCATCGCCTCGGATGCCGGGGGGCGGACGAGCCACGCCGCCATCGTCGCCCGCTCGCTGGGCATTCCGGCGGTGGTCGCACTGGAGGACCTGACGGAGGTGGTCCGCGGCGGCGACACCGTGATCATCGACGGCAACCGCGGCATCGTGATCGTGAATCCCGATGAGGAGACGGTTCGCCAGTACGAGGCCTACTCCCGCGAGTTCGTCGCCCTCGAGCACAAGCTCGACACGATTCGCGAGAAGCCGGCGATCACGCGCGACGGGGTCCAGATCGCGCTCCTGGGCAATATCGAATTTCCGGATGAGGCCGAGCTCGTTCTGGAGAAGGGCGGCGAGGGCGTCGGCCTGTACCGAACCGAATTCCTATACCTGAACCGCCCCACGGAGCCGACGGAATACGAGCAGTACGAGGCCTATGCCGAGACGGTGCGCGTGTTCAAGGACCGGCCCGTGGTCATTCGCACCCTCGACCTCGGGGCCGACAAATACACCCAGAGCCGGCGCCATGCCCCGGAGCCGAATCCGTTCCTGGGTCTGCGTTCCATCCGGTTCTGCCTCCAGAATCTTGCCATGTTCAAGACTCAGCTCCGGGCGGTCCTCCGCGCCTCGGTTCTGGGGCACGTCAAGATCATGTTCCCGCTGATTACCAACGTCCAGGAGCTGATGCAGGCCAAGATGATTCTGCACGACGTCATGGAAGACCTGGACGAAGAGCGAATCGAGTACAATCGAGACCTTGACGTGGGCATCATGATCGAGACGCCGTCCGCCGCGTTGACGGCCTCGACGCTGGCCCGCGACACCGATTTTTTCAGCATCGGCACGAACGACCTGACGCAGTACACGCTGGCCGTCGATCGGGGCAACGAGCTGGTTTCCACCCTGTATTCGGCGGCGGACCCGGCCGTGCTGCGGCTCATCCGCACGGTCATCCAGGACGCGTACAAGGCCCAGATCGAC
>CAYFUB010000146.1:0-5314 GCA_964346195.1 uncultured Pirellulales bacterium
GTAACTGTCCCAACGATTGTGGGACTTTCTGAAAAGCCCCACCTGTTGTAGTTTTCGAGCGGCTCGGCCCACGAGCAGTTGTGCCCAAGACCGCCAACCACACACTTTGGGACAGTTGCGGCCGGGAGTCCACCGTCTCGACGGGCGTGCTCAGTTCTCTGGGACGGGCGATCCGGAGCATCAGCGGCAGGCTGATCGAGAACATCATCCAACACACGGCGCCGCTCAATCCGGGCAGCTCCGGCGGCCCCCTCGTCAACACCAGGGGACAAGTGGCGAGGATCAATACCGCGATCATCGCGGCCACACAGGGCATTGGGTTCGCGATTCCGTCGAATACCGCGAGCTGGGTACTGTCGAAGCTGATGACACAAGGCAGAGTGACCCGCAGTTTTCTGGGCATTGCAGGTTCGCCCCGTCCTCTCAGCCGTCGCACGGTACGAGCCCTGAACCTGTCAATAGAGCAGGCGGTTGTCATTCTTCAGGTGGTGCCGGACGGATCTGCGGACCGGGCGGGGCTGCAGACTGGAGACCTATTGATTCGGATTGGAGGTCGTGACGTGGCGACCATGGATGATGTCTACCGGTTCCTGACCGAGTGGCCGGCCGGCAAGCTGGTAGAGGTCGTTGCCCTGCGTTTGGGAAAGCAACTCGAGATCGACGTACGATCGTCCGAAGCAACATGGAAGGCTGGAGGGCGGCTCTTGAGCGCATTCGGCCAGACCGCTTCGGGCGAATTGCCAATAGCTTGCAAGTCCCGAGAACAGACGCACTTGCGGCGGTGACGGGTCTCGACCCCTCGAACCTCGAAAACCGACCTTGACAGCCGGGGCCGCTTTGTGGTGTATTGGTTATCGGTCGAAGGTGTGGGTCTTCGTCTCTCATTACGACGCTGAGCAATGGTAATCCGGATCAGGGAGGGGTTGTGGCTCTATCGACAGATCTCCAAACAAGACAGCATCCGAGCCCATATATCTCCACCTGCATCGTCGGGACCGGCGCGTGTGCACGGCCGGGACATCGGGTGAGCCAGGCAGCAGGGCGCCGAGGCACGTAGCCGCGGCACATCGGGCAACTTCGTATTAGGAGGACTGAGCGATGCATGGGAAATCTCTTTGTTGTCTCTTTGTTATGGTATTGGTGGCGGTGGCCTGCGGCCGTGCCTCCGCCGAGACTCTGTACTCTGCACCATCGAGCTGGTGGACTTACATGTATCAGGGCGACAAGGCCGCGCCGGGGGCGGCTTTTACCGCGCTCGACGGCAAGTGGAGCCACGACAACGGCTCCGACCAATGGGACGAGTCGGCCATCGGCACGGGCGCGCCGGGTGGGGCCAGTGCCCTGACGGAAGGGGACACGACCTTCCTGAGATTGCAGGACTGTGGCGACCCCCGGCCGAACCCCGCGGATCCGAGCAACCGTAAAGTCTTCTTTGGCCACAGCGTGAGCGGTGATGTCGATGCCGCGACCGCCGGCGCGATTCTCGATGACGGTGTGACCATTAGCTTCCGGGCGCGGATTCCCACGTCCGGGCCGCTGGACGAATTGACCACCGGCCCCTACCCGGCCGAGGGCGACGGGTACGTGCTGCACGACGGCGGCAAGAGCATCTTCGGCGTCCGTCAATCCACCGGCGACAAGATCGTCTCCTTCGCCCTGTGTCTGGCTGACGACGACAACGAGCTGGAGGGTAAGAGCGGCCTGACGATGAACAAACTCAATGGGACCAGCCCCTCGGGGGACGTGGACCTGCAAGGGGATGAGCCGGGTACTGTCAACATCCTGGAGCTTGACCCGACCCAGTGGCGTGAATTCTGGATCACGATTCAGGCGGACACCTCCGGTACGGGAACGCATGAGGTGCACATTTACGTCGATGGCGTGATGGAGCCTGAGGTGTTCTATGTCACCGCCGGCAATGGCGATGACTACAGCGACAGTTACATTACGATGGGCGTCGGGGCGACGCCGCAGAGCGGGGCCATCGATATCGACTTCTTCGGCTACAAGCCCGGCGTCGTCCCGCCGGACGGGATCTACAAGGCGGGTAGTCCCTCGCCGGCCGACGGGGAATATGCGGTGAACCTGGCCCTGTTCACCTGGACGGCCGGCGCCGATGCCGTGCTCCATGAGGTCTATCTGGGCACCTCGCCGGAACTGACGGAGGCGGACCTGGTGCGGCCGCGGTCGCCGGGCCTTCTCTACTTCCACATTCCCGGTCTGACGCCCGGGACGACGTACTTCTGGCGGGTCGATGAGATCGGAGCGGATCTCACGACCGTCTACGCCGGCAACGTCTGGAGCTTCATCACGCAGGGTCTCACGGCGTACGGTCCGGACCCGGCCGATGGCGCCAATAACGCTGTGCCGGAGCCGAACCTGACGTGGCTGCCAGGCCAGGCGGCTCTCCAGCACCACGTCTATTTCAGCGACAATCGTGACGCGGTCAGTGAGAGAGACGCCGGTGCGGACAAGGGAATACTGACGGAGACGATGTTCGCACCGGGGCTGCTCGATACCCTGAGCACGTACTATTGGTGCGTGGACGAGCTCGTGCCCGTCGACACGGTCCGCTCCGGCGATGTCTGGGCGTTTACCACCATCCTGCCCGTCGATGACTTCGAGAGCTATGATGATGAGGAGGGCACCGGCACGCGCATCTACGAGACCTGGATCGACGGCTGGACCAACGGCAACGGCTCGACCGTGGGCAACTGGGACCCGCCGTTTGCCGAGCAGACGATTGTCCACGGCGGCCGGCAGTCCATGCCCCTGGACTACAACAACCTCGTCGAGCCTTTCTACAGCGAGGCCGAGCGGGAGTTTGACCCCGCGCAGGACTGGACCGTCAACGGCGCCGACACACTGGTCCTTTACGTTCAGGGCAGGCGAAGCAATGGCCCAGCCCCCCTGTATGTGGCTCTTGAGGACACCTCCGGGAATAGCGCCGCTATCGCGCACCCCGACCCGGCGGTGGTGAACACGACGAAGTGGATCGAGTGGAAGATTCCGCTGGGCGACTTCGCCGGCGTGAATCCTGCACGCGTCAAGAAAATATACATCGGCCTGGGTGACAAGGCCGATGCGAAGCCGAGCGGCACCGGGTTGATCTATATCGACGACATCTGCGTGACCCGACCCTGAGAATTGACGGAGACGCGAAGTCCGGCGTCTCCGGGCGCATTGAAAACCGGGGCCCGCGTCTGGATGTCGCGGGCCCCGGCGTTTTCTATCGCCCTGCGTTGCACGGACGTCACGCAGACGGCGTAGAGACGTGCAAGCTCACAGCACTTCGAACCAGATGGTCATGGTCGAGCCGTCGGCGAGCGTGACCGTGACGGGCCGCCAGCCGAGAATCGCGTCGGCCGCAATGGTGACGGCCACGGTCATCAACGTGTCGGACGACACCGCAACAGTGTCGACGGTGATGCCGTCGCCGAAATCGACGGTTGGGGTCTGGTCGTCAGCGAGGCCGTTGAAGTCCACGTTCGCGCCGGTGAGGGTGACGCTCAGGGACGTGCCGATCAGGCCCTGGTAAGGGTCGATGCTGGCCAGGTGCGGTACGACGAGCGGGTCCGGGACCTGCGTGTGGACCCCTTCGTAGAAGCGCAGTTGGGCGAGCCGGACGCCGCTGTTGTCATAGCTCCACAGGTAATCCTGCAGCAGGTCGGAGAACAACGGGATCCGCTGGTAGGTCCAGGCGCCGTCCACGTAGACCCAGGCATAAATGTAGAGCAGCGCGTCACTGATGTTGGCGAACTTCATCTGCCCCTTCTCGCGGACCGAGACCACCCTCATGTCCGAGACGACCTCGCCGACTTCCGGGTCCGTGGCGGCGGCCGACATGCGGATTTTGCCGCCTGGCTTGCCCAGCACGCGCAGGTACACGGTGTACCGCGTGATGCCGTCGTCGTCGGGGTCCGGGTTCGGAAGCTGGAACGTGGCCCGGCCGTCCGTGCCGTCATAATCCAGCACGCCGAAGTCTTCGCCTTCGAGCAGAAGGATTTTGGTGGTGGCGGCGTTGTCCTTGTTGCCGAGCTGCACGAAGATCCGGTGGCCCTGGCTCGTGATCGAGTCGGGCTCGACGTTCTTGGCTTTGCTCATGCCGATGATGTTCAGATTGTAGTGTGCCCCGCTCGGGGCGCCGTTGCCAGTTTCGCTGGTGCCGCCGAGCAGCGGCAACGGCACGACAGTTATCACCACGGCGGCCGCCGTGGCACAGAAGATCGCTTTACGTTTCATGTTGCTTCCTTTGTTTCTCGATGAAATTCTCAGCTTGACCGTACTATCCGCACGTGGTGCGGTCTCCTTCCTTCGTACCGTCGGCGCGCGAGTTTTATCTGTGCCTCCTGTCTTGAATGAGCGTACGGCTCGCGCCTCTGCCGGGACGACAGCTTGAAGTCAATGATTGCGTTTCGATTCGTTCAGATACCGGTGGATGAATATGCGTGCAGAAGTCAATGCGGAAAGAATGATCCACCCACGATCCCATCTATGCTCTCGTCGTTCTCTTATCCGTCGATCCTTCTCCCCGGCTGGTGCGCTCCTATTGAAATTATCGAATTGCGAACGCGGAAGTCAAAATCGTTCTTCGTGTCTGTCTCGACCGGACATATAATGTGCTCATGCGTGATTTCAGCAGGACAAAACGAGTCGTTATCAAGATCGGCACGAACACGCTGGCGAAGGACGGCGGGATCGATACGGCGTACTTCAGCGGCGTCGCGGGACAGGTCAAGACGCTGCTCGATAGCGGGCGGCAGGTGGTCGTCGTTACCTCCGGGGCCATCGGCATGGGGGCGGGCCAGCTTGGGCTGGCCGGGCGCGTCAAAGAGATGAAGATGCGGCAGGCGTGTGCGGCCATCGGTCAGCCCCTGCTGATGCAGGAGTACCGCCAGGCCTTCCTCCAGGGCGGCGTCCAGGTCGCCCAGGTCCTGCTGACCGCGGAGGTGCTCAGCAACCGCAAGACCTACCTGAACCTCCGCACGGCCATCGAGACGCTGCTCGGCCTCGGCGTGGTGCCTATTCTCAACGAGAACGACAGTGTCAGCACGGCCGAGATCGGCACGGCCTTCGGCGACAACGACCGGCTCAGCGCCCTGGTCGCCAGCAAGATCGACGCCGACCTGCTCATCATGCTCACGGATATCGACGCCCTCTACGACAAGGACCCGCAGAAGCACCGCGACGCCAGGCCCATCCCCGTGGTCTTCGAGATTACCGACGAGATCGTCCGCCACGCGGGCGGCAAAGGCTCCGCCCACGCCACCGGCGGCATGAAGACGAAGATCGAGGCGGCCCGCATCGCCGCCAG
>CAYFUB010000147.1:0-12106 GCA_964346195.1 uncultured Pirellulales bacterium
TTGGGGCCCCCAAACGCAATCATTCGCGTTTGGGGAACCCCTTCACCGCGCTGCGCTTCGTTCAGAGCCTGCCCTGAGCGTAGCCGAAGGGATGACACACGGGGCGCAAGAATTTTTCATAATCCGTACTATTCCTCTCTGACCTCGTCGAACAGGGGCGTGCTGCCCCGCCGGACACATTCGACCGCATAGAGATACAGAGCTGCTGACCAAGTCTGCCAATCCTGGCCCTTGGGCAGGCCATCCTGGGCCCGGTGCCACTCGTTGAATCCGAATTCGAGGCTTGGATTCCTGGCCCGGCGGACCAGGTCCGTCAGGGCGACCAGTTTTCTCTGGGCGAGATCCGGCCTGCCGGCCGCCACCAGGGCCGCTACGTACAGACCGCAGATGAAAGGCCAGATCCCCCCGTTGGCGTAGCACCCGGGCGGATTGAGCCGCTCAATGCGCGGCCGGTAGTCCCAATCGCCGTGCTGCTGGTATGGAAACAGGCAAGGCGGCAGCTCGCCGGTCAGTTCCGCGCGCGCTCGCAGGCGCCGGCATTCGGTTTCGATCCACACGATCATTTCGCCCGCAAGATCCGGCTCTGCCAGGCCCGATAGAATAGCGAGACTGTTACCCATCAGATCGAAACGGTCGCTGCGGTACTCCTTGAAGGCCCAGAGGGCGAAATAGGGCTTGTCAGGCAGCAACAGGCCCCGCAGCTTCCGAAGGTGGAGTGCAGATTGCAGGTCAGGGATTGGCACCGGTGTGTTCTGTCCGCCGGCGTCTGTGTTCCGTTCCTTATCCTCGATCCCCGCTGCAGGTGCGGCAAGACGATGTATCCGCTCATACAGTCTCGCGGCCTTGTCCTGCTCCCGAAAGACCCTCAGGTAGGTGTAGACCAGCGCGTTGACGTACAGACCGTACCCGGGCACCCACAACTCGTCGCGCCAGTCGGTGGTCGGCTGCTGGTCCACGATGACGCGACTCTCGCTGCTGCGGTAATCCATCCAGACCAGCGCTTTGTTGGCCGCCTCTCGGAGAAAGTCCGATTCGCCCGTGACCCGACGATAGAACGCCAGGACCATCAGAAACAGCGGCGTCGTATCGCTTGCCCCCAGGTCGCGCGCGTCATGCACCAGCGAGGGCATGAGCCCCAAGGGACTCTGGTTGCGGGCCAGGGTTTCCAGCACCTGCCGCAACGAGTCCATGAGGTCTTTGTCCTGCGTCACCAGGGCGGCCAGACCGGAAATCAGTATGTCGCGCGTATAGGGCTCATGATAATCCCAGGCCGCCGTCCGGGGCAGCCCCTCGTAAGGCCCGCGCAGGTTATTGCGAAGCACATCGCGAGCCGCCTGCGCGGCTCGCTCTACCGCCGGCCAGATGTCGTCCGCCGTCATGGCGACGCGACTCCCGGACTCGTTCGGACTCACCATCGACAATCCACCATTTACGATTCGACTTTGTGCGGCTTCATACGGATTATGATTAGTTCGTGCCCGGTCTGTCATCCCTTCGATTCCGCTCAGGGCAGGCTCTGAACGGAGCGCAGCGGCGTGAAGGATCTGGGCTGCGAGCGAGAGAAATCTCTTTTTCAGTGGCCAGATCCTTCGGCTTCGCCTCAGGATGACAGAGCCCACCGCGCAAGAATTTTTCCTAATCCGTATCAGATCGTAGATAGTCAATAATGAACCCCGGACCCAATGGGCAAAGCTCTGATTTGCCGGCTCCATAATCCTCATGACTCCTCGCGGGGCGCAAGAAAAGGGCCATAAGTGGGAAGCTTATGGCCTGTTTGCTTGTAACCGAGTTATCTTTGGTGTCGTGTTGTGTCAGATCACGTTCATCTCAGGTCCACAGAGGCGGCGGCCTCATATAGTTCGGTGAGTACCATCGTTCGATGAACAGATCGATGATTGTGGTTTGATGCCTTGTTCGTTGGTAACGGTCAGTGTCGGCGTGAGGGGGCTGCTCCTCGGAGCGCGGGCATACACACGTCTCCAGAAACAGCCACATGACTTCGACGACGAACTTCCATGTCTTCATGCGGTACTCCCCAATGTTCCATCTCCAGTATCGGCGGCGCCGGCACGTTTTCGTTAGTGTCTCTGGGCCGGCGCGCCAGCGTCCCGCGCGAGCCGTTTCCAAACGTTTTCGGATTGCATGAAGATATCAGCGTGGAGAAAGGCTGTTTTTCGGTCGTGAAATCTCCACCGCGCCGCCGATAGTTCGGCCACGGTCATTATCAGTACTGGTAACCGGGGCCGAGCGCCGCAAATATTTTTTTTGCGTGCAGGAGTTTTTTTTCCGCGCGAGCCGATCGAAAGTGTGGTGCGCGAGAAGATCTACTTGTCTCGGTTGAGCAACGCGGTCACCAACTGTCGCAGCACGTCGGCCTTGCGGCCGAAGGGTTCCAGGACAGCCACGGCCTCACGGGCCAACCTGTGTTCCAGTTCGCGGGCCCTTTCGACTCCCACGACCGCCGGATACGTGCACTTGGCGGCTCGCGCGTCCTTGCCGGCCGTCTTGCCCAACTGCTCGCTCGAGGCGCTGACATCGAGGATATCGTCGGCGATCTGGAAGCCCAAGCCAATTTTCAAACCATAGTGGCCGAGCGCCTCTGACTGCTCGGGATCGGCCTCCCCGCATAGCGCGCCCATCAATGCGGCACAACGGAACAATTTGGCGGTCTTATTGGTATGGATGTATTCGAGGATTTCAGTGCTTCCGGCGGTGTTTTCGGCCCTGAGATCGGCCATCTGACCGGCGATCATACCCGCCGGGCCCGCGGCCTGAGCCAACGCGCTGATGAGTTGAATGGCTAAGGCCGGGCTGTCGATTCGGTCGGCGAGGACCTCGAAGGCGAGTGTCAGCAGGGCGTCGCCCGTCAGGATCGCGGTCGCCTCGTCGAAGGCTTTGTGGCAGGTCGGTTTGCCCCGACGCAGGTCGTCGTCATCCATCGCCGGCAGGTCGTCATGGACGAGCGAGTAGGTGTGGACCATCTCGACGGCCGCCGCCGCTGTCCGCGCGTTGGCATTCTCCCGTCCGGCGACCAGCTCGCAGCACCAGAGGACCAGGGCCGAACGAATCCGCTTGCCCGGCGCCGAGAGCGTGTAGACGAGGGCCTGTTTCAGCTCGTCGGGGAGCCCCTGCTGGCCGGCGAGGATTCGGTCGAAGGTCTCATTGACGATCCGAACCTTCTTGGCGAGCAGGGTAGTGAAATCCGGGTTGGCCGTTCGTGGCGAAGACATAAAGTGAAACGAGTTTACTGTTTACCCTCTGCCATTTACAATCAAAGCGAATTGCGTTCCGGGCCGATACCGCGCCATTGAGCGAAACCAAATAGTAAATGGTAAGTAGCAAATCGTCAATGATATTGATTCTGGGGGTTACGGCCTCGGGCAAGTCCCGGCTGGGTCATGAGCTGGCCCGGGCCCTGGATGGCGAGATCGTCAGCGTGGACTCGATGAAGGTCTACCGTCGCATGGACATCGGCACGGCCAAGCCGTCCCGGGAAGCGCAGCACGAAGTCCCGTACCACCTGATCGATGTGGTCGAGCCGAGCGAGTCGTTCAGCGTGGGGCTGTTTCTCGACAAAGCCCTGATGGCCATCGCGGACATCCGCGGCCGCGGTAAGACGGTCGTCGCCGTGGGCGGCACGGCCTTGTACATCAAGGCCCTGCTCTACGGGCTCTTCGAAGGCCCCGGCGGCGACGAGCCGCTCCGGGCCGAGTTGCGCGAGAAGGCCGCGGCAGAGGGCCTGGCCTCGCTGCACGCCGAACTCCAGCGAATCGACCCGGAGGCGGCAGACCACATCAATCCGAACGATGCCAAGAGGATTATCCGTGCCCTGGAGGTTTACCGGCTCATCGGCAAGCCTATATCCAGCCTGCAGAGGCAGTTCGACGCCGAGCGGCCGAGGCACGACTGGACCATCATCGGCGTGCGCCGCGAGAAAGCCGTCGAGAGCCGCCGGATCAACGCCCGCGTCAAGAGAATGATCGACCTGGGCCTGGTGGAGGAGGTCAGGTCGCTGCTGGCCGAGGAGAAGCCTTTGAGCAAGCAGGCGCGGTGTGCCATCGGTTACGCCGAGATCATCGAGCATCTCGAAGGCCGGATGAGCCTGGAAGATGCCGTCGAGCTGATCAAGAAGAACACCCGCCGCCTCGCCAAGGGTCAGCGCACCTGGTTCAAGACGTTTCGAGAAGTGGGCTGGATCGATATCGGAGCGGAGGAGCCCGCCGAAAGTGTCATCGAAAGGGCCAGAGAGTTGATCACAGCCCGATCCGAATAGGTCTGATTATCCCAACTGCAACTGAGAGTCTCATATTTCCGGGTGGCAGCGGCAAGCGGAGTCTTCAGAGCTTGCCGATGGTTATGGAGGCATACACATGGGCCATCGGCAAGCTGGCGCTTGCCGCTGCCACCCATTGTCTTCTTACCTTGACCGGGGTAGTGCTGTTACCGCGACACCGCCTGGAGTTCGCGTTGGGCGCGGAGCATGGCGGCGGCCTCCCCCAGGACAAGCTGCTTGAGCAGACTGCGCGGCACGGCGGTCATGCCCATGTTGAAGACCCGTTCCTCCACCAGGGAAGCGACGGCCCGGGCGGTCTGGCGGCACATGCCGGACTCGATGGTCAGATCGTAAACGATTCTGCCCTTGTCCCAGGGCGTTCGCTCCGGCGGTTGCTTCGTTTCATTGAGCCTCTCCACGTCGTGAAAATCCTGCACGTTGACCGCAAGGACCTCGGTACGGGCGCGCTTGAGCCGGCGCTCGAGGGCGTGATCGCCCAGTGCGACGGCGGCCGCCTCATGGCCCGTCGAGGCAAGCACGGCCTTGATCATGGAGAGGATTTCGCTGGAGCTGATCCGGCGCTGGTCCGGCCTGCGGTACAGGTAGTAGGTCACCACCTCGGCCAGGTCCTCCGCCATGGCGATATCGGGCCGGCCCGCGGCCGACAGGGCGTTGTTGATCGTCCCGACGACCTTCGTGTGCAGATACTCTTCGCTGGTGCCGTCAGCCTTGACGACCTGCAGTTGCTTGTTCATCTGTGATCGGTTGCCTCCATGCAATCTCTCACGTAGGATTGGCCGATTCCCGTCAGCGGTCGGTCGGCAAGGACTCGCGACCGGCGACTGACGACTCCTCCAAAATCTTCTACTGGTCAAAGAGCTTGAGTTGGTCGGGCGGCTCCGTTTCCTGAATCGCCCGGCTGACCTCGTCGATGAGCTCGCCGGCGTCGTTGAACTCCCGGTAGACGCTGGCGAAGCGGATATACGCGACCTTGTCCACACTGCGCAGGTGCTTCATCACGCACTCACCGATAAAGGCGCTGGTCACCTCCTTGTCGAAACTGCGGAAGATATCCTCCTCCGTCTTGTCGGCGATCTGCTGAATCTGTTCGGCCGAGATGGGTCTTTTATAACACGCTTTCTGCAAGCCGGCAATAATTTTCTCCCGCTCGTAGGGCACGCGGGATTTGTCCTTCTTCACCACGTGCAATTTGAAGCTTTCGCCCGTCCTTTCGTAGGTGGTGAAACGCCTATTACAGACCAGACACTGGCGCCGCCGGCGGATAACGCGCCCGAAATCGCTGGAGCGCGAATCGACAACCTTATCCTTGTCTTCCTTGCAAAAAGGGCATCTCACAAACCCAATCGACCTCCCGAAAACAATCCCTGTTCGAGACCCGTACAACACCGACCGTTCGCTTTTTTCACCGACCGCAACACTACACCATTTAGTCCTGGGCCCCATTGTAAGGCCAAGCGGTAGTGTGTCAACCTAAATATGGCGCACATTCATCAAAGTTGTATCTGAGCGGAGCATGGCCGTCCCCTCCTGATGTATTCGCCGGCTCGTCTTTCGTGCTGCCATCACAAGTGCGGATAGTCATTGAGCATTGCCCGGCGGACGCGGGCCGGGCAAATTTTCGGTGTGAAAGTCGTGGCGGGCAAGGGCGGCCGGTGCTGTGTGCGGCGCAAAAAAAGAGCCTCTGCGTTCAGGGACGCAGAGGCCAACTCGGAAAGAAACTCACATAGCCCCCCCAAAAGCTCATCGTGATTTGCTTCAACTCCCGAGTTCTATGTTTGCAGGTCAGCCTGGGGTCTTTTTGTCTGTGAGTCGCCCGTTGTCAGGGGTGAATCGTCGGCCGCCACGACGTGCCGCCCACACAACCGGGGTCAACACAAAAGGCTTCCGTAACCTGCTCTTCTTTCCTGTCACCTAAAGTCTACGACAGAAATCGCGGAATGCAAATGCGTGGAGTACAAACCTTCTCAGGCTTCTTCGACCGTGGCTTTGGCGCGCAGGGCGTCGAGGTAGTCGCCGAGGGCCTGCTCGCGTTTTTGCTCCCGGACCTCTTCGGCGACCTGCTGTCGAATGTCCTTGAGCGGCGGCACGGCGGGGGGCCGGCGGTCGTAGAGCTTGGCGATATGGAAGCCGAAGCGCGTGCGGAAGACGTCGCTGACCTGGCCGGGGCTGAGATTGAAGACGACGTCTTCGAACTCCTCGACCATCTGTCCCCGCGCGACGTAACCGAGGTCGCCCCCGTTGTCGGCGCAGTCGGTGTATTTGTTCACGACCATCTCGAACGGGGCGCCGCTGCGGAGTTCCTCGTGGGCCCGCGCGATGGCGTCGCTGGCGGTCGCCTCGTCGGTCTGCCAGTTGACGTACTTGACGATATGGGCAAGCCGGATCTGCTCGGGCGATTTGAAGCGCTCCTTGTTTTGCTCGTAGTGCTCCCGGATCTCGCCCTCCGAGGGCTCGGACACGGCCGCGTAGACCTCGTTGATTCGGCGCTCCACCTTCATCTGGAGCTCGATCATCTCCTTGATTTTCTCATCGCTGTCGGCGTTGAAGTCCTTGTGGAATTCCTCCGGTTTCTCGTATCGTTCTTTGAGCCGCGCGAAAGCCGCCTCCACGTCGGCGGCGGGGATGTCCGCCCCGTTGTTCCTGGCCTCCTGGCGCAGCAGGGCGCGCTCGATGACATTATCCTTCGACCAGTCCAGAAGCCGGGCCTCGCGCGTTTGGGGGTCCTCCTCGGCAAAGACCTGCTCGTAACTGGGCCGCAGGCGCTCGGCCTCCTGTTGAATTTCCTGCTCTTCGATCCTCTCGCCGTTGACGGTAAGTGCCATTTCATGCTCCTGTTTTTCAGTTCATGTATAGCAGTACGGATCACGAATGAATCATTCGTGGTATGTCATGTCGAGCGCAGCGCAGCGAAGTCGAGACATCTGGCCACGAATTTGGCGTGTCCCCCTTCGCGACCAGATTTCCGGGGCGGGCTCTCCGCTGCGCTTCGTGTCTGGGACCCCAAACGCGAAATAATGCGTTTGGGGACCCTCTCCGCGCGGCCTTCGGCCTCGGTCGAAATGACAACAAAGAAGTCATCTTCAACCTGTATGCGCGAGGTGATAGAGGCATGACACACGCTCATTTATGTCACCCGCGTGCCCTGGCGAACCAGTCGGGGTCGCGGGCCAGCTTTTCCCGCGCCTCCCGGGTCATCATCTCGAACGCTGGATGGCTGCTCTCCCACGCCCGTTGCGTGAAGGGCGTCTTTCGCATCTTCTCGACCTCCACGGCGGCCTCTTTCAGATAACTGCCGTAGATGTGCAGCGAGTCGCTGATATCGACGTAGCGGCCCACCCGTACCGGCTCGCCCCGTTTCTCGGCAATCGCCTCGGCGATGGTCCGCTGCAGGTCGGTCAGCGCGTAAACATTCATGAACCACGCCTTGTACAGGTCGCGACTGCGCCAGTGCGTGTTCATGTTCAGGGTCCACTCGCCCGCCTCGTCCGCCGCGAGCCGGCACCAGAGGCGCTGCAGGCAAGGCGGGTCGTCCGTCTGCGGATCGGCGGTCGGCATCCAGGTGACGGCCTGCGCCCGGCGGCTGTGACCGGCGTCCGACAGGCAGTCGATGATGTACTGAATCTGACTGACCGCGCGGAACGGCCTGGGGCCGTTGCGATGGCGCAGGTCCTCGACCGGGCAGTACGCAAAGAGCCTCTCGTGATACGTGTAGGTCCACTTGCCCGCGGCCGGGTCGATCCAGTGGTCGTGGATGCCGTTGACCACCTCCTGCCGATACGCTTCCAGCTCCTCCGGACCGCCCGGAAAATTCTTGTGGATGCGCGGCTCGTTGAACGGATCGGTCACGGCAATCATCACCGTCGCATCCTTGCTCGGCGGGTCGTTCGGCTTGTCGTATTGCGTCTTGACTTCGAAGCCCCGGTCCCAAACGGCCAGCACAGCCTTCTCCCAGGCCTCGGGCAGGCACTCGGCGGTAATCGAAATCACGGGAATCGTTGCGGCGAGGGTCTCGGTCATCGTCGGATCGGCTCCACAGTGCGGGGCTCTGCGCCTCGCCTCGGTTTCATGAATCTGCTGATATCCAATCGCTGCGGCGTAATCTTGTACATCATCGCGTAGCGGTCCTGGTACCAGGTGATCTCCTCCAACATCTGCTTGGCGCGAAACGCATACCAACTGTCAGGCCAGCGCTCCTCGATCTGCAGACAGGCCTTATTCATCAGGCCGTATTGCATGACCGGCAGCCGCCCGATGCTCCGCCCGGCCGTGGCATAGGGCAGCAGTTGCTGCGCCTGGATGTCGTCCATTTCGCTCATCGGTACGAAGTACAGCGTGGTCGGCCCCTTGAGGTCGCTGGGATAGACGACGCCTGCGGGCCGACCGGCCGGTTGGGATGGCTGCTCAGTGGGCTGTGCCGGCTGCGGCTCAGGCTGCGCCACTGGCTCCTGCACCGGCTGGGCCTGCTCCGCCGGCTGCTCGACCGGCGGAGGTGGCTCGTTGAACTGCTTGTCTCGGTCCGCCATATCGTAGAATGTCTTGGGCTTGTCCGTCTGCTCCGACCGTGCCGGCGGCTCGGCGGGTTTCTCCGCGCGGAACCTGCCAAGCACGACGACGACGACCACGACCGCCACGGCAACGCCCGCTATTTTCAGCCAGATGGTATTCATGGCTCTAGCTCCTTTCTCTGCCGGAACGGCGGTTTTTCTTCCGGAAGTTTATGGACTTCTTGCCGCACTCGACGCGCGATTTGGACCGCCATGCGTTTGCTATCTTCGGGCGTACACTACTTGTCCCTCCTGCACAGCCGGATGCTCGATCGTGCCTACGGTGTCCTTACGCCACTGGAATTCCTCGGACCGGCTGACAATGATGTCCTTGGGGAGATGGACATCATGCACAGCAGCCCTGATTTCAAGTTGCTTGGCCCTTTTCGAGCCTTCCACGGGCATCACGACCAGCAGGTCCACGTCGCTGTCCGGCCCGGCCTGGCCCCGGGCATGGGAGCCAAAGAGGATAATTTGCTCCGGGTCGAACTCTGCTACGATCCGTCTGACCATGGACTGGATCCGCTTTCTCACTGACGTTCCCATTTTGGCCATATCTTATCTTCCCAACTTGGCGCTGCCAGAGGCACGGCGGTGGTCAGGCGATTTCTTTCGTTGCGTATTGTTTAAGATACAAGCTCGACAAGGCGTTGGCAAGCCGCTGCCCACTATTGA
Source organism: uncultured Pirellulales bacterium (assembly GCA_964346195.1). Taxonomy (GTDB): domain Bacteria; phylum Planctomycetota; class Phycisphaerae; order Sedimentisphaerales; family Anaerobacaceae; genus PLanc-01. The sequence goes on from CAYFUB010000147.1 coordinate 9,514, forward strand.
GGCCGAACAATTGTTTGACATCGGGGGGTGGAGAATCATAGCATAAGAGCAGGTCTCAGGGAGGAGTGAGCCGGTAACGCGAAGAAATAATCAAAATATGTTCACAGGACTCATAGAAGCTGTTTGCGAAGTGAAATCGGTATCTCCGGGTACCGCCGGCGGCGCGCTCGTGGTGGATTTGGGCGGACTGGCCGAGGATTGCAGGACCGGCGACAGTATCGCCGTCAGTGGGGTATGCCTGACCGTAACGACCCTCCAGGGCACCGTGGCGACGTTCGGATTGAGCCCGGAGACGCTGGCGAAATCGACCCTGGGCACGTTGCGGCCGCCGGCCGAAGTGAATATCGAGCGGGCCATGAAAGCCACCGACCGCTTCGGCGGACATATCGTGCAGGGTCACGTGGACGGGATCGGCACGATTGGCGTGGTTAAAAGGCTCGGCGAGTTTGCCGATATAGAGTTCGACGCTGAGTCCGAGTTGCTGGACCAGATGGTGCCCAAAGGCTCCGTCGCAGTTGACGGCGTGAGCCTGACGATTGCGGGGATGGGCCCCGGGCGGTTCCGGGTGGCGGCGATTCCTGAGACGCTGAACCGGACCACGCTCGGCAGCGCCGACCGGGGCCGGCGCGTGAATATCGAGGTGGATATCCTCGTCAAGATCGTTCGGCGGCAACTGGAAGCCATCCTGCCGCAACAGCAGCCGCTGACGATGGAACGATTGAAACAGATGGGCTATTAAGGATTTGCGATTGCATATTATCGACTGTCTGTCAGCCTGAACGGAACGAAGTGGAGTGAAGGGGGTTCCCCAAACGCGAAAAGAGGCGTTTGGGGGCCCCAACGATCTGGGCAGCGAACTGAGAAACATCCTATTTGCGGGCCAGATCCTTCGCTGGCGCTCAGGATGACAATGAGCAAAGGCCACAAGGGCTGGTAGAACGATGAAAGCATAGCGTGAACAAGGGCAACCACAATTCGATCTCGGAGCAGATGGTCATCGGGGTGACCATGGGAGACGCCGCAGGCATCGGGCCCGAGGTGGTTGTCAAGGCGCTGGCGGACCCGCAGATTCGTCGTTCGGCCAAGTTCATCGTCTTCGGCATGAACGAGCAGCTTTGCTACGCGGCCGACCGGGCGGAAATCGAGCCGTTCTGGGGTCGCCATCAGCATGAGAAAATCAGCCGGGAGTACCCGTTCAAGGTCGTCGTGGCCGACTACGACGAGTACAGCGTGCCGCCCTGGCTGAAAGAGCCGAGCCGGGTGGCGGGCGAGGCCTCGGTCAAGTTCTGCGTGGATGCCGTCGCGGCGGCTCAGGCCGGTGTTATCGACGCCATCGTGACCGGCCCCATCAGCAAGACAAGTTGGAAGATGGCCGATGCCCCCTGGCCCGGGCACACGGAGCTGTTTGCCCGGAAGCTCAAGGCCCCGCGCAAGGCGATGATGTTCGTCGCCGGCCCGCTGAAGGTCGCGTTGGCGACGATCCACATGGGCCTGTTCGACGTCCGCAACAAGTTCACCATCGGCTGCGTCTTCGAGCCCATCGACCTGCTCAACGATGCGTTGAAGGAGTACTTCGGCGTGGGCCATCCACATATCGGCGTGGCGGCCCTGAACCCGCACGCCGGCGAGAGCGGCCGGTTCGGCGACGAGGAGCAGCGGATCATCGCCCCGGCGATCCTGCTGGCCCAGGAGCAGGGGATCGACTGCGTGGGCCCGGTCCCGGCCGACACGCTGTTCTTGCGGGCCGTCCGCGGCGAGTTCGACGCGGTGGTCGCCATGTACCACGACCAGGGCATGATCCCGGTCAAGCTGCTCGATTTCGAGCACGCGGTCAACATCACGATTGGCCTGCCCATCGTGCGGACCTCGCCCGCGCACGGCACGGCCTTCGACATCGCCGGCCGCAACCTGGCGAGCCCGTCGAGCATGGAAGCGGCGATTCAGATGGCGATTCAGATGGCCAAGACCAAGCGGGCGCTGCAGCTTGCCGGCGTGGCCGCCAACGGCCGTCACGCCAACGGCACGCCCGGCGATGCCGAACCATGACCCTGGGAAACTCGAAGCACGAAGCGCGAAATCCGAACAAACTCGAATGAAAGAAACCCCAAGGGCCGGAACGCTGTCACTCGGCCAACGGAGGCGTTTTGGTTTTTGGGTTTGGGTCATTCGTGCTTGTTTCGGATTTCTGGAACGACACCGGACAAGGGTTCCCAAACGCGATCTGTACGTGTTTAGCGTCAATCATGGGTATCGCAGTGGGTGGCAGCGTCAAGGGGACCCCAAGCGCAGCTTGGCGATGGTCTTCCTGGGATGCGGTGTCACCATCGCCAAGGCCTGCGGCCTTGACGCTGCCACCCGGATGAGGCTGAACACGTACCGCGATCTATCGCGTTTGGGGTCCCCAACAGGCGTCCGCCTGCGGCACAGTTGTCGAGATTCGATATTCGTGCTTTTTTCTGAGATGCAGACCCAGCGTCAAATCCAGGAGTTGCTTTCCTCGGCGGGTGTCGCCCCTAGGCGCCGGCTCGGCCAGCACTTTCTCGTGGACCTGAACCTGATGCGCTTGCTGGTTGATGCGGCCCAGATCGGTCCC
>CAYFUB010000148.1:0-49056 GCA_964346195.1 uncultured Pirellulales bacterium
TCATACGTCGTTGGGTTGCACCAGTCATTATCGAAAGCATCGATGATGCTACAGGTGCTTGTCGGGATTCGGGCACCCGTTATGCAGAAGAAAGCCAATTCGCCGGAGGCCCAAGTGAGCGCGAACTTCTTTGCCGCACAGGGATTATAGAGATTGTTTTCGAGAGCGGACTATCCAAAACGACCCGGATTTACAGGTGGCCGGGATGGCTCCCTGCGTTTCGTTCCGTTGGCATCGGGGGCTGGGGTGTAACCACGCCCGGCCGAAAACAAAGGTCGTGAAATGACTTGCCTGGTCCGGGCAGGCATACTACAATCATATTTGCAGCAGGTAGATCAGTGGATTTCAAAGACGAGAGACCGGCGATGACCAAACAATCGAATAGCCGCAAAACCAGGGCCGTATGCAGTTTCTGCGGGCGCTCGGGCAACCAGGCGGATACCCTCATCGAGGGGCCGGACAATGTCTTCATCTGTCCTGAATGCGTGGAGTTGTGCCACAACATCATCAAGCAGAACCGCCGGCAGGTCGGCGGGCGGCGGACGAGCACCAAGGATACGCCCAAGCCGCGGGAGATCAAGGAGTACCTGGACCAGTACGTGATCGGCCAGGACAACGCGAAGCGGTACGTGTCGGTGGCGGTGCACAACCACTACAAACGGCTGCTCCACGGCGATATCGGCGACAGCGACGTTGAGCTCGACAAGTCGAACGTGCTACTCATCGGGCCGACCGGCAGCGGCAAGACCCTGCTGGCCCGGACCCTGGCCCGCAAGCTGGAGGTGCCCTTTGCCATCTGTGATGCGACCACGGTCACGGAGGCGGGGTACGTCGGCGAAGACGTGGAGAATTTCCTGTTGCGGCTCCTGCAGGCGGCCGAATACGACATTGAGATGGCCCAGCGGGGCATCGTCTACATCGATGAAATCGACAAGATCGGCAAGACGAATCAGAACATTTCCATCACGCGGGATGTTTCAGGCGAGGGGGTGCAGCAGGCCCTGCTCAAAATGCTTGAGGGCACGATTTCCAATATCCCGCCCCAGGGCGGACGCAAACATCCGGAGCAATCCTATATCCAGATGGATACGAGCAATATCCTGTTCATCTGCGGGGGTACGTTCATCGGGCTGGAGAACATCATCAAGAAGCGGCTCGGCCGCAAGATGATCGGCTTTGGCTCAGAACTCTCGCCTAAGACCGATGAGAAAGCGGACCTCACGGGCATCCTGGAACAGGTGATTCCGGAGGATGTCATCGAGTACGGCATGATTCCGGAGATGGTTGGGCGTCTGCCGGTCATCGCGACGCTGGGGGCGCTCGACGAAGAGGCGCTCGTCGATATCCTGACCAAGCCCAGGAACGCCCTGTGCCGACAGTACCGGCGGCTTTTTGAGATGGAGAACGCCGAGCTGGAGTTCACCGAGGACGCGCTGCAGGCGCTGGCGCGCAAGTCGCTGAAGCACGATACCGGGGCCCGGGCGCTGCGGTCCATCACGGAGGACCTGATGGTGGACCTCATGTATCAGTTGCCCGAAGACCCGAAACCGGCGCGGTACGTCATCACGCGCGATATCGTGGAGGGCCGGGCCGCTCTGGGCATGGCCCGCCAGCAGATCCGCAAGGAATCCGCCTGACAGCCGCCGCTCAGTCAAATATTTCGACCTCTGAATAGAGGGGCACGAGCAGGTTGTACATCAGAACGGCGTCCCCGTTGTACATGCGGATGCAGCCGCGGGAACCAGCCGTTCCGATCTGCTCCGGATCCTTGGTCCCGTGAATCGCAAAGCCCGTCCTGTCTTTGGCTGCTCCGGAAACGCCCTCGAGCGCGATCCACCGGGAGCCAAGCGGGTAATCCGGATCAGTAGCCTTGAAGACCCGCCCGGTATCCGGGTCGGTCCACGTGGGCTTGATGAGCTTGCCGTTCTCCTGGACGCGCCAAAGACCGGTGGGCGTCTCAAACCCGGGCTTGCCCAGTCCCACCCTGAAACTGCGAACGTATGTGTCCTGCATATACAGGTCCAGTGTGAACGTCGAGCGGTAGACCTTGGCGTGGAAGGGTCCCTTGACGACCTTCAGGGCCCGGCCGGCCTGCAGGGCCTGTGGGCGCGGGACGTTGTTGATCTTCATCAGAATCTCATAGGGCACCTTGTGGCGCCGGCCGATGATGTCCAGCAGGTCGCCGCGCTTGACCATGTAGGTGTCGCACAGGGTATCGCTCGGAAAAGCGGCCGGACCGAACAGCCAGTCCTGGGCCAGTTTCGCCATCTCGCTCTTGACGGTTTGCCGCTGCTCTGGCGTTAACGGCATCTGGAGCACTTTGTTGAGCCTGTTGCGAGCCTCGATGACCTCGCTGGGTTTTGACCGAATCAGTGCCATCGCCTCCGAGATCGCGGCCTCGGCCTGTGGAGTTGCCTGGTTCACCAGTCCGGCCAACGGCTGGGCCACACCCGTTGGCCGCGGTTGTCCCGTCTGCGCAGCCGTGGCAGCCGGCGCCGCCTCGCCGCCAGCCGACACCGGCCGGGATTCGATATCAGCGGCCAGGCGGGGGGCCGGTTCGACCGGACCTTGTGCGGCGGATACATCCCCTGCCATGACTTCTCCGGGTCCCGGCGAGTGCTCCCGAAACAGCAGAAACACAATCACCCCGAACATGACAACAACTACGACAAGGTAAAGACTGCTGCCCTTCCAGACTTCCCGGCCTGGCATGAGATCCGAAAACAAACGAGCCATCCTATGCTCCTTTCTGTCCGTCGCAGTAAATCACCTCTTCATCCGTCACCAGGAGGTGAACGGGCTCATCGCTCTCGGTGGTGGGAATGGAGTCCACGACCTGTTCCGCAAACGCCAGGCCACAGCGCGACGCCACCACGTCCCGGTTGGCGAAGAATCGATCGTAGAATGACCCTCCCCGTCCCAGCCGGTTGCCGTGACGGTCAAAGCCCAGCGCGGGTGCGACCACCAGATCGATTTGTCCAAAAGGGATCGGCACGCCCGCCACCGGGTTCCGCAATCCCCAGGTGCCTGTGGAAAAACCCGTCTCCAGGGAATTGATCTGGACCGGGATCATGTGGCGCTGCTGCCACGAGATCTTCGGCACCGCCACACTCTTGCCGTGCTGCCAGGCATAAAGAATGGCCTCGGACGTATCCACCTCGTGTTGCAGGGACAAGTACATCATGATAGTCGAAGCATCCTGGAACTGCTGTGTCGAGATCAGATTCCTGCACGCCTTTCGGCTCTTCTCTTTCCGCTGCTCAGGCGACATGGCAAACAGGCTGTTACGCAGCTGGCGGCGCAGCTCAACCTTCTCCATCGGCTGGTCCTTGATTATCAGTTTCTGCACATTCAAGCGTTTTACCACTATCTAACAGAGTCCGTAGTCTCTGCAAATAACGCCTGATACTCTTCTCATAGCCGGCATTTTTCGGCAGATAGTATTTCTTCGGCGGTCCGGGCAGGTATTCTTGAGGCACAAAACCACCTTCGTAGTCATGCGGGTACTTATAGTTCACCCCCAAGCCGGCCTTCTTCGCCGCCGGATAATGAGCGTCCTTCAAATGCAGCGGCACCTGCCTGGCCGGCTCGTGTTCCACATCCGCCGCGGCATTCCAGATCGCCAGGGCACCGGCATTGGACTTCGGGGCACAGGCAACATAAATGGCGGCCTGCGCCAAAACCAACTGGGCCTCTGGCAAGCCCACGAACTCCGAAACCTGCAAAGCCGCCGCCGCCAGCACGGTCGCCATGGGGTCGGCGTTGCCAACGTCCTCGGCCGCACAGACGGCGATCCGCCGCGCTATGAATCGCGTATCTTCGCCGCCCGCCAGCATGCGGGCCAGCCAGTAAACGCTCGCGTCGGGATCCGAGCCGCGCATACTCTTCTGAAAGGCGCTGGCAAGGTCATAATGCGTATCGCCCGTTTTGTCGTACAGAACCGCCCTTTGTTGTATCGACTCCCTGGCAACTTCCTGATTAAATTTTATGCCACCTTCTCCGCCTTCGCTCATCTGCGAAAGTACACCGACCTCCAGGGCGGTCAGGGCCTTTCGGGCATCGCCGTCGGACATGTCCACCAGGAACGCCAGAGCCGCCTCGTCGGCCTGGACCTTCAGATGACCCAAACCCCGGTCCCGGTCCGCCAGGGCTCTCCGGAGCAACTGCAGGACGTCCCCGCGCTCCAAGGGCTCGAATCGGAATACGGTGCTGCGGGAGATCAAGGGACCCGTGATGGAGAAGTACGGATTCTCGGTGGTGGCTCCGATGAGCGAGAGCACGCCCGATTCGACATCGTCCAGCAGGACGTCCTGCTGGCCCCGGTTGAACCGGTGAATCTCATCGACGAACAAGACGGTTCTGACCCCGTTCGTGGCGAGCCGGTTCTTGGCCTCGGAGATCACGTCGCGGATGTCCTTGACGGTCGCGGCCGGGGCGCTGAGGTAGCGAAACCGGGCCCGGGTCTGATTGGCAATCACCATGGCCAGCGACGTCTTTCCTACCCCGGGGGGACCGTAGAATATGAGGCTGCTCAGCCGGTCGGCCTGGAACATTCGGGTGAGCAGCTTTCCCGGTCCCAGGAAGTGCCTCTGGCCAACGAACTCGTCGAGAGTCCTCGGCCGCATCCGCGCCGCCAAAGGGGTCGCCGACCGCAGATTCGCCTTCTCCTGGCTGTCGAACAATCCATTGCTGGCCTGATCTTCGTGCATCCGAGGCATTATAAAGATGGGCCGCACACGTGTCGAAGACTATTCGCGCGGGCTGCTTTCCTGTGTGCGACCAAGAGCCTATCCCGGTAGGGCTGTGCCGCCGGTGCTTTCTGAGGCGGGGAAATCCGGTCCGAGTGGCAGCGGCAAGTCCGAAGGGCGTGGGGACCCTAAACGCGATGCCTGGCGTTGGGGAACCTTTGCCGGTGGGGGGATCCACGATGGTCTCAACCATCGGCAGGCTGCCGCCCAGCCAAGCAACAGCCCTACTGGGACAGGCTCTAAATTCCTGGCAGGCCATGCCCAGAAGGCAGGGGCGAATCATCGTTCGCCCCCGCCACGTATGGTTCTCCGGCCAGATGCTTCGGATCCCCCAAACGCAAGGCAAGCCGTTTGGGAGCCCCTTCACTTCGCTCAGCATGACGCGCGGAGACTGCCCCGCCACGAATTCAGTCGCGCGTTCCCGTCGAGCGCGCACGTTGCACGGATTGCCCATCAGCCTGCGGCCGCACGAGACCCGCAACAACCGGTGGGCACGCGGCGTTTCCATCTTTTATAGGTTATCTTTATCTCCTTTTATGCCGCCCGGGAGAACCGCCCCCCGAGAAAGCGCGACGCGCTCGATAACCACCGGAAAATGTGAATATGGAGAATATGAGCCGTGTGCGCGAGAACAAAGCCCCCAAACACGGCTCCGAGCCCATGCCGTTCCCCGACGCCCCGTCGGGAACGCAACTTGTTTGCCGCCAAGGCATTAGACGCCGATCAGCGAGACTGTGACCCGCGTCACAGTAAAGATGGAGAAACTGTCTCGTCACAACAGAACTTCTCGTTCTTACACCAGGTGACACGTCACGAATGCGAAAAATGTGGAAAATACTTTTTTTTATTTGATTTGTATGTCCCTGCCGATAAACTCCTACGGATACTAAGGACCGGTACACACAGGGTACAGGATGTATTTTCCGGAGGCCGTGAGCAATGAGAGTCAGCGCCAGAGACCGACCATGAGGGTGGTGTTCCCTCAGTTTGCTTCTACGGGTGTCGTTGGTTAACCAGAAGGCCAGTGTGAGTGACGTTTTTTTGAAAGGGGAGTAGCATGAAACGTGGTTTGATGTTATTGTCAGTGCTCAGCTTGCTCTTTGCGAGTACGGCGGGTGCATCCGTCCAGCAGGGTGACACCGAGCTCGAATTCCTCGGTGGCTGGGTCATGGAAAATGGGCAGGAAGGTCTCGGGGACGTCGACGTGTTGTTCGTATCTGGCGCCGTCGGCTATTTCCTGACCGACAATCTCCAGGTCGCGGCGGCCGCCAGTGGCACATGGATCGACCTCGGTGGTGGGGCCAGCGATATCGATCTCTATGCGATCGGCGCTCGCGCCAAGTGGCACTTCATGCCGACCAATCAGTGGGTTCCGTACCTCGGCGTTCAGGTTTTCTGGACCGATGCTGACCTGGACGGTGGCGACATCGACAGCATCCTGTGGGGACCGCTCGGCGGCCTCAGATATGAGCTGAACGCCTACAACGACTTCTTCGTTGAGGCTCAGTGGCACATCTGGGACGGTGACATCGGCGATTTCGTCTTCGACGACGGGTTCGCGATCTTCGTGGGTATCATTCACCAGTTCAAATAGAATGCGAAGGCCCGACAACCAAACATCCTGAGCCGATTTGTTCGACGACGGCATCTTGAATGTGAGACTGCGGACCCCTCTGGGGTCCGCAGTTTTTTTTGTGCGGACGCGCGCGGCGGGAACAGCAGCCCGGTACGGTCAGGTGTCTGAAAAGAAACTGGCGGTCACAGGCACGCAGTGCCCCGTTCGTAGCGTGCCCGTAAGGGCATATCTTGCGTTTGCGGTGTCAGTGAGGGCGTAGAAGATAACGCCTTACGGCGTCACTGCCAACAAAGTCTGCGAGCCGGCGGGGAGCCACGCCGGCCACCTGAAGTCCTCGACGCCCGAAAATCTGTGCAGCCCGGCCTTTGGCCGGAACCAATTGCGTTTGTCGCTTTGTGGGCTACCAGCAGGACATGTGGGATTCGCCCACACCGCCTTCTCCCCGCCGGCACCCTGAAGGCGATAAACGCGCTCTCCGGTTCGGCCCTAAGATCCGACCAGACTAAGACTTATGGAGTTGCAGCGCGATGATCTCGAGAAGATTCTCAGTTGTCGTGAGTTAGCAGCACAGGCACCCACAATCGCCGGCGCAATTTCCTCACTTGACGATCGCACCGTTGCCGTGTAGAGTTCGTGACATATGGACACGGACAACGCAACGGACGCCAGGCGCGGCGCCGAATCCTGTGCGGGAGCACGAGCGGCCTGGAGAATCCCGGTTGCGCAAGAAAGGAGTGGGAAATGAAGACAACAAGAGCACTTCTGATCGCGGCTCTCCTGGTGACAGGCATCTTGGCGCCGGCGGCGCCGGGCGGCGCACCGATGGGACCGCCGGCGGCCCTGTTGGGCGAAGGGAACTGGGCCATCGGCGCTGAGTTTGGCCGCGAGCAAATTGACTTGCGGGGCTGTGGCACCTTTCGGGCGGTGTTCCAATTCGTGCCCCCCGAGATCTTCGATTTCGTCGAGTCCCAGCGCATCGAGGACCTCGAAATGAACATGATTTTCGGGACCGTGGCGGTCGGCATCTGTGACAACCTGGACCTGTTCGTACGCGTGGGCGCCGCCGACGCTCAAGACGATATGACCGCCACCGCCGACGTCGTGGATATCGGAATACCGGGCGAGTATTCCATCGGCAGTCTCGACAGCAGCCTTGGCCTCGCCTGGGGAGTCGGCACACGGGCCACCTTCTGCCGCTGGGGTCCCTGGAGTATTGGCGGCCTGGTGCAGGTCACCTGGTTCGATCCGGACGACAGCGACATCGCGTACTTGGATCCGGTGGTGCCGCCACCACCGCAGGGAGTCCATGTGGGTGAGGCCAGCATTGACTTCTGGCAAACCCAAATCAGTCTGGCGGCGGTTTGTCAGGTGGATACCTGGCGTTTGTGGGCCGGACCATTCCTGCAGTTTATCGAAGGCGACCTGGAGCGCAACGGATCCATCGTGTTCCCAGGTGTGTCGCCCGTTGATACTTTCGACGCCTCGAGCGACATCTGGGAGGAATCGCAGTTCGGGGCTCACTTCGGAGCCAGTTGGGAAATCACGAACCAGTGGAATCTGTGGGTCGAAGGACAGGTCACCGGTGACTCGTGGCTGATCGGGATCGGGACATTCTTCGCCACGGAAGAGACGTTCGGGTTGTAGGAGCCTATCCCCGTACGGCCATTTCGCCGATTCCCTCTGAGTGCAAACGTGTGCTCCGGGGGGCGTCGTCAAGGCCGAAGGCCCTGACGGAGGTTCTCTGGCGCGGGTATCAGAGCATCGCTAGACTTCGCGTGGGCCCCCAACGCGATATTTCGCGTTGGGGCCCTCCTGACGATGCCACCCAGTCGAAGAGCAATCCTAGCAGAACAGGCTCTGAGTCAGAACGGGCTCTTCGCTGCACTCAGAGCTTGCCCTGACTGTAACGAAAGGATGACGGGGTACGCGCGAGGCGTTGTGTCCTACGCGTCTGTCGTCCCCACGGGGTCCAGTCGCACATCCCGCGTTTACCTTCCCGCCTCAGGCCGGCCGTTCGACCATGAAGCGAGCCGTCTTAAGTAAGGCATCTTTCGCCTTGCCGCAGGGCAGACCTGCCAATGTCTCTGTCGCCCTGGCCACATAATCACTGGCCCGCTCGTGCGCGTATTCCAGACTGCCGTATCGCACAAGCATTTCCGTGAGGCGGAACCTCGATACGTCCGGCGATTCCAACATGGCGTACACGCTCTCCCGTTCCCTCGGATCGATGACCCGCAACAGATGAATCACGGCCAGCGTGAGCTTGGCCTTGGCAAGATCACTCTGCGCCGTTTTCCCCGTCTCGCTTTCATCACCCGTTATGTCGAGCAGGTCGTCCGTGAGCTGAAAGGCGGTGCCCGTGTACAGACCGAACTGTGCCAGGGCCTCGACATGGCCCTCATCGGCCCGGGCCAGCAGGGCCCCCAGCCGGCAGCAACCCCCAAAAAACACCGCGCTCTTCTCAGTGACGATGTCGAGGTACTCGGCTTCACTCAACCGCCAGTTCCGTCTCTGCGCGACCTGGCGCAGCTCGCCCTCACAGACCCGCACGGCCGTCTGTGCCACGATGCGGGCCGCGGCCGGAGCGATATCTGCCGTCATGCGGAAAACCTCGCTTAGAATGAAATCGCCCAAGAGCACCGCCAACTCATTGCCCCACAGATGATTGGCCGTGGGGATGCCCCTCCTCGTGCGACCATCGTCGATCACATCATCGTGAAGAAGCGTGGCATGGTGGATCATCTCCATGATGGCCCCAACCCGGATGTGCTCATCCGTCGTCGGGCCGAAGCACCTGCCGGCGAGCAGAACCAGAGCGGGTCGGAGCATTTTGCCGCTCCGAGCCCTCAGATGACTGAGAAAAGGTGCCAACTCCGGCCCGGAACTGCGCGCCATCAGCGACTGATGAATCAGGTCCTGGACCTGCCCGAGCTGCATATCGATCAACCGCAAGGGTGGAATCTCCCGCCACGAGACATCGTCCAGCACATTCCCGCCAACTGGCGATTCCAGGTATCGAGGTGGGCGGACGTCGGCATTGTCACGAGAGACGTCCACTCCTACTCCTTCCCGCGGGCATACTCGAAGAATTTCTCGCGCAGCAGCCTGGTGATGGGCCCCGGCGTGCCGTCACCAATGGTCCTGCCGTCGATCTCCACCACGCCGATCACCTCGGCGGCGGTCCCGGTCAGGAAGAATTCGTCACACACGTACAGGTCGTAGCGGGTGAGATTCTTCTCGATGATGTCCAGACCCTCGTGCCGGGCCAGCCGGATAACCACGGCGCGTGTGATCCCTTCCAGGCTGCCGGCCTCCACGGGCGGCGCATAAATGACACTATTCTTGACGATGAAGATGTTGTCGCCCGTAGCCTCGGCCACGTAGCCCTCGTGGTTGTACATGATCGCCTCGGGCACGTCGTTGTCCAAGGCCTCGATCTTGGCCAGAATATTGTTCAGATAATTCAGGCTCTTCACCTGGGGCGGCAAGGCCAGCGGGTGATTGCGCACGGTCGTGGCGCTGATGACCTTCATCCCCTTCTCATACAGTTCCTCCGGGTAGAGCTGGACTTTGTCGGCGATGATGACCAACATGCTTTTTTCGCAGGCAAAGGGATTCAGGCCGAGGCAGCCGACGCCGCGGGTCACCACGAGCCGGATGTAGCCGTCCCCCATCCCGTTCGCCTTGACCGTGGTTTCGACCGCAGCGACCAACTCATTGCGGGTTATGGGCATCGACAGGCGGATAGCCCGGGCGGACTCGAAAAGCCGCTTGATGTGCGCGTCCAGCTCGAATACATTGCCGTCATAGACGCGGATTCCCTCGAACACACCGTCGCCGTAGAGCAGGCCGTGATCGAAGACTGATATCCTGGCGTCTTTTTCGTCGACGAGACCGGTATCCAGCCAAATCTTCAAACCCATACGACCTTGTGCCTCCAATCAATGCCACACCGACACACGTGCAAGACCGCAGTCTGTCACACCCGGTACCGGATTGAACCACCGGTCTCAGCCGCCACGGTTGGGCCGGCCGTGGATCGATTCATGCCTTCATCCTGCCGTCCGCCAGCGTCATGATTCGCTGTGCTCTGCGGGCGATTCGCTCGTCATGAGTCACCATGACAATCGTCTGTCCGGCCTTGTTCAACTCCTCGAAAACCTTAAGGATACCATTTCCCGTGGCGGAGTCAAGATTTCCCGTCGGTTAATCCGCCAGGAGCAGGCGGGGCCGGTTCATCAGGGCCCTGCCGATAGCGGCCCGCTGCCGCTCTCCTCCCGACAACTGGTATGGCTTGTGCCGGGCCCGCTGCAGCAAGCCCAACTGCTCGAGCAACTCCTCGGCCCGTCGGCGTGTCGGGCCGCGAGTCATCAGCCAACCTATGACACTACGCGAGACCATGGCCGGCAGAAAGACGTTCTCCAGCACACTTAATTCGTCCAACAAATGGTAGAACTGAAAGACAAAACCGACCGTTTCATTGCGATACCGGTTCAGCCCGCGCGCCCGGAGGCGGTTTACGTCGCGTCCCTCGAACCGGATGACCCCTTTATCGGGCCTGTCCAGGCCACCGAGAATGTGCAGGAGCGTGCTTTTGCCACTTCCCGAGGCCCCTACGATGGCCACGAATTCTCCCTGCTGCACGGCCAGGTCCACCCCTTTGAGGACGTTCACACGGGTCGCGCCCATCCGGTACGACTTGTGGATGCCCTCCGCTCTCAATATCACGGACGATTCACTCATAGATGCTCTTTCCCATATCGAGTCCGCTACGGCTATGTCTGAACCGCATGAAGCGTCTCCACCGGCCGCAACCGTGCCGCCAGGTAGCTCGGAACCAGCGCGCCGATCAGGCACGAGACCACCGCACAGGAAATGATGACCGCCAGCACCCCGGGCTCGACCCGGTTGGGAATATCCCCGATGGCGTAGATCGTGCGGTCCCATAACTGAAAGTGAAAACGCTCGAAGAGCCACTGCTCTATATCGTTGACCCTGGCCAGGAACAACCACCCGACGAGGGCCCCCGTACACGAGCCCAGCAGCCCCACGCTGACGGCGAATCCCGAGAAGAGGGTGAGAACGCCCCGGTTGGAGGCCCCCAGGCTCTTGAGCACGCCGATGTCCTTTCGCTTGTGACTGATGATCATGTAGAAAACGACGAATACGATGAATACCGTCGTGACTCCCACCAGGATGAACAGGAGGCTCAACAGGAGTTCCTCCTTCTCCATCGGGGCGATGAAGGCCCGGCGGTAGCCCTTCCAATCCTGCACCGTCACCGTGTCCAGCAGAAAGGCGTAGGGCGTGCCCTCTTTTCCCTGCTTGAATTGATGCCACATCTCTACGACACGGGCCCGACCCTCGTTCAACGCCACCTCCGGACGGAATTTGACATGGATGGCGTTGACCCGTTTTTCCGCCCCGGCCATGCACAGCAACTGCGCCTGCTCCAGGGGGATATAGACGATGGAACCATCCACGCGGGCGATGCCGGAATGAGAGTCATCGCTGAAGAAGAACCGTTGCGTGCTGACGAGACCACTGCCGGCCCGCGCCGGCGCGCCCCTGGCGTTCAGCGGGAAACAGGTCACACTGAAAGCGTCCCGCGACGGCCGGGCGTCGCGAATGTACTCGCTGCGCGTGTTCCGGCGCCGGATCATATCGACGCCGAGGACGCAGCCGAGAGTGTTCGGGTCGTAAACCGGTTGAAAAGCCTTGGCCGGCTCATCGGCCCGATAGTACAACGTCTGCCCGAAATTCGTGGCCCGGCTGTGCCGGACGGGATCGAGCCCCATGATCTCGACGCCGACGTTCAGGTCCTGCCCTTCCGGACGCAGCAGCGCGTAGCTCTTCACGACCGGCGAGACCCCCTGCACGAAATCGGCCCGTTCCAGGATGCCCATGAACTCTTCGTAATAGGGGAACCCGACCAGCGAGTCGGTGGCGACGATGCAGTCCCCGACGTAAGCGTGGTTCTTCTGCTTGAAATCCTGCACGAGCCCGGTCATCACGGTCATGACGACCACGACGATGAAGACGCACAGCGCCACGGCCACAATCGCAAAATGCGTGATCCGCCGCTTCAGCAAGTACCGGATTGTGAGGGTCAGTTTGTACATTTCTATCCCTTTGGGCGTCTTCCCGACCGCGACGGAAAGTCTTTCGGGGCGCCCAACGCGACATTACACAGCGATGGGAGACCATCGCCAGGCTTCGCTTGACGATGCCACCCGGACACACACGATTTTTGGGAAACAGTCCGCATTATTCGTACCGCAACACCTCAACGGGTCTTGTGCGGGCGGCGACAAGGGCCGGGATCAAGGCACCGAGCGCCCCCGCCGCGATTGCCATCGCCACGATGGGCAGGGCCGAGCCCCAATCGACCTGGTTGGGAATCTTGTCGAACATATACACGCTGCTCTTCCACAGCTTCAGTCCGAAAACGATCCGAATCCACTCCTCAATCACGTTGATGTTGCGGGTAATCACGTAACCAAGCACGGCACCGATCCCGGAACCGGCAACACCCACGGAAATGCCAAAGCCCAGGAACAGCCACACGACGGAAAAGTTCGTCGCGCCGCAGCTCTTGATGATGGCCACATCCCGCTGCTTGAGGCGGGCCATCATGTAGAAGATGCAAAAGACCAGCACGACCACGCTGAAGCTGATAACCCCGAAGATCACCAGCAGGATACCCATCTGCTTGCGAATCTCAGCGACATACTGGCTCTGCATGCCCCGGGCCGTCTCGACATCGGTCACCGCCGCGAGGTACTCGCTCCAGCCCAGCTCGCGCGTCGCGAAGTCCTTCCACATGCCGCGAACCTGCGCCACGGCCGCCTCCGGATCGACGTCGCGCTGGAGCTTGATGTTGATGCTGGTCGCCAGCGAGCCCTGGGCATCGGGATACAATTCCTTTTGCAGCACCTCTATGGGAAGATAGACAAAACCGCTGTCCAGCTCATGCACGCCAATGAAGATGAGATCGGCGATGCGAAACGTTATGGATCTCCTCTTGGGAATCTGCTCGCCGTTGTCCGCTGTATCGACAGTCCCGGTCGTTATGGAGACCCGCTCCCCCATCATCTCCGCGAGGATGGTCGCCTGGTCATATTCGTCGGTCTCCTCATCCGGCCGGGCCACCACGCCGATGCCCACGAACCCCCCCGCCTCTCCCGGTGTCCCGGCGACCTCGAAGGACGGCTCGCCCGGCATTTGCCCCTGACGGATCAACGTCCGCTTGAATTCGATAACGCGCGCCCGGCGCTCGGGCTCGATCCCCCAGATACTCACGGGCCGGACGTTGCCCTTGCCCACGTGCAAAAGGCCCTCGGCCGACAGAGTCGCTGTGGCGGCCTCGACGATGCTGGTTTGCTCCAGCCGTTCGATGAAAGCCGGGTATTTCTCAAACTTGACTCCGCGGGGCGCGGCGATCACGACATCGCCGATCATCTCAACCGCACTATGCTCCAGTGCCGCAATGAAGCCGGTGAAGATACTGGCCACGACGACGAGCAGGGAGACGGACAGCGCCACGGCCGCGATGCTCAGAAGGATGATCCGCCGTCTACGCAAGTACTTGAGCCAGAAGAACAGCTTCAACATTCGAGAATCAGCACCTATTGTGCTTGCAAAACCTGGCAGATCCGGGTGGCAGCGTCAAGGCCGCAGGCCTTGGCGATGGTCCCAATATCTGCGTTTAAGACCATCGCCAAGCTTCGCTTGACGCTGCCACCCGGCCAAATAGCAAGTATACCGGGATAAACTCAAAGGTGATACAGCCTCCCGCGTTCAGGACCCGTTGCCGGCTACCTCGCCTTCCGCAGAATGTTGCTGCCTATTATACAGCAATACTCTGCCAGTGGTCATTTGTTCTCAGCCGTAACAGGCTTCAGGAGCGGAAACAGGATCACGTCGCGAATCGTGGTGGCGCCGGTCAGGACCATGACGAGCCTGTCGATCCCGATCCCCAGCCCGCCGGCCGGCGGCATGGCATATTTTAACGCGGTGACGTAATCGAAGTCCATCTTGGTCAGCGACTCTTCCTGGCCGCGAAGCTGATGCAGGAAGTTCTCGTACTGCAGCGCGGGATCGTTCAACTCGGTATAGGCGTTGGCCAGCTCCATACCGACAACAAACAATTCGAACCGTTCCGCGTATCTCGGGTCGCTCCGGCTGGGTTTGGCGAGCGGACACAGGATCGCGGGGTAGTCGATTACGAAGGTCGGATCGACGAGCTTGTCTTCGACGGTGCGCTCGAAGACCTCGTTGGTCACCACGGCATCATCCATCGCGGCTTCTTCGATCCCGAGCTCACGGGCCTTGGCCCTGATGGCTTCGACGTCGTCGATATCACAGCCGCTGCACTCCCTGAGCAGGTCCGCGTACCTGGCCCGCCGCCACGGCCGGGTGAAGTCGATCCGGACCTTGCCATACTCCACTGTCGTGCCGGGGCAATGGGCCTCGATGCAGGCGCCGACGAGCTCCTCCGTGAGGTCCATCATCACACGATAATCCCCGTACGCCTGATAGACCTCCAGCATGGTGAACTCCGGATTGTGCTGGCGGCTCAGCCCTTCGTTGCGGAAGTTGCGGTTGATCTCGAAGACCCGCTCCAGGCCGCCGACCAGCAGCCGCTTGAGGAACAGCTCGGGCGAGATGCGCAGGTACAGGTCCAGGTTCAGGCTGTTGTGGTGCGTGATGAACGGCTTGGCCGCCGCCCCGCCGGCGATGGTCTGCATCATGGGCGTCTCGACTTCGAGGAACCCCCTCGACATGAGGGCTTGTCGAATCGTCGCCACGATCTCGCTGCGCTTCTTGAAGCGCTCCATCACTTCGGGGTTCGCCCACAGGTCCACGTAGCGCTGCCGGTACCGCTGGTCGATATCGGCCAAGCCGTGGAACTTCTCGGGCGGCTGGTACAGGCACTTGCTGAGGAAGGCCAGGCCGCCCTCTTCGACCCAGATGGTGATCTCGCCGGTCTTGGTCTTGCCCAGCTTGCCCTCGGCCCCGATGATGTCGCCGAGGTCGAGCAGCTTGGCGAGCCGCCATTGTTCCGGCAGCAGGCTTTTGCTCAGGCCGACCTGGATGGCGCCGCTGCGGTCCCGCAGGGTGATGAAAATCAGCTTGCCGATATCGCGCAGCAGGACGATGCGGCCCGCGCACCGGGCCCGCAGACTCTCATCGCCATCCCGGTATCGGGCCCGGGCGGACGCCGCCGGCTCGACGTCCTCGTAGGGGGACCCGTAAGGGTCGAGTCCCAACCGCTCAATCTGCGCCAATTTCTCCTGTCTTTGCTGCTCGAATCGGTCCGTATCGGGTTGGTTGGCCAAGCTCATTCTCCCAGCGAACGAGCCGTCATCTGGTTCGTGGTCAACCTGCCGGCTTCGATCAACTTCGTCTTTGCGACCAGAAGTCCGACCGCCAACTGCGGGTCCGCCCGCAGGGTCTCTTCGGCCTTGTGCTTGTTGAGCGCGGATTTGCTGCCATCCCGGTGCGCCTGCACGAGCACGTCGTTGTCCCTCTGGACGTCCAGCATGGCCTTCAGCTCGTCAGTGGTCAAATTCACTTCGACGTCGGCGCCGACGCCCCAGTCTTTGCGGCCTTCCTTTTCCACCACGTCGCGGCTCTGGACGCGCTGACCGGAAGGCAGATGGTAGTAGGCCATCGTGTACTTTAACTGGGCCCCACCGCCGGGATAGTGAGTGATTCCCTGAACGCTCCCTTTCCCGTGCGTCCGGGTCCCGACGAGGATGGCCCGCTCGTGCTTCTCATCGGCCAGGGCCCCGGCTACAATCTCGGAAGCACTGGCGGACCCCGAATTGATCAGAACCACAAGCGGATAGTCCGGGTGCGTGCCCTGGCGGTGAGCGTGCTCGAACGAGGGGATCATATTGGCCTTGGGCTGCGTGCGGACAATCAGCCCCTCCGATACGAACTTGTCCGTGATCTCGACGGCGCTATCGAGCAAACCGCCCGTGTTGAAACGGAGGTCCACGATTAGACCTCTCAGGCCGTTCGCCTCAAGCTCGCGCAGCACGTTTTCGAGATCGCCGGCCGTCTCGCTGGAGAAACTCGTGATACGTACGTAGCCGATCTTCTCGGCCTCATCCAGCATGTACAGCCAGTCTCCGTCTTCGGTCCTCTGCCAGCCCCGAATCGTCGGGACGATAATCCGGTCCCGAGTGAGCATCATGGTCTCGGTATCCTGCTTGCCTTGCCGGCGCAGTGTCAGCACGACCTTGGTGCCTTTGGGACCCGTGATCTTCCTGACGGCGCACATCAGGCTCATGTCCTTGGTGGGGACGCCGTCCACCGCTTCGATGACGTCGCCCGCATCGAGGCCGGCGCGATAGGCCGGGGTATCCGGCAGCAGACTGGCGACCGTCAACAGCCCCTTGGGTTTGGAAATCTCGATGCCGATGCCGGTAAACTCATTCGTCATCAGCTTCTCGAAATCCTGTACCTGGCGGGGCCACACCATGACGGTGTAGGGATCGAGCACCGCCAGGGCTGCCTCCGTGAAGTGCGCGATGAGCGGCTGTTGCGGCAAATCCACCGTGGTCTTGTTCAGAGCCAGCACTTTGTCGAGGATCCCAAAGAATTCACTCTTACCGAACTTCTCTGCCGATTTTTCGATCTCATCGCGGAGCCCTGCCAGAGCAGACGACCACGCGGCGACCTTGTCGGGAGGGGGCGCCTTCAGAGAATTCTCGTTGCTCACCTCCGTGCCTTCGGCAAAGGCGACGGCCAGAACTTCCGCCAGGAGCTCGCAACGTCTGACCGCTTTCATCGCCATTTGGGTGTAATTGATACTGTTGACGTAGTGCAGGCTCAGGGCCTCCACCGCGCGTTCCAGCATCTGTTCTTCGACGCCTTCATAGCGTTCTTTGCGGCTTTCGCACGGACTGTCCTGGAAAGAGACGGCAATGCCGGCGCGATCCAGAAGTTCCTCGGTATGGGTTTCATACCCCTTGTTGTTCGGATCAATCGCCTGGAGCCAGTAATAGTAACGCGTATATGCGTCGAGCCATTTGCCCGCGACTTCCAGGGCCACACCGCGGTCGATCGCTGCCTGTATGACGCAGACGACAAAAGGCTCGGCAAAGAGTTCCTTCCTCTGATCGCTGTCGGCAATTTCACTGGCTCCGGCAATGACGGCCAGCACGTCGGGGATATCGTTGGGCTCATTGGCGTCACATGGGCCGGGGGGTTCAACCTCGCCCGCCTCCCACTTGACCAGAATGGGGCGGTCCGGCCTTTCCAGCACTCCTGAGGACTTGAGCTTGTTCAACTCGTCAAGCTGCTTCTTGTAAGCCGCCTGCCGCTCCGCCTTGCGGAGACCGTCGATTTCCTCGTACTGCCGAATGATTCCCCGGAGCTGGTGCGCCCAGGCCTTATCAGTCAGCCCGACCTGCTCGGTGAGCTTCTCGGCCTCTTCGAACTGACCATGATAAATCAGCCGGCAGGCCGCCACCACGGTATCAACCCGTGAAGGGACTTCCTGCGCAGCGGCGGGGACTTGCGAACCGGTCGTCGCCGTCCGGGTGATCGCGGCTTTGCCAGGCTGGGCGGAGCAACTGTATCCGCCAAACCAGCACAGGGTCACCAGCACCGAAGCACAGGAAACCAAGAATAAAAACGTGACGGGGGCACTTCTTATCTTCACGATTCCCCGATTCCTCGCGAAGACAGATCTTCCTGGTCTTTCAGACGCCAACGAACTGCTCCTTTCTACACTGAACAACTACAAGCATTCGGCCGCTTTCCCGGCGCAACCCAGGACGTGCAGCTTATGCCGCACCATCTCCCGGATGGCATCCCGGCCGGGACCGAGGTATTTGCGCGGATCGAATTCCCCGGGTTTTTCCGCAAAGACCTGTCGGATCTTGGCGGTCAGGGCCATACGCAAGTCCGTGTCGATATTGACCTTACAGATAGCCATCCGGGCGGCTTTGGTGACCATCGCCTCCGGGACCCCCATGGCCGCCGGCATTTTGCCGCCGTATTTGTTGATGAGGTCCTTGAATTCCGGCAGAACGCTGCTGGAACCGTGCATGACCAGAGGAAAGCCCGGCAACTTCTCACCAATCTTTTGTATAACGTCAAACGCGAGCTTGGGTTCGGTCTTAAATTTGTAGGCCCCGTGGCTGGTCCCGCATGCGACCGCCAGGGAATCGCAGCCGCTCTTCTCCACGAATTCCACCGCCTGGTTCGGGTCGGCAATGTGCTTGCTCACGTCATCGACGCCGACCACGTCCTCCTCGATCCCCCCCAACTGCCCGAGTTCGGCCTCCACGACCACGCCGCGCGGGTGGGCGTACTCCACGACCTTCTTCGTCAGGGCGATATTCTCTTCGAAGGGCAGATGCGAGCCGTCAATCATCACGGAGGTAAAGCCATCATCCACAAACTGCTTGCAGGTTTCAAACGTGTCGCCGTGGTCCAGGTTTGTCGCGATCGGGATGTCCGGGTTCTCTTCGACGACCACGCCGATAATGGCGTTCAGATAGCTGATCTTGGCGTACTGGCGCGCACCCCGCGACACCTGGAGGATCAGGGGGGCTTTTTCCTGTGCGATCGCCTCGGCGATGCCCTGCGTGATCTCCATGTTGTTCACGTTGAAGGCGCCGACGGCGTAGCCGTTCCTGTAAGCCATTTCGAACATTTTCTTCGTGTTGACTAACGGCATAATCCACTCCTTACAAAACCATCCAACCTGTCACCAACGCGACGAACCCGGCTTCTCCAACAGCATACCGAAAAACCAAGGTTAACTCAAGACTTACCGGCCAACCAAAGCAGCCCGGCACGCAAAATTCCCCATATTGCCCACTTTAGCCAATCCCTGGCTCTTATTTTGCAGACCTCCGGTCAATAGTACACATCCGACGCCCCTAATGCCATGTATCTTCTCAAGCCTATCGCCAGTTCCGGTATCCCCTCAGGCCACAAGCTGAGCACTACCCTTTGTTCGTCCAATGACTCGTCGAGGCTGAACGTCAGGGCCAAATTCATCCGGTGGTACCGGCGAATCACGGTGACATCGGTTCGGATGTTGGCCCCATAATCCGTGTCATATTGCTGCGACAGCACGGCCGTATAGCGCGGATCGAGCACATAGGTGGCCGCAAAGGTCAGCGCATGCGAACCCTTTTCGCCCAGGCCATTACTGACGTTCCGTAAGTACCGGCTACCCAGGTAGTAACTCAGGTTCGGCCACACCAGACGCGAGAAACCGACGTTGAACTGCTCGACGACTCCGCTCTGCATGTCGATGTAGAGATCGCTCAGAACTGCGGTCGTATCGGTCAACCTCAGTATCATCTCGGTACCGATATAATTCTGACGCGGCCCGAACATATCCGTCGTTCGCCTGTCCACGGGGGGAATCACGTTGCCGATTCGGTTGGCCAAAGGGATGAGAGGCGCGTTCCAGATGAGCCGGTCGGGTCCGGCGGTGGCATCGCTCGAATCACTCAGCCATACGAAATCCACGTCCAACTTCAGCCAGTCCACCGTCCGCTGCCGTCCCGCAGGCCCCCTCCTAGTCTGCCAGCGCTGCGAAATCTCCAGGTCCAGGGTGTCGCGCTGCTCGGCGAGGGTATCGCTCGCGGCGTACGCCACGGCCGTGATCCCGGGCCTGATCACGTGCCGCAACCCGTGAAGATCCAGTAGGCGGGACTCAACGTCCGGATAAACGCACCAGAACGGCTGCATGGACATCCGCACACCCGCCTCACCGACCAGGATCGCGTCCTTGCTCTCCACCGGCGCATCATCGAGCGGCGCCTGAAAGCCGGCGCCGTCCTCGTAGCCAAAGGTGCCCGCGACAAAAGGCACAATCTTCGACCGGCCTAAGGCAAGGGGCATATCGAGCTCATTGCGGGTCGCGGTGAACGTGAAGAACTCATCGGGCTCGTCCAACGGATTGCCGGGACTGAACCGGTACCGGTAGCGACTCACCTGATTGTCGCTGAAGAACGTGAAGCGGTCGTCGAGCAGAGACTGGCCGGTCAGATGATACTCGGCGCTGGGCAGTTCCTCAACCTGGTCCATGAAGTCATTGAGCCGCGTTTTCCCTAGAAACGAGAGCCCCCAGTTGTCCTGGATTCGCTTCAGGTACAGCAGCGTCTCCTGCTCTTTGCCGAGGTTGAATTCTCCGCGGTAGTATTGCTCCAGGAAATTCTCGTCCGAGAGGTAGCTGGCCTCGGCTGTCAGTTGCCAGTCGTAGGGCAGGTAATGCCGGTGCTGGAACCTTAATCGACCCCGCGTCTCCTCAGGCACGTCGATGTTCTTGCGGGTGCGACCCAGGCGGTCCTCGCCAGTATCATCGATGACGTAGCCGAGAAGCGAGCCGAAATAGTTCTCTCTCTCGTAGTCGATCTCGACCCCGCCGCCCAGGCCGCGTTTGCCATAGTAATCCAGAGAAAGCGTGCTGTCGGTCCCTTCCGGCTCGCGCAGGCCGAGAATGCGGCTCAGGAACCAGCGGGTCTCGACGGAGGTCCCGTAGGTCCGGTCGTGCCCCATGCTGATGCTTCGAATCGGCACGTCCGGCCTCTGACGGTCGCTGCGCAACGAGGGCAAGAGAAGCACGGTCATATTGCCGTACTTGAGCTTGACGTCCTTCAACTGCACGTCGAAGCTGCTTTCCGAAAGGGCGCCGTCGGGCTTCACTTCCTCCGTCCTGTCGGTGATCCATACCCGCGCGGCCTGGAGCGAAATCTGTGGTGTCCAAAACTCGCTGGTGGTCAGAATAACATCTTCCGCCTCGAAATGGTTTGCCGCAATCTGCCGCAGTTGTCCGGCCCGGACGTAAATGGGCACGTTGCGGGTCACGTCGAAGGTCCTCAGCACGACGTTCGTCGCCAGGGCCCGCTGATGCTCGAGATCGTAGTACAGCTCGTCCGCCCGTATCGTGCGCTGCCCCTGCCTGAGAAACACGTCGCCGGAGACGTAGATCTGGCTCACCCCCTCCTGTTGTGTGGCGGACAGGCCGCCTTGTTGCTGTGTCGTATCCGCGGCGGTCCGCCACAGAACGATACTGTCCGCCTGCATTTCGACAAGCTCTGATTGAGCGGTCCCTGCGTTCGTCTCCAGCCACGAAATATCGATTCTGCCGATAATGGTGATCGTCTCTTCACCGCTCTCAGATTTGGTCAACTCCCACTTAGGAACGACGTCCGTCGGATAAGCGATGCTGACCGTGTAGCCCGTCCGGGGCTTTTCCCGGTCGGCCTTGTCAACTCCAGGGGAGGTGCCTGGCGAAAGCAATGCATCCGGCACAGTGGGCGAATTCAAACCTGCCTTGGCAAAGGCCGCGACCGCTTCCCGGTACAGAGGCAGGCTCCCGGGACTTGCCGTCACGTTCGCATCGGCAGTCATGAAGACCTCGCCGTCGATGATGCTCTTGACCACCATGGCCCTGCCCTGTTCCAGTACGACGTCCATCAGGCCAGCATCGTGCACCTCACTCGGCCGGCTTGCGTCGACGTCGCCCCGGAGGTAGGCCTGGACCTCACGTCCGGCAACGTCGCCTTCGTCCCCGACCTGCCCGGTCGTGATCCACACGACGCCACGCTCACTCGTGAATTCCCGGCCCGCCACCGTCATCGAGAAGCCCTCCTGGCACACCAGCAGGAGCTGGCCGGGGGCGATTTTCTGGCTTACAACCAGTCCGGTGGCCAGATGCACGTCCCGGCCCAGCCAGCGCCGGCGCGTGCGGTCCGCCTCTGCCCGAGTCCCTTCGTACGTCCGACCGTGGACGCTGCGACCGCTGAGACCGAGCACCAAGAGCAGCGTGCCCGCCATGGCTAACTTGTACTGCATACCGGCGCGTATCTTGTAACCAGCACTTCGCACCTCCAACTGGGCTGAGGCTCGACGAGATTATAGCCACCGGTCCTCCCAAAGCCAGCAAAAACCACCGGCCGGCCCTCTTCCTGTTGATCCATCGGCAAACTTGCGGTAAAAAACGGGAAAATGGGATGTCGGGTCGCAGGATTCCCATGGCTCAACGCGAATACTCGGACTATCAGAAAGACGTCATCGCCAAGTATTACCGCCGCATGGACACCCTCATGCTCCAGAAGCTCCAGGAGCTGGTGAGCGAACTGTACCTGGCGGACACCGACACCAAACGCAAGCGTCTGTGGGAACGGGTCCACAAGGCCATGGTCAACTTGAAGATCCCCCCGGCCCTCATCGAGCACATCATGGGCAAAAAGGACGTGCAGATCCTCGCGAAGAACCTGCAGGACTGGCTCCGCAGCAGCACGCGGCAATGATTGTACGACCGGCGCGCAGACGACGTGTGCGGTTGCCTTCCCGCTCAAGGCTACCGAAGAGAACCGAGGGATCACCCTCTAGCGGATACCCGCGTCCTCGGCATCCATAAACACACTCCGCAGGCGCTTGCCGTCGAATGCCAGCATTTCGACATTTCCGGCGGCGATGTCGTCGGGCCTGCCCCGCGATTCACATATTCAGCCTATCGACTCGTCTCTGCCACGTATGTCGGAAGGCGCAGAGAGAGGGATTCGTCGGCCGCCTCCAGTTTCACAAATACCCTTACCTCTCTGCCCGCGGTGGTGCGCAAATCAGCCGTGCCGGCGCGGAAGGTTATTTCCGTTCGTTCGGTGCTGTCCTGCGAATACGTCGCCTGGAGACCCGTCCCTGCGTCATCGATCCCGGTGATTCTAAACGAATCGCCTCCCGGAGACCAGGCCGTGACCGTCTGCTTCACGGTTTCCTCCGGGCCCATCGTCCGCAGGAAGAGGATCTCGGGGCTGAGCATAACCGGCAGGACCATTTCTGCCTGTACCGGTACGGTAGTTCTCTCAAAACCTTCGATGTTGGTAGACACCATCAGGGTGCCCCCGATCTTCCCGGGTTCTTTGGATCTCGGCCTAAATGACATTTCCACAGCGTGCCTATTACGGCCGACAAGTCCTACTGAGTGTTGCAAGGCGGGTACATATTGCGTCAGGTCATTGACGTCCAATATACGCCATGTGACGTCCATCGGCGTCCCAGAATACTCGATTTTCTCAACATGCAACGGCACATCTCCCGTGTAACGCATGTGCCATGTGGTGGTCTTGGTCTTGCCGTATATAATGCGGCCCAGACTCAGTGCACTCGGCTCGAATTTAACCGCCGTACTCGTATTGCCTGCGGCCGTCAACGTGACCAGCGGCGTAGCGGGATCGTTGGTCTGGACAAGTGCCTCGTGAGAAAACGACCCCGATCCGGCGACGGTCTTGTACACGAGTGTGATCGTGCCCTGTCCGCCGGGCAGAATAGGCTGCATAGGTTTCTGGGTTTCGATACAAGCGCAATCCGCGTGGATTTTCTGCACGATCAAATCTGCTTTGCCCGCGTTCCGGATGGGGAACACAAACTCCACCCTGTCTTCCCCGCGCCGTATCTCTCCCTTGTCCAGCAGCAGCGTCTGAAACTGAATACGAGGAGCCCCTTTCCTCCACACGAGAGACTTGGGTAAGGCCCCATCGCGGGGATCGCGCCATACTCTCAAGATCTTGCCGGTCCACTGCTGGGCGAATTCACGCAACGACGACATCCGTCTGCGTCCAGTTCCATCGAAGAGGTATATGTAGTCGTCGTCGACGCTCGTGACTGCTGCATAATGATCCGGTTCAAGGTGCGCAATCACAGGGAAGGGACCCGTCTTAAGTTTGTCAAACGATTGTTGGCGCCCTTCAGCATGCAGACCAATCCGTCTTAGAGTGCGCGACAGCGCGAGCATGTGATGGCCTCGTTCATTGGGCGGAAGCCATACAAGCAGGTCTTTCATTTCCACCGGCACGCCAAGAATCTGGCAGCAGCGCAGAATCACCCAATGACCGCATTGGGGAATGGGCTTCGGAGACGACATTTCACGCGGCGTCCCTGCCAGGACGCACGAGCACACACTCAATAGGAATCCCAATCCGCCACCTAACCTCATGGGCACATCTCCCCGTGTTCTGAACAGTCTCATCACTCTGCCCTCGCCTTCCATCTCCTGCGCAGCAGAACGAAGCCCGTACTCCCGGCGGCCAACAACACGACGAACCATACCACGAAGCCTCGTCCAGCAGTCGTCAGGGCCGGCTGAGCTCTTTCTTGTCCTGAGTTTGGGTCTCCGGAACTCACCTCCTCTGTGGGAGAATGACCAGGCGCGGAAGTGTCATCTTCCTCCCGTGCAGCATTCTGCGCGTCCGACGGCATCCCTGTCGCTGGCCGGTCTTCTGGCAGACTCCCTACTTGCAGCGCCTCTACCGGCAGGCCCCCGTATTCATATCGAAGTCCGAGTTTGTGATCCGATACCACATCCCCCATCTTCAGCCCCAGTTTGTCCAGAGAAAACTCCGAGGCGGGCACCGGATGATTCAGGGCACTCTCGACAAAGGTCACTGTCCTGGTGTACTTGGTACACCCATCGCGCGCGGGCGGATCCCTCTCAATCGTCTTCGTGCACGTTTTCGGAATCCATATTCCTTCCTTCTCCTCGTAGGTCCACTCTATCGTCTGTACATTTTTTTTCATTGTGGCATGATATCTTACCAGGGTCCCGCCTTTGGATAGATCGAACATATAGCGATTCGTCATGTCTGCGGTCGGGTTCTCTATGTCGAGTGTCACAACAGGCCCGTCGCGTGTCAGCGTATATCCGGCAAAACGTGTAAAGTTAGGGTCACTTACCTGTCGGTAGTATTCCATCAACCCTGTCGCCATGTCGTCCCAGCCCGTCCACGTGCCCGTCAGATACCACATCGGGTCAAAACTGCAGCTATACGCGCCCTCTTCCGCCTTCTGTACCGGCCAGATTACGAGGGCCCCTCGCTTTCCGCCTCCACTGGTCTCGACGCCCAGATTGTGCTTGTAGAAAGCATCGCCCTTTCTCATCTCGTTTAGCTTCTTGTCCTCCAAGGGATCGGCTACCAGCTCTCCACCTTGCCTCGTGTAGCGATCGCCAGGCGTCCAATTCCAGCGCGTCGCGTCGTGTTCCCGCGCATAGATAAACTGATACGCGCTGGTGTCGCGCAGCAGTACCCCATTGGGATCCACCCTGGTGACCGCCACGCGCGAAGAACCCTGCCACGAGCTGATCCGCTCCGCGTTGTCTCTTTGTGTCATCGCGAGCTCCCGGAACAACTCCAGGTCCCCCTTGAACCCCAGCTCCGCTCGCGCAGCAGGGCCCGGGAGCACGCTGATCCCCAAGGAGGCACACGCCCACAGCAATGAACGCAGCAGAACCCGGCTATCTGCGCGAGTGTCCATGTTCACCCCTTTCCCGTCCAGACTCCCGTGGACATCAAGCGTAATGTCAACCTGGTGTGGCAGAGATCGCCCAAATAGAGCGCTCGCGTCAGCGAGCGACTCGGTCCACGGTCTCTGCCACGCGTCCTTACCGCTACGCGGAACGCACACAAGCCATCCCCCGAGGCAGTTCATTTGCCTCGTAGACGGAACACCGTGATTCGGCTACCGCTACACCGATCTCGTCAGGGGCAGGCGCAAGACCAATCCCTCTGCTGTTGCACAGGTCCCCTTGGGCTCCCCTTCACACAGTTGCAGCATCCCTCCGGCGAGGCAGGGGTTTGGCAAAAGCCTGTCAGGGCGTTGGGGCAATGTCTGTCAGGGTACCATGTTCCGTTGATAGCACACCAGTAGTCGCGTTTACAGTCTATTAGCTCGCCCTCGTAACAGCTGCCATCCGCAATACCGGTGTTCTTGCAGGAATATACATAGTTGCCTTCCGGGTACTCGGCGTGCATGCAGTTGTAGAAGTCAGTGCACGTCGGACACTGGCCCTCCAGACAATCCCTCACCGACTCATCCTGCCCCAGTGTGCACGGGCACTCTTTGCCGAACGATTGTGCCATTTCTCGTTGTGTGAGCATACGATCCGTATCCATGGCTGTGGTGTCGTGTCGCCCCGCGGTCCCTGTCGCGGCCAATACCGCGAGTCCCACCAGCAGCCCGATTGTTCCTATGGTGAGTCTCATTGTGAATTCCTTTCCTTATCGTAACCATTTTCAGTTGAATCCGCCATCCAAGGCTCTGTTCCTGTTCCTGATTCAACGTTCTACAAGCATGCTCCTACGGCCTGGTCATTACATGCCATTCACCTCCTTTCCCCTTCCATATGCTGTGCGTGTGATAATAGGGTTAGCACTGAATGGAGGGATCCTAACCTGTGCCATTCTCCTTTGAAGCCCCGGCACCTCAATAAAGCCGATGCGCAGGGAATCCTTGGCACTCTCCGACCCGCGGGCCACCTGTTCGTATTGCGGGATCGGCCGCCGGCGGTGGGGGCAATCGTGATGGTAGAACAACAGCAGCCGCGCGCCTTGTTTGAGTTGCTCGGCGATGTCGATGTACGGAAGGATCGGCAACTCCAGGCCAATCCAGGTCTTAGGCTCCAGGACCTCATAGGTCGGAGTGGCCGCGGCCGGTTTATGAAAGGCCAGAATCGGAGTGGTCGCACCCAAGACGGCCAGGGTCAGCCCGGCCGTGGCGGAGAATCGCAACTGGGATGAGGCCGGCCGGAGGAGCCGGCGGATCAGGGCTGGCCAACGTCGCCGACGCAGGCACAGCAAGAACCGCTGCAAGCGAAGTGCGATGGGCCGAAACAGTATCAGGGCGAGCAGTGCCGGCAGGTCGAGGCCGGTCAAGGTAATCCAACGGCTGACACAGACCGCGCGTAAGCAGCCGCAGGAGGCCGCATCGGTCAAGCCTTTGTGGAAGGTGATAGCAGAAAAGCCGCTAACACAGGCAAAGGAGGCAACCCAGGCGGTTCTCTTGAATAGCCCTGACAGCAGCCAAACGCCCAGCACCAGTTCAAATTCGACCTGTGCGATCAAAAGCGGCCAAGCGCTCCAGATTCTCTCGGCGCCGAGCGGTTCCGTCAGCAGTTGATGGGCCTTCAGTGCCGCCGCAATCAGCAGGAGGAGCCCCAGTATCCTCAAGACAACCACGTGTATCCGTTCTCTTCCACGCATTTCGTCGTTTCCGTTTCGTTCTTGGCAGAGCACTGACTCAGCATGAATCCAAGAACGGTTCTTTGCCATTTCACTATGGGCAGCGCCAGTCCATGTATGCCGTTGATGCCGTCCTATAAGAAATCCGAAAATATGATGCGGTGAGGGACGCTTCCAATACGCCTGCGATGAATGCGGTCTTTGCAGCGGGCGGGCTTGCCGGTATAATATGGGAACCCTGTGGAAACATGACACCGGGAGAAAGGGCATTTACCCTCATTGCGACGGAGAACGATATGACAGAGGAGTACTCCCCTGCGGCGAAGGTTTATCCGACGGAGAACCTGGGCAAGTACAGCATTCTCGATATGCTCAAATATTTCGAGGAGCACGGGGCCCTGCGGGTCTCCGACCTGCACATCAAGGTCAACGCCCCGCCCGCCTATCGGATCGACGGCAACCTGGTGAAGCTCAAGGGCCCCAACGTCACGCCGGAAATCGCCAAACAGCTCATCTACCCCCTGCTGAAGGAGCACAACGTCCGCAAGCTCGCGACCGAGCAGAGCATCGACTGCTCCTATCGCCTGGGCACGCTGCAGTTTCGCATCAACATCTTCCGCGAGAACGACGGGCTCGCGGCAGCCATCCGGGCCCTGTCGCTCGATGTCCCGCAAATCGAGGACATCGGCTTTCCCAACGACGTCTGGAAGGACATCGTCGGCCTCAAGCAGGGACTGGTTCTGCTGACGGGGATCACGGGCGCCGGGAAGTCGACCACCATCGCCTCGCTGATCGGGCGTATCAGCGAGAAGACCGCCTGCCGGATCATCACGGTCGAGGACCCCATCGAGTACATCTTCCAGCAGCGGTATTCGATCGTCTCGCAGCGGGAGGTCGGCCGGGACGTACCCTCGTTCTTCCA
Source organism: uncultured Pirellulales bacterium (assembly GCA_964346195.1). GTDB lineage: Bacteria > Planctomycetota > Phycisphaerae > Sedimentisphaerales > Anaerobacaceae > PLanc-01. Next base: position 28,243 of record CAYFUB010000148.1, read on the forward strand.
GGGACTCAAGGAAATGATGCGCGAGGACCCCGATGTCATCTTCGTCGGCGAAATGCGTGACGCCGAGACCATCGCGATGACGCTCATGGCCGCCGAGACCGGGCACCTCGTGTTTTCCACGCTGCACACCCGCGACGTCACCGGCTCGGTGACCCGCATCCTCGACTACTTCCCCGAGGGCCGCCAGGCGGAGGTGCGCAACCAGCTCTCGCTGGGGCTTGCCTACATCATCTGCCAGAAGCTTATCCCGCGCAAGGACGGCCAGGGCCGCATCGTGGCCATGGAAATCCTGAACAACAACTACGCGTGTGCCAACCTGATACGAACGGGCAAGATCGAGCAACTCTACTCGCAGTTACAGACCAAGACGCGCAACCGCATGGATGAGAAGATGACGACCATGGAGAAACACATGGCCACGCTGGTCAAGCAAGAGAAGGCGGACCTGCTCGAAGCCCAGAAATGGGCCAACGACCTCAAGGCCTTCGTGGACTGCATGCAACGGGATTGAGCAGGAAAACATGAAGTACGAGAGTCGAAATCCGAAACACATACGAATGACCAAGATCCAAAATCCTGAACGGAAGCCCACGCGATAACAGCAGCGTTTTGGTCATCTGTACTTTGAACTTGTTTCGGATTTCGAGTTTCGGATTTCGAGCTTTGGTAACATAGTCCGGCTATGACCATCGAGTTCAACTGCCCGAAATGCGGCGCGCTCATCGCGTTCGACAGCAAGCACAGCGGGAAGCAGGCGAAATGCCTCACCTGCGGCCAGAAATTCCTCATCCCGGCCGAGAGCCTCCAAAAGCCCGAGCGAATCGAGCCGGAGCCGGAAAAGAAAGAGCCCATCCCGGGCTTCTACTATGCCGTCTTCGTCGATAGCTGGAAGGTATTCACGAATCCTGCGAATGTCACCACGCTGGTCTTTGTGGTCGCGGTCGTGTGTTTCAAGTTCTTTCTGGCCCGCGCCTGCTGCCTGAACTACGTCGCGGCCGTCATCATCTGGGGCTGGCTCTTCGGCTTCTACCTCAACGTCATCAGCCGCACGGCCATCGACGACGACCTGTTGCCCGAGATCGACCTGGGCACCTCGGTCACGTTTTTCTGGTACGTCATCGAGCCGTTCTTCATGTTCTTCTACACCCTGTTTCTGGTCGAGCTGCCGTTCCTCATCGCCTTGTCGCTGGTCCAGGATCGCGGCGTGACTTTCCGGAATTTCTGGTCGGCTTCCGACCCCGTCCACGTGCTCTTGCAGGTCCTGTTCGTCGGCGGGCTCTTCCTTTTCCCCGTCGCGATCCTGACCACCTCGGTCGGTAGGGACTTCACCATGTTGCGGCCCGACTACCTGCTGGCCCCCATCTCCAGGACGTTCGTGCCCTACCTGATCGCCGCCGCGTTACTGACGGCAACCTGCATCGTGGAGATGCACACGACCCAATACGCCGGGGCGAAGCTGATAGTCACGGTGGCACACCTGGCCCTCAATCTGCTGGTCCAGGTCCTCGCCATCATCACCATGCGCTCCATCGGCCTGCTCTACCGCCACTACGGCTGCTATTTCAAATGGTAACATTCCACACGACGAAACAAGTGATACGGACCAGGAATAATGCTGGCGCCCGGTGGGTCATCCTGAACGAAGTGCAGCGTAGCGGAGGATCTGGGTTATGAACGGGAGAAAGGTCTCAGCCAAGGGCCAGATCCTTCGGCTTTGCCTCAGGATGACTGAGTCTGTGCCGCGCAGGAATCTCCCGTAATCCGTATGAGACCTGGACAGAGTCTACCACACTTGTCACGTTTTCCGGTGGCGGGTCAAACGTTTTCAGTTCGCGACCGTGGGCCGGTCGCGGCTCTCGGGCGCCGAGACGGTGATTCCGCGCACGAGGCGGTGGCAGAAGGCCAGGTACTCCAGCTCGAGCTGGGCCATGTCGGCGCCGACGTAATGCTCGAAAAGTTGCGGCCCGACCTGCCGATTCCAAAGGATGGTACGCGGGAGGTTGCGGTCCTGGGCGGTCGTGCCGGCTGATTCGTCCAGAGGCCAGTGACCCGACAGGCCATCCCACAGCAGCCGGTGGTAGGAGCTCAAACGCCGGCCGGACCCCGCCTCGCGCAGGAAACGCACCAGGGCGTACGACTGGCTGTAGAACGCCGTGACCGTCTGGGTCTGGTCCGTCGCCAGCACCTCGCCGGGACTGGTGGCGACCAGCTCCCGGAGGGACATCTGCTTGTCCCGGTCGAGCGTCTCCTTCAAGGCCCCGAGCCGCTGGAGATTGCTCCCCGGGTCGAAGCGGAACAGCCCGTCTTCGTACCTGCTGGCCTCGAACAGCATGGCCACGCCCTCGTCCAACCAGCTCGGCAGGCGGTACTTGAAATGCCGGCTGTTGAATTGATGCCAGCCCTCGTGGCCGATGGCCGAGAGCGTGCGCTGGGGACCTATGTCGTAAATGACGCAGGCGCCGTTGAGGTAATAGGCGCCCGTTTTGATCTTGCAGAACAGCGGCGCCTGCTCGCCGGCGAACCCGTAAGTGAAATCCTCCCACTGCTGGCGGTTCGCGAAGAGGTAGATCTTGAATTTGCTCGTCGTCGGAATCGGCTGCGGCAACTGGTCGTTGTAGCCCGTGTAGGCGGATTCGACGAATCCGGGAATCATGCGCAGCATCAAAGGCTGCAGGACGGTCGAGAAGATCTCGTAATGGCTTGTAGTGAGCTTGAGGCCAGCGCCGTATTTGATCTCCCAAGGCTCAACCGCGACCAGGGCCGGCAGGTTCTCGGCCCGCAAACGTTCGATGGCCGCGGAACGCGCCTGTTTCGGTTCGGCCTGATTCGATGATGCCGCACGGGCATGATACGAGCGCGAACACCCTGCCAGGCAGAGTATCGCGGCCGTTATGAAGGTCAATCTGAGCTTCCGAGCCACTACCTCCTCCCTGTCTCAATGCTTCTGAATCACACGGGTCCTGCAACTTGCGGTCAACCTGCACGCCCGCCATACGGTCATACCACCCATGAAAGGCCACCGATGTGAGCGATATCGACAACCAAGACTACAGCTTACCAAAGTATAACGAATCCGGCCCCAAGAAAGGGACTTTTCTTCATCGCCGAGAAGAAAAAAGGACGTGACGAGCGAGAAGCCCCGCACTTATCAGACCGCTTTGAATGGGCCGCCGAAAACTTCGGCCGTAAAGAAGTATATTTCCGTCTCTGGGTCCTTCCAGGCATCTGCGGGCAGTCCGGCCTTATGGGCGCAACAGAACGACAAGAATTCCTCCGCGGTCCAGCCGGTTTCCGTCGCGACCTGAGGCAGGAAACAGCCTGAGGCGTATCCCCTCTTAACGTAGATGCCGTGGGTTCCGAGCCGTAGACTCAGCGGGTCTCGCGTCCGCTCCAGAGGCGACAAAACGGAGATTTCGATATCCAATTCGCCCAACTCTCGGGCCGTGATGCGATTCGCAAAGAAACGGGGGTCGCCGGTGGCCGACGCCCTGGCCATTTCCGCGACCAGTTCGGCCAGCGGACGGTCGGAGACGAACTGACCGATGCACCCTCTGAGCCGATCTCGGTTCTTCAGGGTAACGAAACACCCGCACAGGGCGCGCAGGACCGGATCCTCCGGCTGATATTTCGGCGGCGGCGTGCCGCCGACCGCTGCTTTGACGGCGTCCTGCGCGATCCGGAGCAACGTCTGCCTCTGAGCTTCGTTCATAAGGGCCTGACTCTACACGAATGCAGCACTTAGTGCACCCATTTTATCACCAGGAACCCGCCGATCAAGAGAGCGACAAATGCCAGCGAGAACCAGTTGAAATACTTCTCGATGAAAGGTCTGATCTTCTCTCCTTTCCAGCCCATCAGGCCGGCCACCAGGAAGAACCGCGCGGAACGGCTCAGGGCCGAAGCGACCAGAAAGCCCGGGAAGTTGATACGTGCCACACCGGCGGAAATCGTGCAGACCTTGTACGGCAACGGCGTGAAGCCGCAGGTGAAGACTATCCAGAAATCGTACTTCGCGTACAAACTCTGGAATTTGGCGAAGTTCGCCGCCGTCAGACCGATGGCACCCAGATGTGCATAGGCCCAGAGGCCGATGGCCGACCACAGGAATACCCCGATCACATAACCAAGGATACCTCCCACGATGGAGGCCATCGAGCAGAGGGTCGCGAAATAAATCCACTTGCGCGGGGCCCCCAATGCCAGGGGCGCCAGCAGAACGTCCGGGGGAACCGGAAAGAAGCTGGACTCGGCGAAACTCAGACAGAACAATGCTCGGCCCCCGTGCGGGGTGTTGGCGAAGTGGATCACCCAGTCATACAGGCGGCGGTGCCAGTGCCACCAGACAACGCCGTTGCGGACGACTGACTCCTTGACGATTTCGTTCATTGAGGCCTCATCAGTTGTCAACAGGTATCCAAAATAGGGAGCGGACGGTATAATGTCAACCCGTAAACCGGCGTTTGCCGGACGGAACGGGTTGCTTTCTCAACGGTTGCAGGCTTGATTCAAAGCTCAACGCCTGTGTCTTGTGCGCGGGCCATGAGGGTCCTCGTTGAGTGAGAGACCGTGGACCATACGAATTATGGCCGCTGTCCGGAGGAATGACGCGGAATCATTGGTTGTTTTCGGGTCTGGATCGCAGTGACAAACGTGCCCCAATTTGAGAAATTTGACGGCGGACTGCTGGTCCGAGCGCCGGCCAAGCTGAATCTGAGCCTGCTGATCGCCGGCAAGCGGCCGGATGGCTTCCACGAATTGGAGACCATTATGGCCAAAGTGGACTGGTATGACGAGATACGGATCCAGCGAGCACAGAAGGCCGATATCGAGTTCTCCTGTGACGGCCCCTGCTGGGCACCACGCGATGAGACGAACCTGGTGTATCGGGCGGCCGAGGTGTTCCTCCGCGCGTGCGGCAAGGCCCCCAAAGTGCGGCTGACCCTGACCAAGAATATCCCCCCCGGCTCGGGGTTGGGCTCGGGAAGTAGTGATGCAGCGGCAACCCTTCTGGGCCTCAACAGCTATCTGAATCGCGGATTCCCGATGTCCCGACTGATGGAAATGGCCGGCCGGCTCGGCAGCGATGTCGCCTTCTTCCTGAACGGGCCCCTCGCGTTTTGCACGGGAAGAGGGGAGAAAATCACTGAGTTAGCCGCCAACTTCGCCTTTGCCGCTCTCCTGCTCCTCCCGGACGTAAGTGCCTCAACGAAGGATGTTTACGAGAATTACGCTCACGATCCGGTTCGCTACAGGCAACTTGGCGCACAGATTCACGCCCACCTTGAGAAAAATAGGGTTGATTTGGTGGCCCGGATGTGCGCAAATATGCTGGAAAGCAGTTGCTTCTGCCTTTACGAGGAACTTGGCGAGTTGAAGGAAGCTGTGGAATCACTGGGTGTGAGGCCCGTTTGCCTTAGCGGTAGTGGGTCCGCCATGTTTTCTATCTTGGATCCTACTCACATTGAACGACTCGAGAACGTGCGAGGCAAGATTACAGACCGGACGGGCTGCAGAAGCGTTATTGTGAGGAACAACAGGTGGTAGAGTTCTGGGAGAGGCGAAGCAATGAAGATAACGGAGGTTCGAGTCAGGCTTGTCGGGAACAAGGACAACCGTCTGAAAGCCTATTGTTCCATGACGCTTGACAACGAATTCGTCATCCGGGACATCAAGGTCATAGAGGGGATGGGCGGATACTTCGTAGCGATGCCGTCCCGCAAGGTGAGCGACCGCTGCAAGAAATGCGGGGGCAAGAACCACCTCAGGGCCAGGTTCTGCAACAATTGCGGGAATTCGCTGGCGGAAAACCGCATCCGAAGAGGCCCCAAAGGGATAATCAAGCTTCACGCCGATATTGCCCACCCGATCAACACCAAATGCAGGCAGCGTATCCAGGAAAGTGTGGTTCTGGCATTCCGGGAGGAAGTGGAGAAATCGAAAGAACCCGGTTATCGGCCCGTGGATATGGAGGATCCGGACGATGATATACCGGAAGCGACCTTGTGACTTCAGACCAGAATGGCGGCCGTTCCCACGACCTCTCTTCCACCTGGCAAGCCACAGGTCATCCCGTTTATTCGAGGTCTCTCCACGCGTGGCGTGGCGGCCCTTCCGGGCTCACGTCGTCAGATCCTCCAGGACTTTGTCGAGGGCTCTGTCCAGCCGTCTTCCCAAATCGTACCTGCCCTCAGTAATCTGCCGGCGCAGATGAAGAACCTTCTCCTGGCGGCCCCCCGGCAGGGAAGCAATCCTCTTCAATACCTGTCCGAGAGGGGTGTTGTGTATATTCTCTAAGATCTGCTCCATAACCATATCTTTGTCACAGGATAAATCCACGCCCTGAGGATCGATCCGCTGCTCATTCCTTTCCGCGAACCTGTTATTAGAACCACTGTCCGGCATCCATTGACCCTGAAAAGAACCGCCTGTACAAACTGACCCTTGCCGCGAGCGATACCCAATACCACTATATGTTGTATGCCCCGCAATTCCTTAATGAGGCTTAGAACAACAATGATATCGTCACAAATGAATCCAAAACTTTAAAAAAGTTCGGGTCTGCGCAAGATAGTTTTTCCAAGGAAAAAGGGCCCGGAGAACGCTGCAAAAAGGGGTATGATAGCACCGGAAAGACCCATCAGGGTGGACTGCGCACTATCGACCGCATCCTGCGCAAAGCCTTGCGGCATGACGAGTGAGAAGATAGGTAACCTACTATATATTGTGACTCTGCAAATATCCAAGTGGGTAAAGGAGGATATTGCGGAAAGGCGGGCCGCCCCCGTTCGACCGGCCCAGATTAGTAGTAATACACGAAGGAATAGTCCACAACCCACTGATCCGCCATCCCCTTGTTCTTGGTCAATTTGACCTTCTCACAGGTGAGGTTCACCCACATGGACTGGATGGTGGAAAGAAACCTGGCGGCCTGCACGATACTCACATCGGTGACCTTGACCTTCGCGTCCTGACGTCTCTTGCCGCTAATCGTGACGACATTGCCGGCCGTACAGCTGGTGGGAGGTATCCGGCATAGGTTGGCTACCCGATCCACCGCACTGACGTAGGAAAACTCACCCGACACTTCGTTCACATCGGCAAACTTCAGTCGGTCCGGGTCGATCTGTAGAATATCAATAATATGATTCTGCCCCTCGATATAGAGGTTGTACTCTGTCTCCGCACTGCGCTGAGCCTGCGGCAGGTAGACACACCGGACCAGCAGCGGCCACATGCCGACCAACACCGGGATAAGCAGGTAACACAACATGGGATTCCTGTAGAGCTCTCGCATGTCTAAGCTCCCTGTGATTGTCTCTCTATGGTAACGGTTACGGTGAAACTGTCTCGCGTACCTTGCGGATCAGCGCTCTGCTGGCGAATCCACAGGCCGTTCTGCTTCAGCGCCTCGTGCACGAGGACTGTATTCTGTCGGCTGGAGGTATCCCCGCTGATAATAATGCTTGTCCCGCTGGCGGTGATCGAGTCGATATTCAGGTCCGTTCGTGCCGCACAGTTATTCAGTGATTGCAGAACCATCGTCAATTTCGTGGATATCGAGGCCTGACTGGCTCCGATGCCCGTCTTCTCCGCACGGAGCTGTCTCAGGGCCCTTTCGAGGTTATCCACCGCTTTCTTCATCGGTGTCGGGAGCTTCTTCTCGCCCAGCATCACGGCGCGGTAATCAGGTTCGAGCTTCCTGCGCAAAGCCTCCCTCTCCCTGTTCTTCCTGATCAGCTCGGCGTGAACGTACACGCCGACGGCCAAAAGGAGGATCGTCAGCGAGATGCTCAGAAACCGAACCGCTTTCTCAATCCGCCGCTTTCGCCCGAGATAGGGCATGTGGTCGTTGCGAAGATTGACGCTGTTCGCCGGCTCCGACAGCGCCATCGCCGCGCCGCAGGCCAGAGCAACATCCACCGCATCCGGGCAACCGTCGCCCTCGCGCAGCTCGAGGCCCGCCATCGCGACAAGGTCACACGTACCGACTCCCAGACCCGTTCGTTCCCGGAGAGACTGCGTGTCAACGTCACGGCCGGCGTCAAAGACGCACAACCGGCCTACCGAGCCCGCCGCCTCGGCCAGAGCCGTCATGACGAGGGCCTCTCGCACGAGCAGCGCCGTCCGGTCCTGTGCCGGCCCGATCAGAAAGGTCCGAAGCGCCGATACTTCCCGCCCCTCCGAGATCACGATGAGGTAGCCCCGGCGGTCGGAAAGCAGCGCATAGAGAATACCCCCGTCCGAAGACTCCTCGGTCCCGGCGTAGGCGAGCAGATAACGGGAAAGGCAACAGATGTCGGGGTCCACACTCACCGGGTCGATCCCGTTGCTCTGTAACGAGAGAATGATATCCGAGAGGATGCCGCGTTGTGCCGTGAAAACGTCAAGACTCGAGCCTTCGTCGGTGCTCGAGGCGACCCGAAAGCCTACCGCCACGTCCGACACGTCCGTTGCGAGCGCTTCCTCCGTATCGAATCGGACGGTCGCGACGATCTTTCTGGCGTCACGGAACTCGCTGTGCACGGCGTGCTGCATGAATGACGCACAATCCAGGGCGACAGCCGCTTCCGCGAAGCGGACCTTCCGCCCGCGGCACGCCTGAGCGATGCGATCGGCCAGAAGCTGCCGGTCGGGCTCAGGCTGGTCCTCGACAGAGACCGAAAAGCAATCGAGCAACCGTCCCTCCTTGCCCAGTGCCAGGCACACAATGGTTGCCTCGTTCTTTCTCAGATATATTCCCAAATGACTTTGAGATTCCACGGTCGGTAATCTCCATTCTGCAAAAGCTTACTGATTAGTCGGAAATAACGGCAATTCGCTTTACTTTATCTGCTTCCTTACTCACGGCGGCCACGGCGGTAGCCGTAGCCACCCCGCTGACGGCCGTCACCTTGATCGTGAACACGTGGCTGGTCGTCGTGAGGAACCTCCGGCACCTGTCGATCGAGTCGGAGTTCGCAAACGCCACCTGCTTGAGCTCGTTGACATCCCTGACCGGCTGCACTTGCCTGTGCCGGATGATCGCCTCGGCGATTTTGGGGGCATCGGCTATGCTCCCGAAGGTCAGAGCGGCCTCCAGGACGTGTCTAGGGGCCGTATTGACGTTCACCTGCCACGTCGACCAAAGCCCGAGGTATTTCATAGCCGATTCCTTGCGGCTGTCACTGGCGATACTCGGACGGGCGAGAAGGTCCGTATCGACCAGCGAGCTGTGAAAGAGCCTGGCGAATTCCTTGGTCTGCTGCTCCATCTGGACCGCCGCCGGGACGGGCCGGCTGGCCGGTATGCGGCGTGCGGCAGGGCTCGCACCGCGCGTTGTCGGACGGGTGATTCGGCCGCGCACACTGGCCGGCGGCGCGACGGTCCGCGCCACCGTCTTGAATTCAGTCTTGAAGGGCTTTATCTTGCCCATCTTGGAAAAGTCCGATTTGAGCTGCTCGATCTCCCCGGCCGTGTACCCCATCCACTCGCAAAACGTCGCCCAGCCCACGCCCGCTTCCGCCTGCACCTTCTCGTCCGACAGGATCGCCCAGCCCAGTGGATACTTGGCGTTCTCATCCTCGATCTCGATCGTCACCCGGGCCGATCCCACCTCGAACTCCACGGGCTCCGTCACCAGCGGCCAGCGTGGACCGTAGGGACCCGGCACCTCCAACGATTCACGACTCGACGACGACCGGCTGTTCGGGTCGTTGGCATCATTGACATCGTCCTGGTATTCGGAGAAGTCTGCGTCCGAAAAGTCCACACCGCCAAGGTTGTTGGCTGCGAGGTTCAAGGCCACCTGATCGAGAAGCTTCTGATATTCCGGCTCGCTGAGGGCAAACACGTCGGAGAAATCCGGCTCGTTCGGCCGGCTGATCAATTCGAACGTAAGGTCGTCAACCGAGGCCAGCGCGTACTTCAGACCCGAGGCGCAGGCATGCCTTGCCTTGCAGCAGTCAATGAGATACTGGTCCCGATGGCGGCGTGCGGCCACCCGGACGCTGAGCGTGTATCCCAGCGTGGACAGGATGACCAGAATCACCAGCGTGATCAGCAGAATCACGCCCGGGTAATCCCGTCGGTCATCTCGGTCTCGACCGTGTCTCTCTCGGCGTTTGCTCATTGATAATCCGTTCTCCAGTCGCTCGCCCGGTCGTGCCTCCGGCAGGCGTGCGCTCATTGGTCGTCCGCAATCTGGCGGCCCTCTCCTCGGCCGCCCGGTCCCCGGACTCCTGTCCATTGGGACCCTGGCCCTCGTTCGGGTCGAATCCGGAAGGCATGGTGAATTTGATTTTTCGCATACTGTCGACGGCAATGGTTCGGCTGATCTTCTCGTCATCCATCACGTCCCAGGTCCCGCGCACCGTTTCGTAAGGCTCGGCAAAAGATAACGTGACTCTGACGCCCGGCGGGAGCGCCCGTGTCGCCCATTGATCGACAAACTCGTCCCCTTTACAGGCCTGGACCTGGAAGAAAGTAATCCCCCGGCAGATCGGCACGAACGGGTAGTTCTTCTCCCAATTGTCGCGGTTATCGTCGAGCAGCTTGTCTTCCTGCACGACCCCGTCGTGGCTGCGATAAAGGACGAGGCCCGGTCTCTGGCCACCGTGGTCGTACGCGGCCCGCCAGATGATCTCTTCGAGGGTCTGCTCTTTGTTTTCACTATCATGGAACGTGCGGCGCAGGACCAGCTCGGCTCGATGGAAGCCGTTGTCGAACCCATTCCTGACCCGGAGGCTCACATCGTCCGCTCCCAGCGTGCGGCCCAGGTCCTCGGTGATGAGCTGAAGGACCTCCGAAACCAGGGACGGACTTTCGATCTTCTTCAGGACCGCGTCCGCCGCCTGGTTGGCCCGGCCGTAGATGCCCAATATCGCCGTGAGAACCATTGCGCCGATGATCACCGTCACGATCATCTCGCCCAACGAGAACCCCGACCGGCGCCTCCCTGGTCCGCAGCCGCGCCTCACGCATGATTCTCCTGTACCCGTCTGCAACGTCCACATGCCTACCTTCGCCTCCTCTGGAGCGGGTCCGTAACCTCGCCGACATCCATCTTTTCCAGTTCTTCCTGGGACAGTCCCATAGCCGGGTCTCTCCCGTTGGGGCCTGCGGGCCGACCGTCGGCCCCCTCCTGCGACTCCTGTTCCGTCCGCAACGACATCGCCAGCTCCTGGATGGAGCTGACCTGCGTCCTCTTCTCTTCCGCCGTGGGGGCGCCGCCGCTCCGTATGAACACATCCAGATTGAACCTGATGAACGCGCCGTCCTCGGTCAGGACCAGTCCCTGGTCGATCCATTCCTCGATGACCGCGTTCTCGACATTGGCATATTCTGCCGCTTCCTCGACGGTTTCGAGAAGCTGGTCGGCCGCGATCTGGTCCAGGTCCTCCTGCTGCATCAGTTGTCCGGCCTGCTGGTCGGTCAATTCCGTAATCCAGTGCTCCAGCTCGACCGTTTGCGTCTCGTCGGCGGAGTCCGCGTACCGGGCCGAGCAGACGGCGCGAACCCACATCTGCCCTGTGACAGGCTCGGGAAACGCCTTGATGACCGTCTGCCAGAACACCTCGGGATGCTCATCGCTGATTCCGTATTCGACGTCTTCCGTGACGGAATCGGAGGCCAGGATTTTCTCCAGGTTCTCCTGTACGAGATGAAAAGCCTCCATGCGCAGGGCCGAGTTCGCCGCGGAACCTACACACCGATCGATGACCACCAGCACGCTGGAGCTGACGAGCGCCAGAATGGCCAGAGCAGTAATGACCTCCAGAAGGCTGAAGCCCCCGGCGCGGGGCTTGCCGCCCAGGGGTCGCAGGATGGCCATATTGTTAGCTCTATGCGTCATTTTCCCGCCATACGGCATTTAGGACGCGGTCCCTCACAGGAACGGGACCTCATCTTTGGCTCTCGGCGTCATCAGCCCCGGATCGCCCTCGATCAACTGAACGATCGGATTGAGCCGGCTGACGACCACGGCATAGGGCTGTTCGCTGTCGTCGAGGAACACGACCTTGCCGCCGTACTGCCAGCCCGCGTGCCCAACCCGGAATTTCGCCCGGTCCTCGTTCGTATAGTCGCCGTCGTCGAACTCGACGTAGGCCACGCGACAGTTGTTGCCGAACCAGCCTTGGGCGATGATCTCCTCCTCCAGCACGTCCGACAGATTGGAGGAGGTAATCTGTCGCAACAAATAGCTCTGTTCCGTCAGGTCGATGATGATCTCGTACCGTCGGCGGCTCTCGGCGGCATTCGAGGCGGCCATCTGCATCGTCGAGATGAAATCCTGCACCTGCGACCGGAACGTGTGACGCCGCAGCACGCCGAACAGACTCACCTGCGCCAACAGAACAAGTAAAGAAACGAGCGAAAGCACGACCAGGAGCTCAACGAGCGTGAAGGCCCCGGCGCGAGCACAGCCCGGGCGCAGGTCCACGCACCCGGGTCGTGCCACTCCCTCGCTGCGCGATTTTCCCCGGAGCCGATCAAGAGGCATCGGTGCTGTACAGATCCGTATCATAGCCCTCGCCGCCTTCCTGGGCGTCCGCTCCGAGGCTCTTGATGACAAACGGCTTGCCGCTCTCGGGATACAGTTCGTAAATGAAATCATTGTTCCAGCCGTCCTTGGGAATCTCGACCGTCTCCAGATAGCCGCCGGTCTGCCAGTTCGTGACATCCGTGGGCTGCTGAATGAGGACCGTCAGTCCCTCGTCTTCGCTGGGCCAACGTCCCGTATCCATATGGAACTGGTTGACGGCCGTATGCAACTCCCGCAGGCTTGCCTTGGTAATCTTCACCCGTGCGTCATCCACCCGCCCGACGAAGTTTCGTACGACCACAGCGGCCAAAAGCCCGAGGATGATCAGCACCGCCATGAGCTCCACCATGGTGAAACCACACCTCAACTGTCTCTTCCGGTTGCCCTTCATAATCCTTCTCTCCAAACGAAGCCTAACGTACTGACGCGGAAATCTGCAAGATCGGCAGGATCGTGGCGTAGGCGATCAGGCCAACGATCACCGCCATAACGATGATAATCACCGGCTCGACGGCGGCACTCAAGCGCTCGATGACAACATCCGTCGAGCTTTCCAGGTTTTCGCTGATACTCTTGAGCATCGCCTCCAGCTCACCGCTTTTCTCTCCCACTGCCACCATGTGCGCTATGGCGGGATCGATCACGCCGCTGTCACGCAGGGGTGTGGCAATATCGGCCCCGGCCAGGATGCGTTCGCGCGCCTGCTGGATGGCGCGCTTCATCAGCACGTTGCCCGTGGTCTCGGCGACGACACGCAGCGATTCGGCCATGGCCAGCCCCGAGCCAATCAGCGTCGAAAGCGTGGAGGTGAATCGCGCCACGACACGCTGTTTGATCAGAGGCCCAAACACGGGCAGCGCGAGCAGGAACCGATCGCGCAAATAGGCGCCGCGTTCGGTCCTGAAAAACCGCTTGAAGATCAGGACAATACCGACGACAGCAGCTATGAGAATCAGCACGCGCCAACTTGTCAAGACATGACTGAAGTTCATCAACTGCTGCGTAATCCACGGCAATTTCTGTCCGGCCCGCACGATCTGTTCGCCGATCGTGGGGATCACCTTCGTGGTGAGAATCACGATGGCGCCCAGGCAGAAAATCACGAGCACGATGGGATAAATCATGGCGGTCAGCACTTTCGATTCCACGCGCTGGCGCTTCTCCATGAAGTTCGCGATGGTCTTGAGGCTCCCGCCCAGCGTGCCCGTCACCTCACCGACGCGCACCATGGCCACGTAGATGACGTCGAAGTAACTGTCGTAATCCTTCAGGGCGTCGGTGAACGACTCGCCGGTGACGACGCGGTCGCGGATCTCGGTCAGGGCGGTCTTGAAACGCGGATCGGAGGTCTGCAAGGTCAGGACCGACAGCGCCTCCGTCAGCTTGATTCCCGAGTTCAACAGGGTGGCGAGCTGTTTGGTGAAATCGACGAGCTGCGACGTGCTCATCCTGCGAAAGGTCGAGAACAGGGCGCGTCTGCTCTCGGAAGCCGAGGAAATCTCCGTGACGGACGACGGGTGGATGCTCCGCACCCGCAACTGTTTGCGGGCGGCGTACGGGGTCTCGGCGGTGATCGTGCCCTTCACCTTCCTGCCGGTGCCCGCTATCGCGATGTATTGATACCTCGGCATAGGAAAACCCCGCGCCTCCGGGCCGCCTTCGGCGCCCTCTAAACGACGTCCGCCTGCGTCACGCGCAGCACCTCGGAGACCGTCGTGATGCCGGCGAGCACCTTGCGGGCCCCGTCCATGCGCAACGTCTGCATGCCCGCGTCCAGGGCGACCCTCTTGATCGTGCCGGCCGTCTCCTGTTTATACACGAGTTCCTGTATCTTGTCATTAATGAGCATCACCTCGTAGCTGCCCGTTCGCCCCCGGTAGCCTGTTTTGAAACAGCGCGCGCAGCCCTCTCCCATATAAAATTTCGCGCCCTTATTGCTTTCCGGGGACCCCAGGCCGAGCTCGCCGAGCTCCTGCGCCGTCGGCTGCGCGGGACACTTGCAATCGGGGCAGATCTTGCGCACGAGCCGCTGGGCGATGATGGCGATCAGCGAAGAGCTGACCAGGTAGGGCTCGACGCCCAGGTCCAGCAAACGGGTCACCGCGCCGGCCGCGTCGTTCGTGTGCAGCGTGCTGAAGACCAGGTGGCCGGTGAGCGAGGACTGAATGGCCATGCGGGCGGTTTCGACGTCGCGGACCTCGCCGATCATGATGACGTCGGGGTCCTGACGCAGCACGTGTCTCAAGGAGGTCGCGAAGGTCATGCCTTTCTTGGTCGCCACCTGGATCTGGCTGATCCCTTCGAGCTGGTACTCGATCGGGTCTTCGACGGTGATGACATTCTTCTCGGCCGAGTTGATGCGGTTCAGATAGGCATAGAGACTGGTGCTCTTGCCGCTGCCGGTCGGCCCGGTGACGAAAATCACGCCGTGGGCCCGGTTCAGGAGGGAGTCGAGCCTCTTGAGGTCGTCCGGCCACAATCCCAGCTCGTCCAGACCGTACACGCCCGAGCTCTTGTCGAGAATACGCAGCACGCAGCGCTCGCCGAAGCTGGTCGGAACGGTGCTCACGCGCAAATCGACTTCGCGCTGGCCGAGGCGAACGGTGGAGCGCCCGTCTTGCGGCAGTCTGCGTTCCGCGATGTCCATGCCCGCCATGACCTTGATACGCGAGATGATCAGCGGCAATACGTTGCGGTTCAGGCTCAGGACGTCGTACAGAATGCCGTCGATCCGGTAGCGGATCTGGACCTTCGTCTCGTAAGGATGAACGTGAACGTCGCTGGCCCGCATCTGCAGGGCCCGGAACAGGATATCGTTCACCAGCCGGATGACCGGCGGGCGGTTGACCACGTCCAGCAGGTCGTCGGACGCGGCCACCTCATCGACCAGCTCATCAAGGTTCTGCGCATCCAGCTCTTCGGCCACCTCCTCGATGACCGTGGTTCGCTGCTCATAGGCCGTGTCGATGACCGCCGTAATCGTGGTCCGCGTGGAGACCGCCGGCTTGACCGGCATCCCCGTCATCTTCGAGACGTTGTCCAGCGCGTTCGCGTCCAGCGGTTGCGAGAGCACCACCATCAGCTCGCCGTCGTCCTCCTCCGACCGGATCCCGATCAGATGATGATGCTGAGCGTAGGTCGCGGGGACGTTCTCGACAAACTCCCGGGGCACGCTTTGGTTGGGTATCTCCGCCAGGTACTCCCAGCCCAGTGCCTCGGCAAAGAGTCTCAGCACCGCGTCCTCGGTGAAGTACGGGCAGGTGAGCAGTAACTCGTCCAGCCGGGCCCGGCCCTTGTTTTCCTCCAGAAACCTGGCCAATTGCTCCGCATCGAGCAGCCCCGTTCTTTTCGCGGTTTGTATGAGCAGGTTCTTCATATGGACATCGCGTCTCCCCGGGGCAGAGTATCATTGCGCGTCGAGGACCTTGGGCGGATCGATTCGCTTGGGCTTGATGCCCGGCCAGTTCTGGTAGTTCTGGAACTCCAGCTCGTGCTTCTCGAACGCCGTGCGGTTGCGCTCGGACAGTCTTTCCAGGTCCTTCATGCCGTGCTCCGCCGTCTCCGCGGGCCGAATGACCTCGGCCTTGACGAACACGTAGAGCTTGCTCTGGGTATCCTCGTTGTCGATGCTCCGGAACAGTCCGCCGATGATAGGAATGTCGCCCAGAATCGGCACCTTCGAGCCGCCCTTGGTCTGATTCATTTTCGTCAAACCACCCAGGATGACCGTGCTGCTGTTGGGCAGCGTCACCTTCGTGTCCACGGTATTCGTCCGGGTGTTCGGCGGCGGCTGTTGCTGGTTCGGGCCGACCGCCGGGGTCTTGAGGAAATCCGACCGCGTCAGCACCACATCCAGCCGCAGCAGGTCCCCTTCGCTGATATGGGGCGTAATGTCCAGGGAGATACCGGCCTCGTACGGGTTGAAGTTCACGGACGTCTGGACCAGCGTATTCTGAGGGCCCGCGGCCCCGGTTGCGACCGGGATCGCCGACGTCACTTCGACATACGTCGTGTCCACCGTTTCAATCTTGCCCAGCTCATTGTCATTGACCAGCAGTTTGGGCTTCGCCAACACGCGCCCGTAGTTTTTCGTTTGCATGGTCCTCAGTAAGGCCTGGATCTGGTCATCCCCGTAGAAGGCCGTCAGAGTTCCGCCGGCCCATTCCACGTACTTGCCCAGGCCGTTGGGGTCGCCGATCCCGGGGGGACCGTTGAATGTCTTGAGGACGTTGAGATCGTAGCTGAAGGCGTCGCTCTTGGTCACCTCGACCAGCGTGCAGTCGATCAGAACCTGAGGCCTGCGCTTATCCAACTGCTCGACCAGGGTGGCGATCCATTCCTGATTCTTCTTGTTGCCGTACACGATCAACGAATACGTGTTGGGGTCGGGAACGATCTTGACCTTCTCCTCCCGGCTCACCACCGTCTTCTCGATCTTGCCCTCTCTCTCCTGCTCGATCGTTTCCTGAATCAGGCTTTCGAGAATCTCCGCCAGATGACCGGGCGAGGAATTCTCGAGCGGGTAGATCTTGTAGGGAATCTCGTCAAGCAGCATCTCGCTGTCGACGTACTCGATGATATTCGCGATTTTCGCATGCTGCTCGGCCGTGGCGTTCACCAGAAGCGAGTTCGTGGACTCGACGACCACGACTTGCGGCTCCTCGACCAGCCCTTTTTCCGTCACTTCCGTGGTCGATGAAGTCTGGCTCTCCGGGGTCGGGGCCGTCGGCACCCGCGGCTGCCCCGGGACCGTGCCCGTGGTCCGGCCGCGGCCGGTGATCCTTGACGAGCCGTAGCCGTAGTCGTAGGTATCCGGCAGCCTGCTGATGATGCCCAACTCCTGCAGCTTCCGGGCCATTTCCTCCGCATCGATGTGCTTGATCCGGTAGAGTTGCAGGGCACGCAAATCCTGCTGTTGCACGTCCAGGGAATCGACCAGACCATCGACGACGTCCAACTGCTTCGCAAGGCCGATCATCAGAATCCGGTTGGTCCGCTCGTCGGCATCGAGGTAAACGCCCTGCTTGCTCGTATCGGGTTGCTGCATCCCTTGCAGTGCCCGAGTGCGGGCCAGTTGGGCCTGGGCCGCCCGGATCTGGGCCACGCGCGTCCGGTAGGCCGCATCCGACTCACCGGGCGCCCTCGTGATGGTGGGCGTGACATCCGGCTCTCCGACCGTGACGGTTACGCTCTCGAGCTGCTCCGCCAACGCCTTGACCTTCTCGGCCAGCGTCTTGGCCATCGTGTATTTCAACTGCCGGTACTTGAACTCCCTCGGCTCGCCGGGGCGGTCGACCAGTTCCAGCAGGTGCTCGATGCGGCCCATGCGGTGGGCGTACGACGTCACGATCAGCGTTTTGCTTTCGGCAATCGGCGTGATTCCTATCGTCAGTCCCATCCCCTGAAGCAGGTTTTCAGCACTGGCGGTGTCTATATGTTTCAACTCGAAGACACGCGTGATTACCACGTCACCGGCCTCGACCGGCGGCGCCTCGGGGCTCACAAAGTCCGGATCGAGACTCATGTATTCCGCCTTCGGCACGATCTTGACGATGTTGCCCTTGTGCCGGGTCATGACCAGGTCCTTGAATTGCAGAACCGACTCGAGCAGAAGGTACAAGTCCTTGACCTTCATCCGGCCTCGCAGGTTTCCATTGAGTTTCAGAGTCACCTCGCCGGTGACCTTCTGCGGGTCATAGACGTAGCTCAGATTCAGGTACTTGCCGATCAGGTCCAGCAACTGAATGACTTGTACCTTGTCGGGCAGAGTCAACTCGATCAACTCGTCGCCGTTGGGAAACTCGGCCGGCTCATAGAACGACGCCGCGGACTTCGGCTGTGCTGTGGGCTGCGCCGCGGCCATCACATCGGCGGATTCCGGCCTGGCCGGTGGCTGCGCGACCCGCTCGCTGTCTGACGGCACAATTTCACCCGGACGCAGGCCCGCAGTATCAGTAGCAGGCTCAGGGGCTGTCTGGAGCCCGGTGTCGTCCTGCGGCGCCGCACCGACCTGCTGGAACCCCGCCGGCACCTGCGGTTCGGCGGCGCCGGCCTCCGACACCGCGGAAGGAACGCCGCCCGCCGGCCGGGAGCCCGGCGTCGGGGCCGGGACGGGCGACTCGTCCGACGACGATGGCGTCTCAGCTCGGGCCGTCAACTCGGCGGCACGTCGGCGCACTTCCTCCAATTTCCGCTGCATCTCTTGCAACAGCGTGGATTCCTTCGATTCATCCTTGTCGGCCGGAGCCGGTTGCGGGTCTCCTGTTTCATCGGCCGGCTGGTCTGAGGCCGGGTCCCCCATGGCCGTGGCCTGGATGGTTGGGGTGACCGCGGCCGGGTTCACCGGCGCCGCCAGGACCCGGCGCCGCCTGACGGCCTCGGGGCCCAACTCGACGGCGGTCGTGATGTCCTTCAACTGGAAAGCCGGAGCAATCGCCACGACGGCGCCGTTATGGACATCGAGAATGCCCCTCATCCGGGTCTTGTCCCGGGGAGGATTGGCGAAGGTGCCAAGGGAAATGCCGCCTACGGCGTCCGCAATTCGTTCATTGGAAGGCATCATCCCGGCCGCCGACACGGGCCCGAGCTGCTTGATATCAAATTCGGTCACCGTGTCCACAAGTCCCAGAATGGCAATGGCTTTCTGCAACTCTCCCGGCCCGCCGGTAACCAGCAAGGTATCAGTTCCCGGGAGCCGGGAGGCCGTCCCGATCTTCAACCGGGTCAGGAACTCCTTGCCGCGCTGCGGCGCTATATGCGTCAGGGGGATGACTCTATGTTGTACCGTGCCTGAGGAGGCACTCGCATCGAGGGCGTATATATGGCCGGGTCCGGCGCGAAGCAACATAATGAGGAGGATTGCAGCAAGCGATTGACAACGCTCCTTATGGGGGGAATGCCATTCCGTCATCGTTTGTTACCTCTAATCCAATTCACCCTACTCCAATACTTCCAAAAATGGCCCAAGACCCGGCACTCAACGGAGATGACGCCGTCGCGGACAGTCCATTTCGAAAACAGGAACTCCGCCCCGTGTTCGGCATGAGCAGGCACACAGCATCATCTACTTAGTCAGACAGGGGTGCCGGCCAAAAGTTCCCGCTCCGGCCAGAAAAAAGGTGTCTTTCAATACTGGCAGTTTTGTGCTGCAATCAGGCAGATTGGCACGGAGGACAAGAGCCTGGCCGCTCTGAAATCGATAGAAACGCCCGGCGGGGCCAGGATCCGACGATGTTCCGATAGGATCGATCAGTTCCGGATGGAGCGCGGGGCGTTCAAGCGTCTGAGAAACTCACGGCGCCGCTCTTCTTTGAGGCTGTTCTTGTTCTCGTTCAATTCCTCGCCCAAATCCCCCAGTTTTTCCGCTTCCTCGGCGCTGACGCGAGAGGATCTGAACTCCGAGATCAATTTGCTTGCGGCGGCCGCCCGGTTGGCGGGGTCACTCTCCAGTTCCTTGAGCCTGTCCACGAGATCGCCCAGGGCCTGTTGGTCCTCCTCGCTCAGATGCGCCGACGGCGAATCGCTGCCCCCAACGGCCGGCTGGCCCGAGGCAACGGGCTGTGCCACAAGCTGGCCCGGCGTCCTTCCGGTCATCGATGAACGCGATCCCGATGCCGCGGGGACCGGCGATGCCGCCCCGGTCTCGAGCATGCTCGCCGTATCCGGCACGGGCTCGACGAGCATCTCCGTAGTGCGGTTGCCGTCCCAACACGTGACCGAACCGGCTTTGACCTCCTTGATGACATAATGGGCCACCTGCTCGCCCTGCCGGACCCACCGGTACGTGCCATCCGCCAGGCAAATATAGGCAAAGGACGCCCCCGGATCGGAGGCGGAATAACTCGTTCCAACCAAGTTGAATTTGGCCGATGACTCCGGCGGTGGCGGCGGCGACGGCACGGGAGTGCCCCTTCCAGGCCTCGCTGACATACGCGCCGTCGGCGCTGCGGGCGGGTTGATAATGTTTGCCAGGAGCTCCGCCTGCTTAACCAGCGGCGGGGTGGTATCCTGGCTGCTCTGGTCCTTGTCGCCATGCCGTTCCTTGAACCTGTCAACCGCGCTGGGAGCATTGAGAATCTTCCCCATCTGCTCATCGTCGCGGGCGTAAGGCAGGATTCTGGTAAGAGGGGCCAACATACTGACGATCTTCTTCGTCCCCCCATCGCCATCGACACTCAGGCCGACCAGAGAAGGCACCAGGACGGAGGCCAACACAATGCTCGCCAGGACCACCGCTGCCACACTCGTCACGCGCAATGTCTTTATCATGAGACCACCATCGATGACGGATTATT
>CAYFUB010000149.1:0-2391 GCA_964346195.1 uncultured Pirellulales bacterium
GATCTATCACTTCAGGGTGGAAGTGGGCCCGGCTACTTTACCTTCGCCCAGATGTTGGACGGCGGGTTCAGTGGCGGCGGTGGCTTTAGCGGAGCGATGTCTGTGCCGGAGCCGACCACCATCGCTCTGCTCGGATTCAGCGGCCTTGCCCTCCTGCGCAAGCGCCGTTTGACATAAATCTGAAGCCCCCCTTACCTTGGAAGGACGGGCCGCGGGTTTCTCGCCGCGGCCCGTACGTTTTTACGGAGGCAAGGAAGTCTCCTTGGCACCCATCCCCGCTCACTCCGGGTGCCATGTTTGCGCTTGGGCAATCATGCCTGTTGCATCCTCTCAATCACAACCGTTTTTGTCTGTCTGTCGGGTTCCAAACGGTCACTTCCTCGTCTGAAGCTGGTTTTCGCTTGCACGCGTGAGCCGAGTGTTCTATACTCATCATGGATCAGGACCGATTCAGGAGGAACCTCATATGAGCGCCTTGTCAAATGAAGAATTTGCCAAGAGAGTGAGGGACCTCGCTGCTCGTGTACAGTCTACGGGAGCAAGTGCTTATTACGATCCCGACGGCGATTGCATTGAATTTCTGGCTCGTGCTGAGGAGTTCTGGGCCGAACGGATTGACGACCTTGTCACCGTCTACTGCAGCGAACAGAGCGGAGAGGTAATCGGTTCCCTGATCAAAGGCGTTTCCCGCTTCATCAAAGAGCACCCCAACCTCGCCATTTTCGTCGAGGCCGGCCGCGTGCGTCTCTCTCATCTGTTCCTCGCCGGGTTGCTCTGTGACCGACCGGATCAGCGGGATCTTGAGGTCTTGACGTACAAGAAAAAGCAGCAGGTCTATAAAGAGCTGTTCGAGCGTGCCGAGGAAACACAGGCGGAGACAACCTTGGCAATAGACTAAGGTTCCGCCGGACTATCGGCTGTGCCGCTGTCGGGACGACTGACGCAGATTCATGCCCGACGGAATTCCAGTGCCGGGGCCACATGAGCGGGAAAAGCGGAAGGTTCTTCATTTCATTCCTCACGTGGGGTCGGACCGACTGCGTGGCTCGCGGGGATTTTACCTCGAATTTACAGCCGCTCGCCTTGACTTCGGCTGTTGTTGTACGAGAATATGGATAGACAACGTGCGGCATCATGTTTTCATTAAGAAAGGGAGAATACCATGAAACCGAAACAGTGCTCGACCCTCTTTGTCCTCCTGGCGGCCGGCAGTGTCGCCCTGGCGGAACCATCCCTGACCATTTACAATCAGAATTTCGCCGTGGTGCGTGATTCGTTGGCCCTCGAGCTGCAGCGGGGGACCAACGAGGTGCGCGTGGCGGACATCACGGCCCATCTGGAGCCCGACTCGGTCATCCTGCGTGACCCGCAGGGCAAGCGGGCCCTGCAAATCCTCGAACAGAACTACCGGGCCGATCCCGTCTCGCAGGGCCTGCTGCTGTCGCTGTACGAGGGCAAGCAGATTCAGTTCCTCGTCAGGAAGCAGGAGAAAGACGAGATCGTTCGCGGCTGGATCATACGCAGCGGATACGTGCCGCATCAATCGGGGATGCAGCGGTACGGTGCACAATACCGCGCGAGCCAAATGGCCTACGCGTCCGGGCCCAGCGGGCAGCCGATCATCGAAGTGGACGGGGCGCTGCGCTTCAGTCTGCCGGGCGAGCCGCTGTTTCCGTCCCTGGCCGATGACACCATTCTCAAACCGACACTCCACTGGGTGCTCGAAACGGACCGGGCCGGCCGGCTGGACGCCGAGCTCAGCTACGTCACCGGCGGCATGAGCTGGGAGGCCGACTACAGCATGCTGGCCAGGGAGCAGGGAGAAGCCGTCGACGTGATTGGCTGGGTGACGATGGACAACCAGAGCGGCAGGACGTTCGAGAACGCCCGTATCAAGCTCATGGCCGGCGACGTGAGCAAGATCCAGCCGCAAGAGCGCGGGCTGCAAGCCTTCGCCATGGCCGAGCTCTCCTACATGGGCGGACCCATGGCCCCGCCGGTATCCGAGAAAGCCTTCGAGGAGTACCACCTCTATACGCTGGCTCGTCCAACGACGCTGCACGACCGCGAGACCAAGCAGGTCGAGTTCCTGCGGGCCGAGGGCGTCCAGGCCCAGCGGCTCTATGTCTACGACGGCGCCAGGATCGACCGCAACCGCTACCGGAGTTACTCACCCGAGCGCCTGCGCAACGAGCGCGATTACGGCACCCAGTCGAATCCCAAGGTCTGGGTGATGAAGGAATTCAAGAATTCGAAAGAGAACCACCTCGGGATGCCGCTGCCGCGCGGCCGCGTGCGCTTCTACCGGCGCGACGACGACGGCCAGTTGGAATTCACCGGGGAGAACCTCATCGATCACACGCCGCGGGATGAAACCGTCCGCCTCTACAC
>CAYFUB010000150.1:0-2083 GCA_964346195.1 uncultured Pirellulales bacterium
GTATCAGCATTCGCCGGGCGCGGATTGCCCCCACAGACAGTTGCATCGAGTGCCTCCGGCCGAATCTGGAAACCGCCGGCCTGGCGCTGCTGTGGCCGATTGAGGGCTTTGGCAGGATCCTGCTGCCGACGACCTGCGTGCCGGAGCGGGACCGCCCCTACATCCTCAATGTGGAGATCGCCCGCGCCAAGCTGATGCAAATCACGAACCGGCGCGAGGACTGGTCCTTCTTTGACGGTCTTGAGGGGATGGAGGAGGTCTCCAAGCAGTCGCAGGACCTGTTCATCAAGGCGATTCAGAAAATCAACGATGCGCCGGCCGCCTCCCAGTTGGCGGACGCGTCGCTGCGAAAGGCGCTGGTCTACAGCGAGAAGCTGGCGGTCCGGCAGGGCAAGTCACTCTTCGACAAGCGCCGCAAGAGCCACGGTTTCGGCCGGGGCTGTCTGGGTTGCCGCGTGGACCCGAATCTGATCGCGAAGCCGCAATATCTCGAGCCTTTGCTGGAAGTCTTTGCCTCCGTCACGTTGCCCATCAACTGGGCCAGAATCGAGACGCGACAGGGGCACTTCGATTTCTCCTTGATCGATGGCTGCATCGGTATTCTGAGCCGCAGGAAGGTGGTGATTTCAGGCGGACCCCTGCTGCGGTTCACCGAGGACCATCTGCCCGACTGGCTGTTGCGCTCCGGCGCCGGATTCGAGAAAATCCGCGAGCTGGCCTACCAGTTCGTGTCTAGGGTCGTCGCCCGCTACGCTGCGGTTGTCCATCGCTGGTACGTCATCAGCGGCCTGAATGCGTTCAATCAGTTCAACTTCAACTTCGAGCAGATTCTGGAAATGACGCGGGCGGCCAACATGGCGGTCCGGGCGGCCGGCAGCCGGGCCATCCGAATCGTCGAGGTCAGCAGTCCATGGGGCGAGTACTACGCGACGACGCCGAACAGCATCCCACCCTTCGTCTACATGGACATGGTCGTCCAGAGCGGGACCAGCTTCGATGCCTTCGGGTTGCAGATGCGGTTCGGCAAGGATGAGACCGGGATGCATCTGCGGGACATGCTGCAGATCTCCTCGCTACTGGACTGTTTCGGCCCCGTGGCCAAGCCATTGTACGTCACCGACGTCGAGATCCCCAGCCGCGACGGGACCGGCAAGTTCGATCCCGAGGCCGCCGGCGTCTGGCACCGCAAATGGGATCAGACCCGGCAGGGCCAATGGCTGGAGCGGTTTTATAAGATCGCCCTGAGCAAACCGTATGTCGAGGCGGTGAACTACGGCAGCTTCACGGACGGCGATGGGGGCGCGATCGCCCACAGCGGTCTGCTCACGGAGCAGTTGGAGCCGCGGGAATCGTATGACGGGCTCAAGCGGCTGTATCTGTCCATGTTCAAGCGGTGAGTTTTCGTTCCTCGTTCGGAGTACAACACAGGATGGATTGTGCATCGAACGGTCTCCGGGGCGCGCATGCTGCGACCTGTCGAACGGCGCAGTCCGTTTCCCTCATGGTGGGCCTGTCCACCTGCCTTCTGCTCGCACTTGGTTTTGCCCTGGCGTCTTTATGCGGCTCTGCCCCTGGCCCAGCGATCCGCGCCGGCGAAAAGATCAACCCGAACGATGCGCCGGTCGCCAGCCTGATGAGACTGCCCAGGATCGGTCTGACCCGTGCCCAGGCGATTTCCGCCTGCCGGGATGACTTTGCGCGGCAAGGCGGGCGCGGCCCCGCCTTCACCGGGACCGAGGATCTCCGGCGGGTGAAAGGGATCGGCCCGGGGACCGTGGAAGAGCTTCGACCGTGCCTGCAATTCGACATCGCGGTGCACCCCGGCCCGTCAATATCTGAGAGGGTGTGCGAGAAGTAGCACGGGCGTCCCGCCCGTGGCCAGGATGGCCCTGCAACTCATGGGCAGGATGCCTCACTGTTCTACACATCTCGCCGCCGCAGGACCGAGCCCTCTTCCTGGGCTCCTGGGGTTCTCCTGTCCTGCGGCGATCCCGGCACACCCGAAGCGGGTGTGCGAGGGAGATTTTCCGCTTTTTGCCAATAGCACGCCACGAACAAAACCCGCCCCCGGCCGTCTTACGCT
>CAYFUB010000151.1:0-5351 GCA_964346195.1 uncultured Pirellulales bacterium
GAATTTAACCGTTGGCATATGGTGAGAAGATACACCGACAAGTATTTCACCATCGCCAAGCTCGAGATCGTATGCCGGGACAAGGACGCGAAACGGTTCATGGAGATCATCAAGCAGTACGGCCATACGGGCGAAGCCGGCGACGGCCGGGTGTTTCTCACCAACGTCGAGGACGGTATCAACATTCGCACGGGCCAGGAGGGCGAGGCGGCCTTGTAGTGCGGATACCTCCGCACGAGAGCGAACGAACAGACGAATTGAGAACAGAGAAAGAACTGATGACAGGACTCATAGAAGGTGAACCACTTTCGCCCGGCGTGGTCAAAGGTTGCCTGGTGTTGTTTACCCCTGATACGCAGTCGGCGCAGACCGTCTCCGCCGAGGGAGCGGACCGGGAACTGCAACAATTTCGCACCAGGGTTGCTCTACTTCTGGAAAAACTCGACCGTGACATCAAGCAGTTGGGCCGGGAGGGCCTGACCGCCGAGGCACAGATTCTGGAAACCCATGTCTTTCTGCTGCGGGACCGCGCTTTCCAGCGGAAGGTAGAGGATCTGGTTCGCCGCAACGAAATCGCGGCCGAAACAGCGATTGGCCGTGTCCTCGGCGAAATGGTGGAGCAGCTCGAACGCTCCGAAAGCGTGCTGCTGGCCGAGCGGGCGGCTGATGTCCGGGATATCATCCGCCGCCTTCAGGAGCACGCGGCCGAGGAGGAATCCGCACTCTTCGCGACCCTGCGGCCAATGCCGTGTCCCATTCTGGCGGTGCCGGAACTGTTGCCCTCGCTCGTTCTGGAGGCACGGCGCAGCGGTCTGGGCGGGTTCGTCGTGGAAAGGGGCACCGCTTTGTCGCATGCGGCCATCCTGGCCAAATCGTTCGGAATTCCCGTGCTCAGGATCGACCGCCTGGCCCGCCTCAAGAACGCGGACCGTCGGCCCGTGCTGGCAGATGCACTCGAAGGGCGTTTGTTCATTGAGCCAAGCCGTCAGGACGAAGAGACGGTCGAAGCCGGTCTCGTGACTGAGGCCGAACGACAGACACGGGAGAGTCCCACACGCGTCTGGGCCAATATCGTTGACCCTTCCCAGATTACCCATGAACTGGCCGCGTCGATTGCCGGCGTGGGCCTGTACCGAACCGAGATGCTGTTCATGCAGGCGCGTCACGAGTTCCCCAGTGAGCAGCAGCAATTGGCGGTTTACCGGCGCCTGTTCGAGCACGACCCGCAGATGCCAATTACCTTCCGGACGCTGGACATCGGCGGTGACAAGAGCCTCCCGTACTTCTCGCTGGGGCCGCAGGACAATCCCTACCTGGGCCTCCGGGCCCACCGGGTCTACCGCTACCACCCGGAGATCTTCCTCACGCAAGTCCGGGCGCTGCTGCAGGCGGCCTGCCCGGCGGCCCATCTCCGCATTATGTATCCGATGATCGAGACCCCCGAGGAGCTCTCTTTCGTGCAGGGTTTGTTGCGCCAGGCCCTCGAATCTCTGGAGTCCCAGGGCCGGGACTATCAGCGCCATTTCGAGCAGGGTTTGATGATCGAGGTCCCTTCGGCGGTGTGGAACATTGAGCAGTTGCTGGAGGGCGCGGACTTCGCCAGTGTGGGCACCAACGATTTGCTTCAGTACTTCTTCGCCGCCGACCGCAGCAATGCCAATGCGCGGGACAGCTACCAGCCCCTGCATCCGTCCGCGCTGCGGATGCTCAGGAGCCTGGTTCAGGCGGCCGAGAGGGCCGGCAAGCCGCTGAGCATCTGCGGCGAGATCGCTTCCGACGCGCGCTTTGTGCCGCTGCTGGTCGGACTGGGCTTCCGCGACCTCAGCGTGGATATTCACGCGATCGGGCGGATAAGAGGGCTGCTGTTCGACCTGGACCTTGACAGTTGTCGGCTCCTCGTGCAGCGCTGCCTCAAGGCGCGGACATCGCAAGAGGTCCGTGACATTTTGCAGGCCTTCAATCCCACCCAGCCGGCATCCGCCCAGGGCACGCGTGGCGGATTCATCGATCCCATTTGCGACATGCTGGTGGACCCCGAGCGGACCAGGTACGTGGTCGAAGACAGGGGGCGAAACGTGTATTTCTGTTCGGCACAGTGCCGGAACGAGTACGTCTACAGGCAGAAGTATGAGAATGAAGCGACGTGACATCTGGATGGTCATCGCCTGCGCGGTGCCCTTGCTGCTGATTTTTGTGCTCCCATTGCTGGGCTTCAGCGATGCGGCGGCCGTCGTCTCGTTCATCTTCTTCCTGTTTGCAGGTCATATGCTCCTGATCGGCTTTCACGGTTCTGGGCATGCGCACGGCGCGCCCACCACAAGTAAGGAGACACACCATGGGTCGCATTAACATAAGAAAGTTCGCCCTGGCATTTGGCGTCACGGCTGCCCTGCTGTATCTCGGCTGTGTTGTCGCGATGGCCGGCGCCGATAGGCAGACGGCCGTCTTTTTCTTCAACAATCTCATGCACGGCGTGGACGTCAGCCCGATACTGCGAGCCAGGATGCCCCTCTGGGAGGCCGGAATCGGCTTGGCTGAGGTGTTCATACTTGGATGGCTCACGGGCGCCACAGTCGCTGCGATCTATAACGTCTCATCGAGATCGGAGGCACAGGAGCTATGCAAGGTCCGCTCATAGATCCAGTTTGCGGGATGGTCGTCGCAGACGACCAGTTTCACACTCTCTTTCATGGCCGGGAATACTTCTTCTGCTCCGAGGGCTGCAAGGCGAGGTTTCTGCAATCACCCCAGGAGTACTCACGAGATGACATCTACGATCTGGTCATCATTGGAGGCGGTCCAGCCGGCTTGACCGCCGCCGTTTACGCTTCCGTCTTGAGGATACACACGCTCTTGATCGCCGAGGACATCGGCGGACAGGCCATCGACAGCACGAAGATCAAGAACTACATGGGCTTCGACTTTATCACAGGCCCCGAACTCGTTGAGAAATTCAGGGCGCAGTTCCTGCACGAACATTTCCTCGAACATAAGATCGACGAGGTCACAGCGATCGATGCCGGCGACGAGATGTTCGATCTCCATACCAGAGCCGGGAAACGGTTTCAGGTCCGTTCCGTCATCATCGCCACCGGGATGAAGAGACGCAGGCTGGGTATTCCCGGTGAAGAGCGGTTGCTGCGCAAGGGGGTATCGCACAGTGCAGTCCAGGACGCCCCCCTGCTCGCAGGAACCGAAGTTGTCGTGGTAGGCGGCGGCAATTCCGGCATCCAGGCGGCCCGAGAATTACTGAATGCCGGCTGCAAAGTGACGCTGATCGAGAAGGGGTACATCACGGCAGATGAATCCGACGTGGCGGCGCTCAGGCAGAGCGGTCGCATGGGAATCCTGGAACGTCACGATTTGACGGAAATCCACGGCCGCGACAAGGTGGAAGCCGTAACGGCTCAATCCATGGAGGACCTCGACAAGAGAAGAATCGATTGTCAGGCTGTGTTCATACAAATTGGCCTCGTGCCGAATACGGAGTTCTGCCAGGACCTCCTGGACCTGAACGAAAAGGGTGAGATCGTCATTGGTCCTGATTGTTCGACAAGCGTGGAAGGCGTTTTCGCATGTGGCGATGTCACTACGGTCTTCGGTAAACGAATTATTATCGCCTCCGGAGAGGGAGCGAAGGCCGCACTCAGCGCCAAACAGTACCTGGCGAGAAAGACCGAAACCACAAAGCGGTAGGGGTGGGACAGCGTGGGGAGGTTTCGCCAGGGACTCACAAGGCTGCACCATGGCAAGAACTCGTCATTGGAATCGTTACCGGCAGGTGGCCGGCGTCCTGACTCGCCACGGGTTGGGCTATCTGGTGGGCGTTCTGGGACTTGAACGGTTCGTGCCGTTTCACCGAGGTGTGCTGGGTCATGCCCGGCGCGAGGGGCCGTACACCGAGCCCGAGCACATCCGTCTGGCCTTGGAAGAACTGGGCGTAACGTTCGTGAAGCTCGGGCAGATTCTGTCTACCCGAGCCGATCTGCTGCCGCCGGAGTACCAGGCCCAGTTCGCCAGGCTCCAAGATGCGGCCCCGCCCATTCCTTCGGAGGTCGTTGCAGAACTGCTGCAAAACGCCTTGGGAGAGGCACCGGGAGCGTTGTTCAAGACCTTTGCCCCGAATCCACTGGCGGCCGCTTCCATCGGGCAGGCGCACGGGGCCACCCTGCATGACGGTACCGAAGTCGTCGTGAAACTGCGCCGGCCCGACGCGGTTGAGCAGGTCGAAGAAGATCTGGAAATCCTCCGCAATCTCTCTGCCTGGGCCGACCGCCGCTGGGAACTGGCCCAACACTATGATCTGCCGGGTCTGATAGAGGAGTTTGCCTACACGCTCCGTGCCGAACTGGATTACCTTCAGGAGGGGCGCAACGCCGAACGATTTGCCGCGAATTTCGCCGCCGATTCGAGCGTGCATATCCCCAAGATCTACTGGGATGCGACGACGTCACGCGTCATCACGCTTGAGCGAATTCGGGGAATCAAGGTCAGCGACCCCGAGGAGCTGCAGGCGGCCGGCCTCGACCGCTCCGCCCTGGCCCGGCGCTGCACGGACATCCTGCTGAAGATGATCTTCGAGGACGGCTTCTTTCATGCCGACCCCCATCCAGGCAACTTCTTCATCGAGCCCGGAGGGCGCATCGGGCTGATCGATTTCGGCATGGTCGGCACGGTGGATGAACGCCGGCGGGGACAATTGGCCGCGCTCCTGGCGGCCATTACCCGCAAGGATTCCGATACGCTCACCGATGCCTTTCTCGATCTGGGAGTCATCAGGGGGCCAATAGAGCGGGATGTGCTCAACCGTGACCTGGAACGTCTGCTTGCGGACTACTATGACAAGCCTCTCGGTCAGATGGCCCTGGGCCCCATGCTCCAGGAGGTCTTCGCCATCGGGCGCCGCCACCGACTGCAAATGCCCGCTTCCCTGGCGCTGTTGTTCAAGACGCTGATTATGAGCGAGGGCATAGGCGCGCAGCTCGATCCGGACTTCCGCCTGCCACCTCATTTGGCTCCCTATGCCGAGCGGCTGATGCTCGAACAACTCTCGCCATGGCGAGCGGCGCAGCGGCTGACAAGAGCAGGGCTGGAGGCAGCGCGGCTGGGACTGGAATTGCCTCATCAGTTCCGGCGGCTGCTGAGTCAGATCGAACGCGGGGGATTGCAGATTCGCATGCAGCCGACTGGATGGGAACCGGTCCTACGCCGTCTGGAGAGGCTGACCAATCGACTGGT
Source organism: uncultured Pirellulales bacterium (assembly GCA_964346195.1). Taxonomy (GTDB): domain Bacteria; phylum Planctomycetota; class Phycisphaerae; order Sedimentisphaerales; family Anaerobacaceae; genus PLanc-01. The sequence continues at coordinate 5,239 of CAYFUB010000151.1, forward strand.
CTGGGCTGTCCTGGTTGCGGCATTCGTCACGGCCACAGCGATTCTTCTATTGGTCTATCATGCGTTCGGCTGGCATCGGTTCGCCAGCGGGCTCCTGGTCGTGGGGCTGATAT
>CAYFUB010000152.1:0-5119 GCA_964346195.1 uncultured Pirellulales bacterium
AAAACTCTGTTTTCTTGAAAAAATTCTGATTTTCCTCTTAACGCTTTGGCCGTGTCTCTCATTGGAGAAGTGGAGCCTTTGCAGGCGGCAAGAGCAACGGGGCGCTGTGGCCCCGGTTGTTGCGGCGAAGGTATAGAGAGGCAACGACGATGAAGCGAACCTGCCACCATTGTTCCGTGTGCGTTGTAGGGATTTTCCTGGCTTGTTGCCTGCCAGAGGTGTGGGGCTCCGACCGCGCCGGTGACTTGATTCAACAAGCGCGTCAGCACGACGGCATGTACAATCTGGGGCCCCAGGTCGGCCCGGACCGTGCGATTTCCTTGTACCACGAGGCCCTGAAGGTCGATCCGAATGACCGGCAGAAGCTGCACATCCTCTCTCGCCTGGCCCAGCTTTACGCGTATTCCGAGCGCCCCGACAGGCACGCCACGGCTATCGAACTGAATGAGCAGATCCTGAAGGAGTTTTCCACGGATGAGCTGGCCGTTCTGCGCGCGATGAATTCGCTGGCGCAGAACTATCGGGCCCTCGGCCAGAATATGAAGGCCCTGGAATGGGCCAAGCGGATGATCAATCACAACGCCGACCCGAACCAGACGGCTCGTTCACGGTCTGCCACGGGCCCAGCGGACACGCCGCCAGATTATCCATCCCGCCAGAGGGCTCAGCAGATCCGGCAGTATAAGGAAGTTGCCCTTGACAAGATCGCCTTCTTGGGAAACCTCGTTGACCCCCTGGTGGCCGAAGCGGAACTCCGACGCATCATTTCGGAACACCCGGGTACGTATCTCGCCGAAAAGGCCTCTCAACTCCTCGGAGAAATCACCAAGGAACACTCCGTCGTTGCCAGGAGTGAAGATCTGCTGAACGCGCCTTGGAAGGACATCCCGGCGGATCCCGTGGGCACGACCCTTCAAACCGGCTCCAGCGCCGCCCTCGCGAGCACGGACAAGAACACCGCCGGGCGGGCCGATGCGCGGGCCCGCCGGGAGCCAACACGAACGACCCAAGGTCATCCCACCGCCGGCGACGTCACTTCCCCGGCCCCAGCGCAGGACGGCAGCACCCGGACCTCACGGGGCCCCCCGCTTCTCTGCCTCGTGGCCGGGCTTTCCCTCGCCGCCGCGTCTTTCGGAGTGTATGCGCTAAAAGGAATGAAGATAACCAAATCCAGGGAGGTGTAACATGAACCTTTTGCAAAGAAGAAATCTCGGTGTGTTCTGCCTGCTGGGCCTGGCCCTGACCGTGTCCGCCCAGGCGCAGCGCTATTCCGTAGGAACCCCGATTGGGACTCCATACATCGTCCTGCCTGCAACCGGCAGTAGCATCCCCACCGGCGAAACGGTAACCCTGAAATGTCGGCCGGTCACCGATTACGATTACGACAACTACACGTGCAGTATGGTCTATGATGGCGCCACGATCACGTGGACGGCCAAAGACGCCTACGACAATGACGTTGGGACGTTTCTCGACAACCAGGGCACGACGGCCGTGTGGATCGCGCCGACGGCCGAGGGCGAAGTGACGGTCTATGCCACCGCGGATGATGATCCTGACTACCTGGCCGACGATCCACCGCGGCAGCACTCCGTGGTGTTGGTCATTGAGAAAATCTTCAGATTCACGGCCTGGGCCGACAACCGGCCCTCGCTGGGTAGCACCACCCAGGAGAGGTTCCACTGGGTTGTGCTGGAGATGAACCGCATCTTGTGTCCGTCGACCAATCCGTACCAATGGCCGGAATTTCACGTGGTCCCGGGCGACTACGATCACACCTCACAAACGGAGGCGGAATTGGACGACTATTCCAGTTTTCCCGACTGGTCTCGCGCGCCGGGCAATCACGACGATGATATCGGCTCCCTGTCCAACTCCAGCGTCGATTACAAGAACGCACGCTTCATCTATCTGAACGAATACGTCTGTCCGGCCGGTACCCACAACAACTCACAAGGCCGCGTGTGCTCGCATATACTCTCCTGGCTGGATGGGCAACTGACGGATGCCCCGCCGTTCGTGTTTGTCGTAGGCCACGAGCCGGCATTTCCCCAGAACCGCCACGTCGGCGACAGCCTGGACCTGTATCCGGACGATCGGGATGCCTTCTGGAGCCTGATCAACTCCCACGGCGTTTACGCTTATCTTTGCGGCCACACACATTACTACAGCACCTACAGCGACGCCACGGGCGACACCGTGCAAATCGATCTGGGCAACGCGGCCAACTCGCCCGAGTCCCAGCAAACCTTCGTGGTCTTCGAGGTGAGGGACACCGACGTCACTCGGCACACCTACCGGGGTGTCCTCGATCAGCCGTTCGAGGAATACTAGGGGCAAACTAGGAAACTAGGGACAGTCGCGAATGGTGCTTCCTTAAGGTCGCCGGCACCATCCGAACCCGCGTTTCTGACGCATGAATGCGGTTTGCCAGCAGGAAAAGCCGCTTAAAGAGCCGCCATTCGGGACAGTCCCGAATGGCGGTTCCTTAAGGACTAGATAAAAAGAGGTCTCCCAGCCGATAGAACGTAAAAGCGGATTGTATCTATCGGAAAGGAGACCACTCCTGATGTCATTAGTTTCTTCCGGCATCTCGGATGCAGAACGCTCCAGCGATTTCGGAGAAAATCGTGGCCAGCCGCTATCCCGAACGGGCCGGCCGCTCGCCTTCGCGAGGCACGGTCGCCAACGCCAGAAAACGACTGCCGTTGGTCTTGTGGCAGAACCTCTTCCAGCACGTTACCCATACGGCCCAAGCCTGGGGAGAAGCGTTCGCCTACTGGCGCGGCTGTCGGGTGGTGCTGCTGGATGGGACCTGCCTTTCCATGGCGGACGAGCCCGCCCTGTGCGAGGCCTTCGGCGCCAACACCGGTTGCCACGGTCCAGGGCGGTATCCGCCGGCGCGCGTGGCGAGCTTGTGTCTGGCGGGCACGATGACGGTGACCGCTTACGTCCCCGGCGGGTGTCGCGACAGCGAATGGACGCTGGCCGACTCGATCCTCGCGGTCCTGCGAAAGGGCGATTTGCTCGTCGCCGACCGCCATTTTGCCGCGGCGCATTACTACTGGCGGTATCAGTTGTTGGGCCTGGGGTTCCTGACGCGGGCCCACCAGCGTCTGATCGTCTCGCGGATCAAACGGGTGCAGTCGTACCGCCCTAACACGATCCTCAGGGCAGGACCGTCGGGCGGATGTCATCGAAAAAGATCAAGTCGACGTCGTCGTCCGCCTGGGCCGAAGGCGTGCCGTTGCCCACGCCAACGGTCAGCGCTTTGATCTTCGTGATATCCACCCCGGCGGCGGTGATGTCCGCCAGCGGAATATCCCAGGAGCGCCAGTAGGAGGAGAGGATGACGTACCCGGGGAGGGCGGCGGTCGCCTCGTGGCCGGCTTCATCCGCCACCTTCACGTACAAGGGCTGCTCCACGTTGGCATGGAACAGGCTGTGCAACTTATCGGCATCGACGTAGTACCCACAGAACATCAGGGACAGCGCATTGGCTCCGCCCAGCGTCCAATCCTGCGGCGTGGCGAACGTGCGGGTGGCCTCCGTGAAGAAGGGATCGTACTGGTTCTGGACTTCCAGACGCAGGGCCTTGAAGCCCTCGTACACCGTGAGGGCGTCGAGGAACGTGCAGTCCTTGCCGGCAATGTTGTCGACCCAGGCGGCTTCGATCTGACCACGGCCATAGGACTCGAAATCGTCGATAACCAGACTCGAGCTCGGGGTGAAGTCGGAGACAGCGGACACGTCGTCCCAAGAACAGGTGAAGCCGGCCGGCTCCCCGTGATATTGTTCATTCCGGGCGAAGATACCGCAGAGGCCTTCCTGGAAGGCCTTCGCGGCGGTCGCATCTTCCCACGGATCCTTGGCGTCGGAGTCGACGAACGAGACTTCCGCGAGCAACGAACCGCCCCTGGACTCATAAAGGCGTCCCGTCACGGTCGCCGGACCCGCTCCGACCACCTCCAGCTCCGCGTAAAAGCTGCGCGCGTTCAGCACGCCGGGGACCACCACGGCGGCCGTCTCCTCGAGCGCGCTCGTATTCCGGGTAAACTTGTCGACATCGATCGAGAGATTTGCAGGTCCGTCGCTGTAGTCGACGTGCATGACGTAGCCGTCGGCCACCACGCCGGGAGCCATGCCCGACAGCTTGCCGTCCGGGTCCACATAATAGCTCGCGCGGGCGATCAAGCCATAATTGAAATAACGGCAATCGTTGCCGGTCACGTTCACCGTGGCGCCCACCCGGACATCTTTGAACTTCTCCATGCTGGGGAAACCCACCGCAAAGACAGCCCCGCCGGCGGCCTTGGATGAGGTCTCAGTGAAGGTGAGATAATAGTCGTTCGCGTCGGCTCCGGCCGTAACGGTCTGCTTGAACGTGCCTGTCTTCTGCGGAAAGGACAGGAACGTCCACGGCAGATTGAGCTTGCCGCCATCGAAGGAATCCGCCCAGTCGGCGTAGGCCGAGCCGGCGAACACCACGCCCAGCGCCACTACCCATACTGCTTTCTTCTGTGTACTCATTTCTTTCTCCTCGCTCAAGGAGGTGTTTGGGAAAAAACACGTATGGACATCCCCTTACCCCGATTCCGCGCGACGCGCCAGAGTTGGATGGTCCGTCCTCCTGTGCATGGGGCGCAAGTCACTAAGGTACATCGTACCGGCAGTCAATCGGGAAATCAAGTCTTCGCTCATTTTTTTGGGCCCGGGAGGGGGCGGATTTTGAAAACTAGTGAAAACCGGGACAGTCCCGAATGGCGCAGGAGAATGGACCAGGAGGCGAAAGAGCGGTGACACCAGGTACACAATAACGCGGGGAGGATTCGAACCTCCGACCTCCGGGTTATAGGAGCGACAAGCCTGTTTTCGATAACCTCTTCATTTCACGTAAGTTCTGGAAAACAGGGCGCCACCGGCGGCATTCTCGTCCGATCCATCTGTAAACGCCACACCTGACGACACTTACAGCGTGACAATATTTGCACCCTACGGGGAAAACTCTGTTTTCTTGAAAAAATTCTGATTTTCCTCTTAACGCTTTGGCCGTGTCTCTCATTGGAGAAGTGGAGCCTTTGCAGGCGGCAAGAGCAACGGGGCGCTGTGGCCCCGGTTG
>CAYFUB010000153.1:0-7117 GCA_964346195.1 uncultured Pirellulales bacterium
CCTACTTCATCGGGAGCGAAGCATCAGCGCAGTCGAGACATCCGGCTGCGAACATGACGCGACTTCTGCTTGTGACCAGTTTTCTCGGCCACGCTCGGGGTGACAGAGATGGAATTGGTTTGCCAAAGCTCGATTCAGGGCTCATCATGGCCGGCATGCTGATGCGCAACGATGACAACGACCTGGAGAAGGCCCGCTGGCGGATGCTCAAGGATGATCTCCAGGGGCGCGGGATTGTGGACCTGGACGTTTTGCGGGTCATGGGCGAGGTCCCGCGCGAGGAGTTCGTGCCGCCGGAGCATCGCGAGCGGGCTTATTTTGACGGTCCATTGCCTATCGGGGCCGGCCAGACCATCTCTCAGCCTTATATCGTCGCCCTGATGACTCAACTGCTGCGGCTGAATCGGGATTGTGAGGTCCTGGAGATCGGGACCGGCAGTGGCTATCAAACGGCCGTTCTCGCCCGCCTGGCCGGGCGGGTCTACACCATCGAGAGGTCCCCCGAGCTGTTCGCCGCCCGGGAGGTCCTGGGCCGGCTGGGCCTTGACAACGTGGAGTTCCGCATCGGCGACGGCAGTTGCGGCTGGCCCGAAGAGCGAACGTTCGCACGGATCATCATCACGGCGGCCATCCCGGATTTTCCGCACCCGGTCGTTGCCCAACTTGCCGAAGCAGGCATCATGGTTGCGCCCGTCGGGCACGGCTCCGTGCAGGAACTCACGCTCGCGGAGAAATACCACGGCAAACTGGTCGAGCGCTACATCACCAGTTGCCGGTTCGTGAAACTCATCGGCCAGTACGGGTTTTCACAGTAAAGGGCAAGAACATGCTGGCGCAAGCGTAACCGTGGCATCCAGCCTTTTTCATTCCCTCACGAATCTCTCCCCTCGTAGAATGGCCCTGTCCATTGCAGAAGGGCGGCTTTTTTCTGATTTTCTGCGCCCGTTGCGCGCGGGTGAGAGCGACTTGTTTGTAGAGATGTGACAGAGAACACCGATGCCAATCTGGTGGCGTCCGCCGTGCGGGGCGATGCCGAGAGTTTCAGCCGGCTGTGTGAGCAGTACTATCCGGCCCTGGTGGCGATTGCGTACGCGCGGCTGGCCGAGCGGCACCTGGCCGAAGACGCGGCCCAGGAGGCGCTGCTGGCCGCTTATCGCGATATCGCACGATTGCAGCAGCCCGCGCGGTTTGCCGGGTGGCTGGCCACGATCTGCCGCAACATCGCCATCGATATGGCCAAGACGCGGGCACGCGAAAACCATGCCCACATCGGGGACTGCGAGCCCGCGCGGCATCCCTTGTGTCACGAAGCGGATACTGTCGCTGTCGTGCGGGAGGTCCTCCTGGGACTGGAACCGCAGATGAGGGACGTCGTGTACCTCAGGTACTACAGCCGGATGGGCTACGCCCGGATCGCCCAAATGCTCGGTATCAGCGAGGAAGCCGTCAACGGCAGGCTCAGGCGGGCCAGAGACACAATCCGCCACCGACTCCAGCGACGGATCTCCACGGAGACAGAGCCATGAAGCACGAAAACGATGAAGACCGGCTCGACGAACTCATTGCCCAAGCCGCCGACCTGGGAAAGATGGAATTCGACCGCCAAGCGTGGCTGGCGAGACTGGCCGCACAAGAATCCGGCCTCGACAGTCGGGCCACGCACCGCACGAAGCCCGAACCCCACAAGAAGATCTGGAGAACGATCATGGAGAGCAGAATCACACGATATTCCGTTGCTGCCACCATCATTGTCGCAGCATTGCTGGTGCTCCTGAATCCGTGTGCGCGCCAGGGTGTCGTCCTGGCCGAGGTGGCCCAGAAACTCAGCGAGACGCGCACCATCATGCACAAGGAGAAACGCCGCGCCTGGCGTCCGGGCGAAGACAAGCCCTTTTACGTGGGCGAGGTCAGGAAGTACATCTCGACCGACATTGGATTCATGGAAGAGATGTACGATTGGAACGGCAAGCTCGATCACCGGTACTACTTCCTCAAAGAAGGGCAGATCGTTCTCGTATTCCCGAAGAGCAAGAGGTACGTCAGGCTTCCCGCACAGAGACGCCTCTACGACGAGCTGCTCAAGATGTCCACGCCGGCGGGCCTGGTCAATTACTTCACGGCGATGCCCCATACGCGGCTGGGCCGCTCCCAATTCGATGGTTTCGAAGCCGAGGGGTTTGAGATAGGCAACGTGGATTTCTCCCTGGTTCTGGCTTACATCAAGCACCTGTTTCCCATCCAGAACATGTCCGCGACGCTCTGGGTGGAGGCAGACACTTCTCTGCCGGCTGGGATTGAGATGAGAATAGACGCCGATCCAGGCTTCCTGAATGGTTTTCGGAAGGTCCACGTGGAGTTCACGGCCTACGATTTCGAGTGGAACGTCCCGCTGCCGGAGGGGATTCTCGACCCGAACATCCCGACGGATTACACGCGGATCGATCTCGGGGCTCCTGCAATCTCGGTCGCCTCTGCCGCCGAGGAGTGGACGCCGACGAGCGCAGCGCCTCGCTTGTGGGCTGTGGGCGAAGGCGGAAATGGCCACGCGTACCAAGGGGTCCCCGTGGGGGAAGTGATTTCGTGGACCTTCGCCGAGCGGGCGGCGACGCTGGCCGGGGGGTACCTGGCCACCATCACATCGCAACAAGAGAATGACTTCGTTTTCGGGCTGATCGGTGCGGACCCGGCCTGTTGGCGTACGTTGACTGCCGATCTCTATATGGGGCCGTGGCTGGGAGGCTATCAACCGCCGGGGGCCCCGGAACCGGCAGGCGGCTGGCTGTGGGTGACCGGCGAGCCCTTCGAGTATACCGCATGGCTCCCGGTCGAACCCTCCGGCCCGAACGAGGATCGGCTGCACTACATGGGCAGGACCGGAGCGCCTGAGGCTGCCTGGAACGACCAGCCGAATGAGCACGCGTGGGGCCCTGTGGCCTACCTCGTGGAGTATGACCCGGTGACTCACAAGGCGGAAGACGCCGTCGTTGTCTCCGGCGGTCGCATCGACAGTGCCTTGAGCGGCTACTCAGGGGCCGCGTACGTCCGGCTGGAGAGCCAGGCGGACGGCGTCATCCGGTGGGTGACCCACATAGGCATGGCCGGACCGAGGGCCATCGTGTTGCGCTATGGCAGCGGTGCCGCACAGAGCATGCGCGTACAGGTTGCGGTCAACGGAGCCGTAGTGGAGTCCAACTTGTCGTGTCCTCCCACCGGGGCATGGGACGCCTGGGCGAGCGCGGTCGTTCACGCTCACTTCAACACGGGCGAGAACATCGTGGAGGTGCACAGCCCTGCGGACGGCGCCGGCCTCGCCATCGACCGGATCACAATCTATGACGACAACACCAACCTGGTGCTGAATCAGCACATCACCTTCTCGGCGGCAAAGCCAGGGTACCCCGCGTCGCAGGCTGTGGATGCCGACCTGCGGACCTGCTGGCGGGTACAGGAACTGCCGCAGTGGCTGGAGGTGGACCTGGGCGACCTCTTCCCCGTCTATCGCGCGCAGTTGATTGGCTCGGATTGGCAGGCCTGCCAATTCCGGGTCGAAGTGAAGGCACAGGCACAGGACCCCTACACCGTGGTGGTGGACCGCACGGATAACACCACGCGGGGAACCGCCTCGGAGCCGATTGTTGACACGTTCGAGCCGACACCCGCACGGTACGTGCGTCTGGTCGTCACAGGGGTCGATTGGGGCAGCGCAGAGGTTGCCGAGTTTCGCGTTGCCGCTGTCACGGGCCAGGTCCCCACGATTGGCATCGGCCCGGTCGGCTACCGCAGTATCCAGGCGGCTATCGATGCGGCTGTCCCCGGTGACGTGATCACCCTGCAGCCCGGCCGCTACGCCGGCGGCGGCAACGAGAGCATTGTCATGAGAGGCAAACGTGTAACGCTCACGTCGATCGACCCGAACGACTCGCGGATCGTTGCCGGCACCGTCATCGGCGGCAACGACACCCGCCCAGTAGTGAGTTTCACGAGCGCTGAAGATACCGGCTGTGTGCTGGCGGGCCTGACTATCAGCGGTGCGGGCCCGGGCGTCTACTGCGCCGGCGCTGCACCGACCATTCGCAACTGTCGCATCGTGGGCAATGGTGGCGCGGGCCTCGAGCTCTACAGCTATGCGCGACCCGTGATTCGCCACTGTATCATCGCCGGCAATCGTGGCGCCGGGGTCGCAATGGACCCGCCATTCGGGCGTCCGGGCGGGCATGGCAACTGCCCCGAAATCGTCAACTGCACGATCGTGGCGAATCTGGGTTATGGCATAAGGGGGGGCAGCCCGGCCATCGTTGATTCCATCGTCTATTTCAACGGCGCGGCAACCGCCGGCTGGCAGATCAACAGCTTTGCGCCGATCATCACATACAGTGATGTGCAGGGCGGCTGGCCGGGCGATGGAAACCTGGATGCCGACCCATGTTTTGCGCAGCGAGGCTCCTGGGACGGTCCGGACGACGCTGTCTGGGTCAGTGGCGATTATCATCTTCAATCGCAAGCGGGCCGCTGGGACCCGCAGGCCGGGACGCGGATGGCTGATGCAATCACGAGTCCCTGCCTCGACGCCGGCGACCCTGCGACAGGATCCGGCGATGAGCCGTCCCCGAACGGCGGACGCATCAACCTGGGCGCCTATGGAGGAACAATGGAAGCCAGCATGTCGCCATGAGACGCGCGCGATAAACGGCCGGACCAATCGTGCCTCGAACGAGTGTCACTTGGCCCGGCGTGGGGACTCTCCCCGCCGGCCTGCTCGCTTGGGGAGGCTGGCAAGGAGGGGGATATCAGGGCAGCATTTCTTCCGCGCGCCAACCGCCGGTTCTCGGATTTTTCGGCGCACTTTTGCGTCGTGTGCTCCGTCTATCTATGGAACACTGATCAGTGAGCCGATAACGGACGAAATGCCTTGAGGGCTCGTGCGGACAACGAAAGAGCTGCCGTCGAGGCGGCCTGTCGCGGCGATACTGAGGCGCTGGCCGGACTCTATGAGCGCTACTACGCCACGATGGTGTGGGTGGCCTACTCGGTGCTGCTGGACCGGTCTCTGGCGGAAGATGCGGCCCAGCAAGCCTTCGCCGCGGCGTGCGTGAAGATGGGCAGCCTGCGACATCCGGACCGGTTCGGATGCTGGTTGACGAGCATCTGCCGCAACGCCGCCCAGGATATGGCCCGGGCGAGAAGACGCGCCGCGGCGTTCCAGAAGGCGGCGACTGCCGAGCCGTCGGTCCCGGCGGGCAGCAATGGCTTCGACCGGGCCGTCAAAGAGGCCGTGGACAATCTACCCGCCATGTACCGCGAGGTCGTCGTCCTGCACTATTACAGCGACCTGAGCTACAGGGAGATCGAGTCCGTTCTGGGCGTCTCGGGCGACGTAGTCAAAGGTCGGTTGGCCCGGGCCCGAAAGCAGATACAGACTCGTCTGGAGAAAGAAGGCTTCCGTCCGGAGCACTGAACTATGGAACGCACGTACAACGAACGAGACCTTGAACAAGCCATCCGCCGGACGGCGCCGGGCGAGCCGCCTGTGCCGGACTTCGACGCCTGGCAGAAGAGACACGCCGGGGGCGTGTCTCCGCGGAAGCATCCTGTTGAGAACAAGGTGGGTGGTGACCCGTCAGGCACATGGGTCATCCGATTAGGGAGAACACTTATGGAAAAGCGACAGGTGAGATTGGGTGCGGCGGCAGCCGTGCTGTTGATCGCCCTGGCGGTTATCAGCCTGGATCGGGGAACGAACATCGCATGGTCGATGGAGCAGACCGTCGAGGCCATCGAACAGGTCAAGACCCTCCACATAGAAGGGACAGTGGTGTGGCCATTCGGCGCCAAGCCCGGCGTCGTGCCCTTCCGTTTCTGGGTTCAGCCCCCGAGAGAAGGCTCACCGCTCAAGATGCGCGGCGAGGTGAAGAATCACCTCATGATCGCCAAGGGTGATGTGGTGTATGAGTGCTGGTCGGATACGAAGACGGCCCAGGTGCAGTACGGCCCGGCGATCACGGACCTGAAATACTGGTACAAGGCCGCCGAGTTGGCGCTGTGGGCGATCCGTCAGATGCCTGAAATGATTCAGCAGTACGCCGAAGACTGGCAGCAATCCACTGGGCGCGACCCGGCCACAGGCAAAGAACGGATTCTCGCCACCTGCACGTATCCGCCCTCGAATATGTCGTTCCTTCTTATCGTGGACCCCGAAAGCAAGCTGATCGATGGAGCCAGACTTTGGAGCAACTTGCAACACGAAGGCGAGCCGTACATCGACGCACAAAAGTTCGCTTATAACCAGGAGTTTGCCGACGAGCTGTTTGAACTCCCTGCGGACGTGACGATCATCAACGAAAGGGATACTGAGGAATCCCGGGCTCTGTTCAATCAAGGCGAGGATCTGTTCCACAGGGAAAGGAAGTATGCCGAGGCCATCGAGATCTATTGGCAGGTCTACTACACGTATCCGAAGCTCAATGTGGCGGAAGAGGCCCTGATGATGATCGGCATCTGCCACGACTGGCTCGGACAGCCGGAAGAGGAAATCGCGGTCCTCGAAAAGGCGGTTCGCGAGTATCCGGTCCTCAGAGGCTGGGTCGAATCGACCTGGTTCTATCTCGGCTCTGCTTACCTGAAGGTGGGACAGAAGGAGAAGGCTCTGGCGGCCTTTGAGAACTGCCTGGCGGTGGGCGAGGGCGTCCGCGACCCCGGGAAATTCCCCCTCAAGAACGCCCGCGAAGCCATCGCCCAACTCAAAGGCGAACATGGGGACGATTCGCAACAGGCCCGTGCCCTGTTCGACCAGGCGGAGAATCTGTTCCACAAGGAAAAGAAGTACGCCGAGGCCATCGAGATCTATTGGCAGGTCTACTATACGTATCCGAAGCTCAATGTGGCGGAGGAGGCCCTGATGATGATCGGCATCTGCCACGACTGGCTCGGACAGCCGGAAGAGGAAATCGCGGTCCTCGAAAAGGCGGTTCGCGAGTATCCGCACCTCAGAGGCTGGGTCGAATCGACCTGGTTCTATCTGGGCTCTGCTTACCTGAAGGTGGGACAGAAGGAGAAGGCTCTGGCGGCCTTTGAGAACTGCCTGGCGGTGGGCGAGGGCGTCCGCGACCCCGGGAAATTC
>CAYFUB010000154.1:0-5852 GCA_964346195.1 uncultured Pirellulales bacterium
GGATAATCCAGCCACCGGCGTCCATAGTCGTCACGAAAGTAGAGGCGGAAGCTGAACTTGGAGCCGAGCCGGTAACGAGACCGGGTGTACGTGCTGCCGCTGACGCGAATGCCGCAATCGAACTGAAAACCGGCGGTCCCGTCGGCGTGGAGCATTTCCACGGAGACCGGTCTCTCGTAGTCTCTTCCACGGCCCATGGGATGGTTATAGTCCCCTTTATTGACCGGATGCCAGGAGACGTATCCACTCCTGTATTCACCGCCCCGGATCGCGCATATGCCGTTGGGCATGTAGAACGTTTCGCGCTCGTCTCCGACCAGGGACACGACCGGCAGCGATCTGATTGCCTCGCTGGCGTCAAAGATGTACGTGTGTGTGGTGGTGCGGCTTGCTCCGCAGCCCTCGCGGAAAGCCGTCGCTCGCACCGCCGTGGTAGCCGCAAGACGCAATGGTTCGGTATAGATTCGGCCGTGGTCGATGGCCGGCTCGCTGCCGTCGGTAGTGTAGCGGATAACCGCTTGCGCGGTTGGACAGGATAATCGAACCGTGATGGGACCAGAGTAGAATCCTCGTTCCGGCTCGAACTGAACGGCTTCGACGGAATCGACCTCGACCGGCGAGCCATCGTGCAACTCGCTTCCTTCAGGCGACTGGCCGGTCGGACTTCGCAGGTCTGCCGGAATACCCCTCAGATTGTCCCCCGGAACGTACGCGACCGAGACGCCGCTCAATAGGGGAGTAACCATCGACAAGAACAGGACACTACGCCATCGCAGCCGGGCCGGTACCGTCACCACAATCTCCTCAGCGCAAATTGCCTGTAATCTCACGTGCCATGACCGACGGTCTGTCAAATCCGTCAAAGAAGAATGTCTCGACCAGCATTTCCCACGTGAGCTTATGAAGACTATCCCTGCACACCAGACTAATTCATAATAACACAATATGTGGTGGATTTCAAGACCTCTCACCGTCAACAATGACAGCATCCGGTTGTGTGACTGTGCAGGGTGAGCTTGCGGCCGGCGGTCTCCTGGAACCAGATCTCCCGACCGTCTCGTGTGCCCGGGAGCCCTCCTCAATCTCAGGCACAAGCTCGGGCACGATGTTAAGACCCCGGGCAATCTGCGTCAAAGACGACCTGTGCTGTTTGAAGAGGACCTCTGCAGAATACACCCTGACCTCCAGAATATCGTCGGCCCTTTCCAGGTCGATGCCTCCCGGAACTGACGTCCGGAGCGTTTCAAGAACAATACCATATCCTTGCCGGAGGGTGCAAACCAGTGGCTTGCGCCCGTGCAGGTCACATCTCCATTTTCCCCGACGCAGCACCGCCTGGTGTCATACCATTCGAAATGATACGGATCGCCCGTCTTCAGGCCGGAGACTTCGAAGGGTCGATCATCAGGTTGATAGACGACGTACTGTTCGCCGGGCTTTGCCAGACAAAATCCCGTGGACGCCAGGTCGCCGCGGGGGGCTGCGTTGGCGAGGTCCATCTGCTCGGCACATACAACCGTCTGGCTGATATTACGTCGGACCCGCTGCCACTCCATTCCCTCAGAGTCGGGGCTCTCAAAGGGCTTGTCGTAGAGGTTGAAATGATAGCCCCTCGTGAAGGCGCTCCAGACGAAGCCGATATCGTTGCTTCCGGCGGATACATGATCCATATCGACGATGCCTGGTTTACCGGTGTTGTTGGCCGGCGGGTCCTTCCGGCGGTATCTGCCTGAATTCCAACTGCCCGCCACGGCAAAGCAATCGGCCGGACTCGCCAGCAGAACATCGCGGGGCATCTGTTGCCATTGGCCCGTGCGGGTTCTTCCGCCCGGGGACATCAGGACGAGATGCTGCTTGGGCTTGCCTCGCTCGTAGTCCTTGATGAAGTCGGTCATCCGGTACTGCCAGTCGGGTGCGTGGAGCTCGTTGGCGATCTCGTAGAATACGTTGTCCAAATGGTTGACCGTGTCGATGACCTTCCTGACGTACGCTCGCTGTAGTGACAGAACCTGCTCATCATCCGTGTAGAAGAACTCGATCCCTTTGCCGTCGCCGTTTTCGTCCGTGTCGATGCCGTTGACATTATTGGCCCGGTTGAAGACGTTGCCGTCCCACAGCGTCTGTCGCGGCTGGCCGCCGGCCTCCCCCTCCAGAAAGCCGTAGACCTCGAAGAGCATGATCGAGACGTAGATTCCTCGTTCCAGCAGGTTCTCGCAGCGACTTCGCATCCGCTGGAAGAACTGCTCGTCAAACTGATACAAATCAAACCGGTTGCCGCCGTCGCGGGCCTTGCCTTTGCCTTCGACGCGCTGGTAGGGCATAGGAGAGGCAATCGCATTGTTGATCGGCGCCGCGGACCCGCTGCCGGTGCTCCAGATCACCCAGTTGCGCAGATAGTTGAAACGATGCTCGCTCAGGAAGTCCAGATATTCGTCCCAGTCCAGTTTCCTGCGCCTGTCCCGGGTGAATTCCTTGTTGAATGAGTTGTCCTGCAAGTCTACGAAACTCTGGTGCCCGGCGAGGTAGATCGCCCGTTCGGAGCGGTCGGTGAAGTATCGGGGGTTCTCAGGATGCACGCGCAACAGCCCCACGGCCCACACGGGCTTCGATAGGATCACAGCCATCAAGATGGTCAGCGTACGGATCGCGGCGTGAGAGCGATCTGCAAAGGGCGTCATTATCACGAGTACACCATCAAAAACACCCTCTATGGTGAGTAGTAGTTGTGGCACTGCTTCAGGCGGCGGTAGTTCCGGTCGGTCCAGAGTCGTTCGCACTCAGGCCTCGGATTGGCCGCATCGTTGTGGTACACGTGCAGCTCACTGCCGTTGAGCACAATGATCTCTTCGCGCCAGTCACCGGTCACGTCGGCCACGTACAGCCGATCCGCTTTTTCTTCAATGTGCTTGACGAACCTGCCGGTAAGCGGTTCGAAGAGGCAAACGTCGCCGCTCTCGTGACGTTCGGTGGCACAGGCCAACTGCTGTGGCTCGCCCGTCCAGTCGATCGTGTGGATGATCTCGACGCCGCGGACCGTCCAGCCGGCGGGCGTTACATCGTCCATGCTGTAGTCGAAGACCTTCTTGCCCGAGGAGTCGAAGACGAACGGTTTCTGATGCTCGTCGTACCGTGAGCGGCACCAGATGAAGACCTCATCGCTGCCCTTGCGAAACCGCCCGACAGCGGCGTTCTGCGGCTCCTGTCTCTGGAAATGCTCCCTCCACAGGGGGCCATCGCGTCCGAGGACCTGGACGTGATTGCTGCCTTCCTCCAGCAGGACCACCTCCAGTCCGGGTTTATCTGGACGAACATCAGCCACGAACACACTGTCCATGTGGTAACGGTCCGGAATCGCTCGGGCCAGCAGTTTGCCCTCGGCGGACAGGATCGTCGCCCCGAGCACCTCGTCGCGTCCATCGCCATCGAGATCGGCAAGACGTGCGGAGTTGTGGGCACAGCCAATGAAATCGTCCACCTGCCACAGTGGCTTGTCGCCGCGCAGGAGACCGGGCACAGAGTAAGCTGCCAGGAATTTCCCCATCCTGTATCCGTCCTTGTTGGTGGTCTGGAGCAGAATATCCCGGTCGCCGCCGGTGCCGCGGAAGTCGGCGAGCATGGCCACCTCCCACCGTTCGGCGCCGTCAGGATACGGCGGTTTGGCCGTGGTCTTCTCCCGGCCGGTCTGCCCGTCGAGGGCATGAAGCGTCGCATCCTCTGTCAGGAAGAGGACCTCGCAGCGGTCATCGCCGTCCACGTCGCCCGCCGCAACACCGGGACCGGTGTGGCCGGGCAGACCTTCATTCTCACTTGAACCGCCTACGACGACGCCGGTCTTGAGCACCCACAGTCTTGTGCCGTTGTTGGCGTAGGCCGCCACATGTCCCGGCACAGTGACGAGATAGTCCATGCGGCCGTCGTTGTCCGCGTCCGCGACGATAACTCCGCCGGCCGAATCCTGCGGCGCCGGCACATCGAGCCTGATGACAAACGGGTTCTGCGGATATGCCTGAGCGATTGCACAGCCGAAAGAGACAAGGGCTGCTGTTCTACACATCGATCTGATCGTATTCATTGTTGTATCTCGCAGTTGATAAGGAAACGCCGCGGTTCGACTCCGTCTGAATTGCAGCGATATCAGGGGCTGCCATAATACACAAGGTCATCGTACGTCCGCTTGTCGGCGCGCTTCTTCTGGTGGTCCTCGAGTGGGCCGTGATACTCGCAATGGAAGAACCGGCTGTCGCGAATCGGTGGCGGCATTCGCTCGCTCCGGCCGGCAAACGAAGCCGCGAGGTGCAGCAGGGCCAGCGGGATCTCGTCACCCGTCCGCGCCCACTCTCGCCCCGGACGAGGGAACAGCCCGGTGGTCGTCTGCATTCTCAGGATATTGTCACCGATGCGGGACGCGAGGTGAAGAAAGTGGCGATCTCGCCCGGCCTGGCAGAGTTCCAGCAACGCATAGATACAACGCCAATCCTGACTGTCCGTGCCGAAGTGCAGGGCTCGTCCGGTTCCTTCCGGCCCGCCCACATCGCCGAGAGTCAGGCTTCGGGCCAGCCGGCGCGCCATCTGCCAGTGTGCGTCATCTGAGGTCAGCCGGTAGGCCAGAGCATAGCCCCACAGGATGAAGCCGTCCGGGCGCCGGGGCGCGAACGAGTCCGGAACGTAGTATCCCGTCCGCGACTGCTGCCATTTGATCGGTGTGCCGTCTGTCATGAGAGCCATGAAGACGCCGGCATTCGGATCGAAGCTGTGGCGTGCGTAGGCCTTCAGATCGTCGGAGGCCCAGCGGATCAGCTCCCGGCCGACATCGGCATACGTGCCGCCTTTTTCCAGGAGCGTGCCGGCGGCCTGCATCTGCGCCAAGGGCAAGTCATGGTAGCGATTGGTCTGATGGTAGGAGGCGACGATTTTGGCTTCATTGATCGCCGGGTACACGTGCCCGAGCGCCTCCTGGGCTCGGTCGTTCTTGCGATAGCTGAGTTGACCGCCCGACAGACCCGTGCCGGGATGCTCGGCCTGCTGCCAGCGGTAAACAAGCCGGCGCGTCCACGTCAGCGCATCGGTATTCTCATCGAGGACGGCGAGCATCACGCCGGCGTGCGTGAGCGGCGGAGTTACGTTCACGAACGAGAGATTGCCGCCCTGGGCAGGGAAGGGCACCTCCAGATCCTGCTCGAAGGGGTGGTTCCACAGCGGCCGGACCGGCTTGGTAACGCTGGCGTGGCGGTTGTAGTCCAGACGCGACCAGTCGAGGACGTGCCCGGCCCAGATCGCTTCCATCAATCGCGCGGTCTGGTCGGGGCACACGCGCCACATGAGGCGAAAATAGGGTTGATGGTTCTTCAGTTCGTGGACATCCGAGTACTGGCCGACCGGACGGTCCTGCCGGAGGTCCCAGGCGAAATGGCCGCCCCAGTAGAGCAGGCCGTTCGGCGTGGTCAGATGCTTCAGCGCGTACCTCGTCGCCTCTTCCGCCGCCTGGCGGTACTTCTGCTCTCCGGTCAAGGCTGTCAGCCCATCCAGCGTTCGCAGCAGCGGCTGCTGACTGGCGAAGTTCGACAGCACCCACGTCTGGTCCTGCCATCGCCATGTCGCCGGCCTGAGCGTCCTGACGTGAAGTCCGTCGGCGAACAACGGGGTATGCTTGTCCCCGTACGTGTCTCGGCCATGCTCCAGGACCGTGTCTGCGAAGTCGCAGACGGCCTTCAAGTATCGGTCGCCATCGCCCGCCCGCACGCTGCCGTGTCCGGCCAGGGTCAAGAACATCAATGCCAGCGCGCCGATTGACATTCTGCCTCCATCCGTTTTTTCCATCTCTGTCCTCATCCATCAAAAGAAAACGCGATTGC
>CAYFUB010000155.1:0-16042 GCA_964346195.1 uncultured Pirellulales bacterium
GACGCCGAAAGGCAACAGCCGAACCCGGGCGCGTACCAGCGGATGGAACGCATTCTCAATGACCTGGCCGCACGGCGGATCATGGTCTATCCTTTTGCGGGCTTCTTCGGCCGCGACTCGGATTTCCCGCGCGAAGAGGGAAAACAGGACCTTTATATGCGGTACACGCTGGCTCGGCTGGGACCGTACTGGAACGTGCTGCTCAGCGTGGGTGGCCCGGAGCCGCGCTTGAAGGGCAAGCCCTATCTCAGCGCCGACGAGATCAACCGGTTGGGCCGGCGGATCGGGGAGTGGGACGTTTTCGGGCACCTGTTGTCCGTGCACAACCCGACGGGCGATGATGAGTTCCGGGACACAGACTGGACCTCCTATGGCGTCCTGCAGGGTCCCAAGACTGTAGACCGCAAGAGGCTCAGCGAAGACCTTCTACGGAATCACCACGGGGTCAAGCCGTTGTATGCCCAGGAGACGCTTTGGCCCGGGAACAAGCATCATCCCGCGTATTCGCCTGACGATATCCGCAAGAACGCCTATGTGCTGCTGATGTCCGCCGCGACGCTCAACTTCGGCGACATGGCCGGCGATTCCTCCTCGGGCTTCAGCGGCTCGATGGACATGAGCGCGAAGGTCCAGCAACGGCACGACATCATCAAAGCGGTCTGGGACTTCTTCGAGACCGTGCCCTTCCACCGCATGAGGCCGCGGCAGGATCTCGTGGATAACGGCTACTGCCTGGCCGAGCCCGGCCGGCAGTACCTCATCTACCTGGAAGAACCCGGCGTCATCAACCTCAACCTTCCGGGCGGGGTTTACTGCATCAAATGGATCAACGCCAGGGACACGCGCGACACCCGTGACGGCGGGACGACGACGGGCGTACAGCCCCTTGTATCGCCCGGGGGCGGCGACTGGCTGCTGTATCTGACGCGATTGAATGAGGTGCGCGAACCTCCCGGCCAGCCATGATGAACGAGGGTGAATTGCCGGACACCCAGGTGGGCCGGTTCGTGCCCGATGGAAGTGTAACCGGCCGCTGAACAAGATAGTCACGTGCCGGCACGCATTCGTCGTCTCCGCGAAGGCAGGCGCTACGACTCTGTCATTCCTGCGCAGGCAGGAATCCAGACACGGTATGCGTGGGATTGTGCCCGAGGCATAAGCACATTCGTATTTCGCGGGTCGGCTGGACCCCTGCCTGCGCAGGGGTGACAAGACAGCGGCTGGACTTTTCTGTTTGGCCGTTCAGTGATCGACGGGTTCTCTCTGCCAGCTACGTGCGTGCCGGGGTATCCGGTCCTTGCGGATGGCTTGCGGCAGTCGGGCAATAAAGGCGTGCTTGCCGGCGTCTTATCTGCGAACGTGGCGCATCGTCGGCTCAGGTTGCGGTCGCTCTATGACATCGTGCCAAGACGGAGATCACCAGATGAAGCCGAAATACAGGCGGATTGTGCAGGTGCTCGTCATCACCTCGGCGCTGTTGTGCCGGATGACGCCGCAACGGGCCCTGGCGGAGCCGCAGAACCTGATGGACCCTTCCCTGACCGAGCTGGGATATGTCCCGCTGCCGGACCTGGGCCTGGGGATATATACCCGCGACGGCCACGCGGAATTGGGGGGGTTGTACCCGGAAGGTTGGCCCATCCGCCCGCCGGAGCTGGAGGCCGCGGCGCTGGACATCGCACGCAATCAGATTCAGCCGCTCGACGCCCAGGGTAATCCCGATCCCCAGGGCGGCAAGATTGTCATGATGTCGGCGGGCATGTCCAACACGAACATCTTCTTCGAGGGCCGGCCCGACCTGCCCTACACCGCCTTCCACAAGCGGGCCCAGAACGACCCCGCCCGCAATCCGCAACTGGTGATTGTCAACGGCGCCCAGGGCACGCGGGCGGCCATGGACTGGGAACCCGTCGATTCGACGACCTATTCGACCATGAAGAGCCTCCTGGCCAAGGCGAAGGTCACGCCGGCGCAGGTGCAGGTGGTATGGGTGCTCCATGCCCTGCGCGAGACGGGCCCGTTCCCGGATTACGCCCAGGAATTGCAGGGGTATCTGGAAGCGACGGCCCGTAACCTCAAGGTGCATTTCCCGAATATCAAGTTGGTCTATTACACCAGCCGTGAACGCGCCTATATCATGCGTCGCAAGGGCGAGCCGGACTGCTACGAGGCGGGCTTCTCCGTGCGCTGGATGATCGAAAGACAGATGCAGGGCGACCCGGAACTGAACTGGAATCCCGAGAAAGGCGAGGTCAAGGCACCGCTGATTCTGTGGGGGCCGTACTTCTGGTGCGATGGCCTGAAACCCCGTTCCGACGGGCTGATCTGGACGTGCTGCGAGCCGACTTCCGATGTGTACAACAACCCGCATCCGGAGCCCTCCGGCGCTCAAAAGGGTGCGGACCAGATTTACGCCTTCTTCAAGACCGACCCGACCGCCACGCCCTGGTATCTGCGTAAGACGGTGACAGGCGCTGCACCGGAAGTGACGGCCCAGGCCGACGTCACCGAAGCCGAGGCGCCGCTGACGGTGCATTTCTCGGCCGAGGCCACCGACGCCGACGGCGAGATTATCGAGTACGTCTGGACGTTCGGTGACGGGACTTTCTCCTACAATCCGAACGGCGGGCCTGACGGGGAGCCTTTCTACCTGAACCCCAATCCGGTGAAAACTCTTTACAGCCCCGGCGTCTATACGGCCTATTTGACGGTGACGGACAACGACGGCAACGCCGTGATGCGACAGGTCCGCGTGACGGTCACCGGTGGCGCGCCATACTACGCCCTCGACGCCAAGTTCGAGCCGCCTGCCGGCCGGGTGGTCCATGCGATGGGGCAATGGGAACAGTACAACGCCAAGCTGTTGCCGCTCCTGCCGCCCGAGTTGCGTCCGGTGTCCAAGCTGATCTTCATCGACATCGGCGACACCCCGCGCGGCTGGCGGCCGGAGGTTATCAACAGTACCGTTCAAAGTTATGGTCGGGAGGGGTTCATTCCCCACATCGACATTGCCCTGCGCGGCAATCAGCCGAGCCATGACGTGCTCGCCACCTTGCCGGACCCGCTCTTCGGCATCGACCATGAAGTGGCCGCCACGTCCCGGTTCGATGACAGAATCCAGGACCTGGTCCGGATCGTGACGGAGTACGCCAAGCCCGTGATCGTACGCATCGGGGGCGAGTTCAACGGGGCGTGGAACGGGTATCATCCGTACGCCTATCCGAAAGCCTTCCGCAAAATCGTCGGGATGTTCCGCGCAGGACAGGCCGATAACGCCGCGTTCGTGTGGTGTTATGAGCCGGCCGCACCGGGCGACTTCGCCGAACGCGACGCCGCGGGCGAGTACAAGTGGTTTCCCGGCGCAGACGTCATCGACTGGTTTGCCATCGACTGGTTCAACCGGGAGGATTTCTCCGGCCCGCTCGTCGGGACCGGCGGGCGACGGGGCACCGGCCCGACGGCACACGGCCGCACCCGCGAGTTCCTGGACATGGCTCTGGCGTACGACAAACCCGTGATGATTGCCGAAAGCGCCCCCTGTCGCTACGACCTGTCGGACCGGGCCCAGGCCGAGGCCGCCTGGCAGGAGTGGTTCGAGCCTTACTTCGCAATCATCGCCGAACGCCGGGAGATCAAGTGGTTTCACCTGATCAGCTACGACTGGTCCCGGGCCTCATACTTCGCCGAGGTCGGCTGGAAGAACAACGACCTCACGGCCAGCCCCATCATCATGCACAGACTGGTGGAAGAATTGCAGAAACCCCAGTATCTGCACGGGCCCGACAAGGCCCTCTTGCGGGACTACACGCGTTTCGGAGTTCAGGGGGCATCGGCGGGAACGGCGGAGATGCCGGACGCATCGAGGCCGGTGCGTTTCGCTTTGACGAATCCCACTACGAAGTAGAACACGCTGAGGAAAAGAGAAGACAACAGCGCATAGAACGCCGCGACCAGGCAAGTCTGCTGGCGGTAGTGCGAGAGAATAATCAGGACGACGACGGCCATCGGCGGGAAAATGGGGTCGGCGAACAGAAATTTGAGGCGCCGGATGGAATCCGCGAGGGTCCGGTTGGGCACGAGCTCATCGCCCGAATACGGCGGGCGGACCTCTCGTCCGGCCAAGGCCGGGACGAGCAGCTTGAAGTAGTACGCCCACAGAGCCAGCATCAATGTGGTAAAGGCCAGGATGCCGTAGAAGAGACTTCTCCGGAGCAGGGCCACATGCAACGCGGCGGCGGCCAGCAAAGGACAATTGCACACGACGTGGGCCGCATGGTCGAGGTACACACCGCCATTCGAGCACCGCTTCGTCCACCGGGCGACTTCGCCGTCAGAGCAATCCAGGATGTAGAACAGCAGGAACAGGACCAACGACGCGATATTCAGGTACAGCACGTGCGGCAGCGCACAAAGGAAACTGCCAAAGCCTGTCACGAGCATCACGCTTGTGACCTGATTGGCCGTGACACCCCACCTGACGAACAGGGCGGTCAGGTAAATCGAGACGTGCCGGCTGAAACGCACGTTCCACCAGCACCCCTTCCATCTCTGCCGGCCCCGCGCGTCCGTGATCGTCTCCTGGCACACGGCTCGCATCTCCTCGATGCATATCATCTTCTCGCCCCGTCCACATATTCATACGATGCCGGGCGCGGTTCGCGATAGCTGAGCCTGTCCAGCGCCTCTCTCAACGTGCTGGATGAAGTATGCTGCGTATAGGGGAAATAGATGATGCGCACGCCGACCCGGCTGAACTGCTTCTCGTACTCGCGCCATTGGGGCGTGTTCTGCCAATCGTCCCCCACGAACATGAGGTCGAACTTCAGCCTCTCCCACATCCCCATCTTGTTCATGTCTTCCTGGACCACCACGGCGTCCACGTACCGGACACTCGCCACGATGGCCATTCTCTCCTCGAAAGGGACCACGGGTCGCCGGCCCTTGCAGGCCACGATCAGCTCGTCCGTCGAGACTCCGACCACGAGCCGGTCGCACATGGACCGGGCGTTCCTGAGGATGTTCAGGTGCCCGATGTGAAACAGATCGAAGGCGCCCGCCGTGTATCCGACGATCATGTCAACATCTCCGTTCGACGGGAACATGAACCGCCGGGATGAAATATCTCTTCACCGTTTACCCCCTTGTTCTCGATGAGAGTTCGCACCGTACCCCGCTTCACGGAGCGGCAAGGTACGCACGCCAAACCCATCAAACACGGAGCACGGCAACAGTCAATCAGTAATAACCTGTCATCAGTCTCGCGGACGGACGCCGGGGCCTGACCTTAGAGGGTGTGTGAGAAGCCCATTCTCCGGGTGACATGCACGAACTTGTCTGTCCATTTCTGCGAGGACAGACTCCTTCCACATCCGAAGGCACGCTCGAACGGTCTGCGGCCACGGCTTGTCACACACCCTCCTGGAAAGCAGTGGTCGCTCAGGCCGGCGGCGAGCCTTCCTTGATGGACGCTTTCATCTCCCGCCTCAGGTCCGGCGTGTCTTCATATCCGTGGACTTTCACGCCGTGCTGCACGGCCGCCTCCACGAGTTCGTCCTCGCTGTCCGCCGAGATCGCCACCGTGCATCGCTCTTCTGCCTGAGGATAGTCTCTACAGTCAATGTATTTTCTGGTCATGATAAGCTCCTTTCCTTATTCAATGCTATCGCAGGCAGCACCCTCCGCGAATCGGCGAAAACCTGATTCCCCCTTCTCTAAACCCTGAGAACCCGACCGAAACGAAAAAGCCCCGCGCGCAGGCGGGAAGGCAAGAAGATGGCAGCCGCCGCTGGAGACCCGTGGGAACGAAGCCATCCGGCAGTGCGCCACAACTGCGCCCTCGAATCCTTCACAGTCAGCCATTCCAAAGGGCCGCGAGACTCCCGGAAGAGTAGAATAACCCCTTGCCTCGGCTACACAGCCTGTGATTGACACGAAGTGGCTTGTTTAGGTAGAATCGCACACCACGAGGAGCAGGAGTGCCGCCTTTGACGAATTCCAGGGATGGCAGACGAATGACCGACGCGTGGTTTGTTATAGGTCGCGAAACCTGTGCTAAAGAGGAGATGCAATGAAAGAGTCACAATATGGTCCTTGCGGCCTTTATTGCGGGGCGTGCGGGGCGACGAACTGCGATGGCTGCCGAAGCGAGCGCATCGATGACACGATCAGACGATGCAGGTTCCGCCGGTGCTCGAAAGAGAAGAACATCGAGTTTTGCTGCTTCTGCGACGATTACCCCTGCCGGCAGCTCGATGGTTTCATGCACGACCAGTGGCCGCACCATGGGACCATGGAGCCGAATCTGGAATACGTCAGGAAACATGGCAAGGCCGAGTGGCTACAGGCCCAGGAGAGAGAATGGTCCTGCCGGGATTGCGGCGCCCAGACATTCTGGTATCAGAAGTCCTGCCGTTGCGGCCGGCAACTGGACGCCTGGGACCTCCCCGCGTAAGACGAAGGGCGTTGGCCGCCCAACTCAGTTTGGCTCGATGGACCAGGATTGTGCAAATTTCGCGAAATCCCGCAGATTGATGACGCCGTCGGCATTCAGGTCGCGGCCGGCACACCAGCCCGTGGTCCAGGATACCCGATCATCAAGCCAATGCGCCACGAATCCGCGGCAATCGAGCCAATCGATATCCGCATCCATGTCCAGATCCGGTATCGTCGTAATCAGGCCAATGCCCCAGGGGCCGTCCAGCCCCTCCGTTGCCAGGGCACGCACGTCTTGTCCATCCATCAAGCCGCCGTATACGCCGGGCCGGTCCGTGTCGGTCCAGTAGATCCGACGCGTGAACACGTCCAGGACCAGGCCGTGGGGCCGCATCAATCCGTCGGCACCGGTGAACAGGTCCTCCACCGGGCCCGGCTCATCCAGATCCGTACGTTGGATCTTCGCGGCATCACGGTCGGCCCAGTACAGTTTCCGGGCGAGCGGGTCCACGGCAATGTCGCGCGCCCGCGGCAATCCGCGCACGACGATGTGCCGGTCGGCTCCGTCCCAGCGGGCGCTGTTGATGATGGAGTTCCTGAATTCGGTCCAGTAAATCCTCTCCCGTCGGACATCCAGAGCCAGATAGTAGGGGTCGGACACATCGGTCAATATCGTTTCGACCTCTCCCTCCTCCAGGTCCAGTCTCTGGATGACGCCCGCCGACCGATCCGTCCAGTACAGACGGCCCACGGCCACATGCAGGGCAAGGTCCGCCGGGAAGGTCAAGCCTGAAACCAGGACCCGGATATCGGTGCCGTCCAGGCGGGCGCTGTAGATTGCTCCCGCGTCGGCCCAATAAAGTCGGTTGCGCAGGCGATCGACGGCCAGACCATAAGGCGCCTGCAACCCCTGCTCGCGGGTGAGCAGCGTCGTCGCCACCGGGCCGGCCAGGAACCGCCGTTGAATCAGGCCGGTGTCCTTATCCGTCCAATACAGCAGACCGGTCAGGTCCGGATGGTTGGGCTCGGCCCCGGTCCACTGCCACCAGTACGCAACGGAATTGACATCGGGGACAAGATTTGCATCCGCCGGCCCCTCCGCTGTCGATATCCTCGGTTCGGAGGGCCGCTGTGCGTGGCAAACGGCCCACGCAATTGATGCTGTCAGGAGACAGACAGCCGCGCGCGGACACTTGGCAGGGTACATCGCGCCTTCTTTCACTGTTCTCTCCTTTCATTACGCCACATCGTCCCTGATTAAAGACGCCTTGGCCGCCACTTTGTTGCAGGTTCTTGCAGGCCTGATTCGGGCATGAGCCGGATTATCCGGTCAAAGACTGGCAAAGGCGGGAACAATTGGTAAACTATGGCTTTTCCGGCAGGAGACCGATTGATGTCCGCATCGATATCGTTGGACGATATTCTGAGTGGTCGTGACGACGGCGCGTACGACGTGGTGACCCATGCTCCGGGGGCTGCGGGCGAGCTGCCGCTGAGCGGCGCTGTTCTCGCCCATGCACCGAGCGGGGACCTCTTCGGGCTGATCCAGGACGTTGGCATGGGGTGGGAGCCGGCGCGCGTGTCCGCCGAGCCATTCCTTCTCCTGAGCCATCAGGGCGGGATGCGCGGGACCGACGGCAGGCCCATCGCGCTCGGCTATCACGCGGGACACTATGAGCTTGGGCTGCTGATGGAGGCGGCGGCCAGGGAGTTTCAAGCGCTGGAGTGCATGCCGTTTGCGGGGTACTGCACGGACCCCTGCGACGGACGGACGCAGGGCACGACGGGAATGATGGATAGTCTCGCCTACCGCAACGAAGCGGCGAGCATCTTCCGGCGGCTTATCCGCAGCCTCCCCGGACGCAGGGGCGTCCTCGGCATCGCCACTTGTGACAAGTCGCTGCCTGCCATGATGATGGCCCTCGCGTCCATGCACGACCTGCCCGTGGCCATCGTGCCGGGCGGGGTGACATTGCCGCCGACCGAAGGGGAAGACCTGGGCACGATTCAATCCATTGGGGCCCGCTTCGCCCAGGGCGAGGTCTCCCTCCAATACGCTCGGCAGATAACCTGCCGGGCGTGTGCCAGCGCGGGCGGCGGGTGCCAATTCCTTGGCACGGCGGCGACCGCGCAGGTTGTCGCCGAAGCGCTGGGTCTGACTCTGCCACATGCCGCGCTCGCTCCTTCCGGCCAGCCGGTCTGGCTGGACATTGCAGGACGTTCCGCCCGCGCGCTGGTCCGGCTCTCTCAAGGTAGCCTGACGGCCAGTCGAATACTCGTGGACGCGTCGATCCGCAACGCTATGACGGTCTTCGCGGCTTTTGGGGGCTCGACGAATCTGCTGTTGCACATTCCCGCGATTGCTTACGCCGCCGGTCTGGGCCGGCCCACAATCGAGGACTGGAACGCCGTCAACCGCCGGACGCCGCGACTCGTGGACGTCCTGCCGAACGGGCCCGTCGGCCACCCCACCGTGCGCGCCTATCTGGCCGGCGGTGTGCCGGAGGTGATGCTGTATCTGCGCGGCATGGGCCTGTTGGACCTTGACGTGCTCACGGTCTCGGGCGAGTGCCTGGGACGCATGCTCGAATGGTGGGAGCGGTCGGAGCGGCGCAAACGCCTGCGCGAGGTCCTGTATCAGAAAGATAGGGTCGAGCCGGAGGATGTAATCATGTCGCCCGCGCAGGCCCGCGTGCGCGGGCTCACGAGCACGGTCACGCTCCCGCAGGGGAATCTCGCGCCGGAAGGCGCCGCCATCAAGAGCACGGCCGTCGATCCGTCGCTGGTGGATGCGGACGGCGTCTATCGCAAGGTCGGTCCGGCGCGTGTGTTCATCGGGGAGCGGGCCGGCATCGACGCCATCAGGGAGGGCGCCGTGCGTCCGGGCGATATCATGGCCGTCATTTGTGCGGGACCGCTGGGCAGCGGCATGGAGGAGACGCTCCAGGTTACCGGCGCGCTCAAGAGCCTCTCGTGGGGCAAGCACGTGGCGGTCATCACGGACGGCCGGTTCAGCGGCGTCAGCACCGGGGCGTGCATCGGCCACGTCGGCCCGGAGGCCCTCGCCGGCGGTCCGATCGGCAAACTCCGCGACGGCGACGTCATCCAAATCATCATCGATCGCCGGCGTCTCGAAGGCAGCGTCGATCTGATCGGCGAGGCCGACACGCCGACGGACCAGCGCAGCCCCGAGCTTGGCAGCCGCATCCTGGCCGGACGCGAGCCCCGCGCCGACCTTGCGCCCCATGCCGACATGCCCGATGACACACGGTTGTGGGCGGCCCTGCAGCAAATCAGCGGCGGCACCTGGGCCGGCTGCGTGTTCGACGTCGAGAAGATTCTCCGCACCCTGGACGCAGGCCGCCGTAGTCCGTAGGGGAGTTTACGATTTAAGATTTATGATTTCGAAATCGCAGGCAACCTTCTCCAAATCAACAATCATAAATCCTGAATCATAAATCAAAAGGGGATGACCGTATGAATCACACGAGAGAGAAACTCTCGGGCGTCTTCGCTCCGGTGGTGACACCGTTCGAAGGCGACATGCCCGACCTCGATGCCCTCGCCTTCAACCTGGCCAAGCTGCGCAGGACCAGTCTCACCGGTTTTCTGGCGCTGGGCTCCAACGGCGAGGCCAGGAGCCTGACCGACGAGGAGCGGCTGCTCGTCCTGGAGGTCTTTGCCCAGGAAAAAGGCGACAAGGTCGTCATGGTCGGCACCGGCTGCGAGTCAACGAGGGAGACCATCGAGAAATCCCGCGTCGCCGCCCAGATGGGTTTCGATTATGTGAGCGTTCTGACCCCCAGTTACTTTGCCAAACGGATGGATGGTCCCGCGCTGCGGCGCTACTACGAGCGAATCGCCGAGGCGGTGTCGGTCCCCGTGCTGCTCTACAACGCCCCGCAGTTCGCCGGCGGGGTCCAGATACCGCCCAAGACCATCATCGAGCTGTCGAGACACCCGAACATCGTGGGGATCAAGGATTCCTCGCCAACCGGCCCGGCCCGGTTCCTTGCCCGCCTGGATCCCCTCGAGGAGTTTTCCGTACTGGCGGGCTCGACCGATTTCTTCTATTCATCGCTCCATATCGGGGCCGCCGGGGGGGTCCTCTCTGTCGCCAACATTGTCCCCGATACTTGCGCGGAGCTTTATCAGTTGTTCATGCAGGGCATGTATGACCGGGCCCGCGAGCTGAACGCCCTGCTGATCAGGCTCAGCCAGGCCATCTCCGGAACGTGGGGCGTGGCGGGCGTCAAAGCGGCGATGGACCTTATCGGCCTCCGCGGGGGCCGGCCGCGGGAACCGCTCATGCCCGCATCGACCGAGGCGGTGAACCAAATCCGGCAGGCCTTGGTCAATGAAGGTTTCCTAGTCACCAGTGGCAGGGGCGAATGATTATATGTCCCCGCGTCAGGGAGCAGTCAGCGCGATGCGGATTTTGGGCGTCGATATCGGCACGACGAGCATGAAGATGGGCGTCTTTCGCCTGAGCGATGACGTGTTGCAGTCGGTCCGCCAGTTCTCGCAAAGCTACACGATCAACATCTACAACGACGGCCTTTGGGGCGACGTCGAGCAGCACAAATGGAAAGAGGCCTTCATCGCCGGCTGTCGCACGATGGCGGACGCTATCCGTGACGTTGACATCATCTCGCTCAGCGGCACGACCCCCGGCCTGACCGCCATGGACGAGCACGGTGATGCCCTGTACCCCGCCATCCTCATGCTCGACCAGCGTTCCCGCGCGCAGGCCCGGCGGATCATCGACACCGTCGGCCTCGACCGCCTGCTCGAAACGACCGGCAATATGCCCGTGGCGGGCGGCTGCTCGCTCGCCGGCATCCTCTGGCTCAGAGACCACCACCCCGACCTGTTCGAGCAGACGCACAAATTCGGCCATTCCAATACCTACCTCGCCCACTGGCTCACGGGCGCCTGCGCCATCGATCCATCCTCGGCCTCGCTCACGGCCCTCTACAACACGGTCCGCAACGACTGCACCTGGAACGAGGAAATCCTCCGTGCTTTCGACCTGTCCCTCGACCGATTGCCGCAGATAGTCCCCGCTTACCATAGTATCGGCACGGTCCACTCCTGGCTCGCCCGCGAGCTGGGGTTCGCGAAAGAGCCGCAGGTTCTGATCGGCGGCAACGACGCCGTGCTCGCCGCCTACTCGCTCGGCGTCGAGAAGCCCGGCGACATCGTCAACGTCAACGGCACCTGCGAAATCAGTCTCGTCTGCCTGCCCAAGTGCCTGCCGTCGCCGAACTACAATATCCGCGCCCACGTCCTGCCCAACCGCTGGCTGACCCTGCACGTGATGAACGCCGGCGGCAAGGCCCTCGAATGGTTCAGGAGCGTCTTCTGCCGCGAAATGGCCGACCGGGAGTTTTACGAGCAGTTCGTTCCACGAGCCATCGACGCCTGGCTCGACCGCGACAGCGGCGTGACCTACACCCCCTGGCTGATGGGCTCGCGCTACTCGCTGGAGCCACTCCGGGCCGAATTGCTCGGCCTCACCCGGCAGACCACCCGCGAGGAGATTCTCGCCGCCGTCGTTCGCGGCCTGTGCGAATACCAGGCGGGCCATCTCCGCGAAATCGAGCGGCATCTCCCCCTGTCGGACACGATTCACGTCACCGGCGGCGCCGTCAATCCCGCGCTCATCCGCGCCAAGCAAAAATGGATGCGCGACTGCCGGTACGTACACGAGCAGGACTCCTCCGTCAAAGGCGCCGCCCTGCTGGCCCGCCTCTACACCGCACGGGCTTAGGACCCGGACGTCAGACCCCGCAGGGGCGCGACGGACGACTCGCCCAGGCCGTTTTTTGCCTTGCCAATTCCCGGGCCGTTACGTAAAATTGACGAAGTCTTTTCAGGAGCGAAGAATGGCAAAGAAGAAAAGACTCAAGCTGCCTTCCGAAAAGGGGATAGAACAGTTGCCGCGCCGGGCGCGGGTAGCCTCTGCGGCCCGCTGTGCCCGCCGCGGCCGGCCGCTCGCTGGGGAGAAATCGCCGATCGAGATGAGTCGGAGTCCGGCCAGAGTTGACAGGTTGGATACAAGGAGTAGTGAGCGATGAACAGGCGATGCGCTTTCACCCTGATTGAGATATTGGTTGTCATTTCCATCATTGCTTTGCTTCTGGCCATTCTGTTGCCCGCTTTAAGCAGGGTCCGGGAACAAACAAAGAAAGTTGTATGCTCCTCTCAACTCAGACAGCAGACGCTGGCAATGGTATGCTACACAGAGAACTTTGACGGCAAAGTCATGGGAGTGGGTGGGCCCGGCAACCCCTATTGGTTCCATTTGATCGCACCGTTTCTCGGGGACGAGCTATACGAGAAGGACCCCCAGGCCGCCTTCGAAGGTGTCATGCAAATCATCATTTGCCCGTCCGTGACGGAGCGGGCTGATGGCCACTCTTTGCAGCGGGGCACCGCTATTCGGTCCTGGGCCTTCTGGTGGGGTGGCGTTGGCAATAGCTATGCCGAAGGAAGCTACACCATCAATTCATGGCTTCAGCCGACCGGATATTATCAGGTTGAGACGAGCAATCCGGAACATGGCCGTTACTACCAGAACTTCTCTGATGCCCGGCCGGATGTTCCTTTATTTGGTGATGGGATGTGGGTCGACGCGTGGCCCAGGAGTACCGATCCGCCGCCCTCCAACTCCTTCGATGGCGATAACGGCTCGATAGCGAGTATGCACAGATATTGTATCGCCCGACACAGGCGTGCCATCAATCTGAGTTACGTCGATACTCACGTCGCCGTCGTGGAGTTGGAGGAGTTATGGCAGCAGTATTGGCATCGGGGATACCAACCCAGATACGATGTTGTTGTGCCCGATTGATTCTGTCCGACGGCAACGGATACAGACTCATGGCAAATCCGTCGTGACATACGGGACCTGCGGATGGCAGCGAAACGGTCACAGAAGAGACTGTTTGGGCGTGTGTTCGGGAAGAAATGGAAAGATCTCTCGACTGGCCACCGGATTGCTATCCTGGGTGTGGGCGTGGCAATAATTTCCGGCATAGCCATCCCGCTCATGGTTCAACTGTGGCCCAGCGGTGCGGGGCCCACGGCGCGAACCATCCCGGATGTCAACGGTACTGCTGCCGTCGCGGATTCGAACAGTGTCGCCATGGCCGTCGGCGGGCACGACAATATTGTGGTGGGGCCTCATGGCACATACGTCGAGGCGCCCCAGATCGACGTAGACGCGCTTGTCACACGGGCGATGGCGGCATCGAAAATGCAGGGACGGCTCGAAGAGCGACTTTCGCAGAGCGAGCGCGAGAAGGAGGATCTGACAGAACAGTTGACGGCCGCAATCAGACGCATTGCTGAACTCGAGGCCCAGGGCGGCAGCCTCGAGGCCGCCGAAGCCATCCGCGAGATCCGTGCGAGTGGCGATACAGGGAAACTGCTGGGGGTACTCCTGCAGGAGGACAAGAGGCTTCGAGGCGAGGAGACACGCCTTCGAGATGAGCGAGTCGAGTTGAACCGCGAAATCGTTGCAGTCGCCTACCTGAGAGGGGAGTTTGCCACAGCCAAAGAAGCCATCAACGCGATACTCGCCGTCGAGCCGAACAATCGTTTTGCCATTAACTCCAGAGGGAAGATCCATCGGTTACAGGGGAGACTTGCCGACGCGGAACGCGACTTCTGGCGGACCATGGAACTGGCGAGAGATGATGCGGATCGCGCCGTCGCACTCGGCGATCTGGGGGTTGTCTACAGGACCCGCGGCGACCTAAACAGGGCCGAGCAGATGCATCGCCAGGCCCTGCAGCTCGATGAGAAGCTCGGCTCGCTTCAAGGCATGGCCAACCAGTACGTGAATCTGGGGATTGTCTATGCGACCCGCGGGGACCTGGGGCAGGCCGAGCACATGTTTCGAAAGGCCCTGGAGATCGATGAGAACCTCGGCCGGCTGGATGGCGTGGCCAATGTCTACGTGAATCTGGGTAATGTCTATGGGACCCGCGGCGACCTGGGGCAGGCTGAGCGGATGTATCGTAGGGCCCTGGAGCTCGATGAGAAGCTGGGCTGGCTGGAAGGCTCGGCCAATGCCTACGGGAATCTGGGGCTTGTCTATGCGACCCGCGGGGACCTGGAGCAGGCCCGAAAGTACTGGGAGAAGGCTCTGGAGTTGTACACGAAGATGGGGGCGCGGCCGCAGATACAGACAGTCCAGGGCTGGCTGGCGGAGCTGGAAGATAAGGAGTAGCGGGGCGTGCCTATCCGCCCTGCATCATGTTTTTGAAGAACGCATACGCCGCCGTCTTGACGATCACCGGCCCTAAGTTCTTGCCCAACTCGATGATCTGCTCAGCCGCCTTCTTGACCTGCCCCTTGGCGACATCCTTCAGGGCGCTGCCGATGATGTCCAGGGCCGTCTTCTTGGCGACCTTGGCGAAGGTCGGGCTGTCTTCCGGCTGTGCTGCAATGGTGTCCCGCAGGTTGGTGATGTATTCGACGTGCTGGTCGATGTTGATGCTGGCTCCACGCGTGGCGACGGTGGCCCCGGCTTCCGCGTGTATGTTGTCCCCGATCCGCTCCACGGCCCCGGACAACAGGAATGTTTGCAGGCGATTGTTCTCAAGCGATTGGGCGAGCAGGGCACTAAGACGGACCTTATCAGCCTCCAGTCGCTCGACATAGCTGTCGTAGCGGCGGGTAACTTCCACCAGGGCCGGCTCCTTGTGCTCCTCCTGCTGTACGGTGAACCTAATGGACGGGGCCAGCCCGCGTGCATTTATCGAGTCGATCTGGATATCGTACTGGGGATTCTGCTCGCGGATGACTTGGACCACGCGGTCCATAATGAGCGGATCCATCGGCGACATGCCGTTCTGGAAGATGTACTCGATGGTCGGGAGAGTCCGATAGATGCTCTCGAATTCGCCCGGCGCAAGGTCTCGGTCTTTGGGGGAACGAATTCTACCCTTTGCATCCCAGAAGACGTATCGGCACTCGACACCCTCAATGATCCAGTCGTCTCTGGCCGTGGCGTACAGTTTGGCACCGGTCAACTTGGCGCTCGTCAGACTAGATTTGGAAAGCTGTCCGTGTCGGACATCCGCATCTTCGAGATCCGCCTCGTGGAGGTTCGCCCTGTAGAGGTTCGCCTTGCGGAGGTCGGCCCCGCTGAGCTTCGCCCCGCTGAGGCGCGCCGCGCGGAGGTTCGCCCATCCGAGGTTCGCCTCCCTGAGGTTCGCCCTGTGTAGGTCCGCGCCCCTGAGGTCTGGCTGTACATCACGATTCTGGTTCTGCTTGCGCCACTTATTCCACACCCATACGCCCTCCTTGAGAATCGCCAGATGTTTCGCGTTTGCCATGTTGTCCCCTTCCGGCCAAGCATCTTCACGCTGGCAGCATGGTACTGTACGGACAGGCGAACGTCAACGGCCGGGACCAGTGGCCCGAGCGGGCGCTGCCGCACGTGGGAGAGCTGGGCGGAGCCGTTCAGGGGGCGCTTGAGGAGATTGGAGAGCAAGGGTAGGCACTGACCGCCAGGTTATCCGGCACCGCCCGCCTCGGCCCCCGGGCTGAGGATCGCCGACCGAGCTTTCGGCAGGGACTGCTTGATCTCCTGGAT